>DASRWO010000255.1:0-13864 GCA_035654555.1 Candidatus Deferrimicrobiaceae bacterium | reverse complement strand
GATCAAGGCCTCTGCTGTGGATCGCGGATCGATGATCCGCATTCCTATCGGCAACGAAAAGAGTATGCGCGTTGAAGTTCGTTCCGTAGCTCCGGATGCGAATCCTTATTTGGTTCTGTATTCGATCTTCAAAACCGGACTCGATGGTGACACCTCGAAGATAAAAAATCTCCGCCAGGCCGAACGCTATCTCCCCGATAACATCTACACAGCGCTGGAAAATTTCCGCAACTCGAAATGGACGACGGAAATTCTCGGCGAAGATGTGAAGGGACGTTACGCCGACCTGAAGCAGGCGGCCGCCGATCGCTGTCCGCGTCTGCTGGGAACTTTCGTGAAGGCGCCGGAGGTGCAGTATCACCACGACGTCTACAACCAGTTCCTGTGGAACCTGTTTTAGATTTGCTGCTGTTCCCCCAATAATGCCCTGGCTGCAACAGCCAGGGCGTTGTCGTCTGCTGAAGACGCCGTTCCCGCAGCGCGAGCCCCTGTGCTAGATTCGAATTCTTCATGGACGCCGCTCCCACCATCATCACCGAGGGTCTGACTCGACGCTTCGGAGATCTCATCGCGGTCGACGGCGTCGAGCTGCGCGTTTCTCCCGGACAATTCTTTGGCTTCCTCGGGCCTAACGGCGCCGGAAAATCCACCACCATCAGAATGCTCACTGGTTTGCTCGCGCCTAGCGCGGGAAGGGTCGAAATTCTTGGGCTTGATCTGACCGCACATCCGGTGGAAGTGAAACGGCAAATCGGCGTTGTCCCGGAAGGCATGGCACTGTTCGGACGCCTCACCGGCTCCGAGTTTTTGAACTTCGCCGGTCGCATGTACGGACTGGATCGCGAGACCGCGGCAAAGCGAACCGTGGAACTGCTCGACTTCATGCAACTCGCCGATCAGCCGAAAAAGCTGGTCACCGATTACTCGCACGGCATGCAGAAAAAACTTGCAATGGCCGCAGCCGTGATCCACGGTCCGAAAGTTTTATTTCTCGACGAACCCTTCGAAGGCGTGGATGCCATCGCCGCCGGAACTCTGAAGTCGATGTTGCAAGGCATGATTGCCCGCGGCGCTACAATTTTTCTCACCTCGCATGTTCTCGAAATCGTGGAGCGCTTGTGCAGCCACGTTGCCATCATTCATCAGGGAAGGTTAGTGGCGCAAGGATCGCTGGAAGAGTTGCGCGCTGGCGTCGAGGCACAAACGCCTTTGGTATCTGGCGACGGTAATGCCAGCGCAACGCGATCTGGGCAAAAGCTGACGCTGGAAGAGATCTTCTTACGTACAGTAGGCGGCGAGCGCCGCACGGAACAGGAATTGTCTTGGCTGGGGTAATCAGAGTCGATCAAGGTACGCCCCTCCGGAGCAGTCAGCTCATCGCCATCGCCTGGCTACGCTGGCGGCTGTTCATTAATACACTGCGCACTACCCGTGGCCAGTTGGAGTTGCTCTCGCGCATCCTCGTCTCGCTCGCATTCACGGTCCTCGGACTCGGCGGCGCTATCGGCATGGGTGCATTGTCCTATTTCGTCTTCATGCAAGGCAAGCCCCAGCTGCTGGCGGTGCCGTTGTGGGTCATTTTTTTCTTCTGGCAATTTTTTCCTGTCATGTCGACCGCCTTCACCAACAATCCGGACTCCTCCGATTTGCTGCGTTTCCCGCTCGGTTACGGATCGTATTACCTAGTGCGGCTCGCCTACGGTGCATTCGATCCCGCCAGCGCTATCGGAGCCTTATGGACATGTGGAGTTCTTGTTGGCGTGAGCTTTGCGAAAGCCGCATTGCTACCGTGGTTGTCGCTGGTGTTACTGGTATTCGCCGCGTTCAACCTGCTTTTGATGCAGATGATCTTCGCCTGGGTGGAGCGCTGGCTGGCACAGCGGCGCACCCGCGAGATCATGGGCATTCTGTTTGTTCTGCTGATGTTGAGTTTTCAGTTGATCGGACCCTTGACACGTTACGGTAAGCGCGCTCGACCGGAAGTGCAACGAGTCGTCGCTGTTCTTGCTCCTGTGCAGGCGATTCTTCCTCCGGGCCTGGCTGCCGACGCCATCGTGCAAGGGATCTATCCGCAATGGCCGGTTGCGCTAAGTTCGCTGGCACTGTTGTGTGGTTTTGTAGCAGTGATTGGTTATAGCTTACACCTTAGGCTGGTAGCCCAGTATCGCGGTGAAAACCTTAACGAGACGGCCGCCGCGTCCTCTGTCCCGCAAGATCGACAACTCCACCTGGGCTGGAGCCTGCCCGGATTCGCAACTCCGGTCGCAGCCGTCTTCGAGAAAGAAGTTTGCTATCTGCTGCGCAGCGGCCCCATGTTGCTCACGCTGCTCATGCCGATTTTTGCGTTGCTCGTTTTCCGCTTCGGAGGAATGAACGCGGCCGGGCACTCCGGCTATTTTCTTCCTCGCACTCCCAATTTGGCGTTCCCGCTCGCGGCCGCGTACACGCTTCTCATGCTCACGAATCTGGTTTACAACACTTTTGGCGGCGATGCCGGGGGCATCCAATTCTTCTACGCCTCGCCGGTAAGTTTTCGCGAGATTGTGCTGGGCAAAAATCTTACCCACGCGGGCATCTTAATGTTTGAGATGGCCATCGCGTGGGTTTCCGTCAGTTTTCTTTATGGCCGTCCTGCACTCGACATTACCGTCGCTACGCTGGCTGGTTTGCTTTTCGCCGCTCCGCTGAATTTTGCCGTAGGCAATGTGCTGTCGCTCTACTCGCCAAAGAAACTTGATTACTCCAAATTTGGCCGCCAACGTGCCTCCCAGATGACCGTGCTCATCAGCCTGGCGTTGCAGATTATGATCGTCGGCGTGGGAGGGAGCATTTTCTGGACAGCGCGCTACCTGGGAAACTCCTGGATGGCTGCGCTGCTCCTGCTGCTATTGGCAGCAGTTTCGCTGGCGACCTATACAATGGTTCTTAATCGTATAGATCATCTGGCGCAGGAACGCAGGGAGACGGTCATCGCCGAACTCTGTCACGCCTAACCCATAGATCACAACGCGATGGAACAGCGTCATCGCACAAGCTTCGATTCCTCGACAGTCTGGCCGCGAAAGTGGCGCTCATAATCCAGGAACCAAATGAGAAACGCCAAGGCAAGCATCGGCGGAACGAACCACGCCTTGATGGTGCCGAAGTCCGCTAGAATTGTCGCGCCGCCCACGACTGCCAACACATTGCGCAAGGAATCAATTGCAGCGTCTCGATTCAGATTCCTGGCCCACCCTACGCCCGTTTTCCAGATGCCGATGATTTTTCTCACGTTAATTCTCCTTGAGTTTGCCGACCAGGCTACGCGAATGAGGGCTTACCAGAAGCAGCGGCTTGCGCACTGCTAAGGTCGTACCGCGGCATTTGGCACGAGCACTCCGCCCTCGATCTTAGGGATGCCAAAATGCCCCCCGAGATGAGAGATGTCCAGGGGACTGATAGAACCGGAAACCACGACGAACTTTACGTCGTTTGCCTTGGCAAGGAGAATCGCGACGTTACTGATCGCATTGTTCTCGGAGCGAACCCAGAGATCGCTCACATCCTGGCCAGTATTCTCCTGCCTATTCACCAGTTGTTTCCAACCTGCTGCGCGGTACTCCGCTTTCACAGAGCGCAATACCGCTGGGTCATACTGATGGGGTTCAGCAAAATGATAATTACGAACGGAGATGCCGCTCACGCCTGCGATTACGCGGCGGAGGTCCTCGTCGCCCGGGTCCAGTTTAGAGGCGAATATCAGCATCGAATGCTCGAAGGTGAAATTGGTTTTCGAGGAAGCAGTTTGCTGCAGATTCTCAATCGCTTGAGGAATCCACCCGCTCTGCTGCGCGGAGGAAAGTTTATTTGTGGAAATGGCGGTCAGAATTACGAGAACAATGGAGGTCAATCGCATACTGCACCTCGATGATCAGACAAGATCCCGCCCGACCGACTCAGAATCGTCAATGTCCTGTAAGAACCCCGCGCAGGAAAATTAGTTGTGTGTGAAACTCCTTCTCTTCCCACTGCCGGAGCCAAACCTGACGACAATACACAGACTCATTCCGCCGCCTCCTGCTGGCTAAGCTCAGCGCTTTTCCGGATCCGCCAGGAAGCGATATCCCACCCCGCGTACCGTCAGTAAGTGCCGAGGCTGCGCGGGATCGTCTTCAATATAGCGCCGCAACCGTACCATGAAGTTGTCGATAGCGCGGGTGTCGGTATCTTCGTGTAGTCCCCAGACTTCTTCGAGAATTTGTTTACGTGAAACCACGCGTCCGTCTTTGCGCACCAAGTGGCGCAGCAGATCTGATTCCATCAGCGTCAGATGAATCACGTTGTCGGCCGTACGCAATTCGAGCGTGCCGAAGTCGATGGTCTTGCCACCGAACGAAAACGTTCCAAAGTCGCCGGCACTCTCCCGGTCAGAGACGATCTGATTTCCGGAAGCGTCGCTCGCAGGTTGGCCTCCACGCACCCACTGATTGCGGCGCAGCAATCCCTGCAGCCGGGCCAGCAGAATCGATAGATCAAAAGGTTTGGGAAGATAGTCGTCGGCTCCAGCGGCGAATCCCTTCAAGACATCTTCGGGACGGCTGCGCGCGGTCAGCATGAGCACGGGCACATAATTCCGCGCAGCGCGCAACTCCGCGACCACGCTGAAGCCATCTTTGCCCGGCAACATAATGTCGAGCACCACGGCATCGAAGTTCTCTTTCTTGTCGAGGAGCTTATCCGTGGCCGACTCGCCATCTCCCACAATCTCGGCCGAGTATCCTTCGGCCTGCAGGTTAAAGCACAGCCCCTGCGCCAGATGGGCCTCGTCTTCTACTACCAGAACCCGGCTCATGCCTCCGACCTCGGGAGTTCGATCGTTACGGTGGTGCCCTCGCCCTCCCCGGCGCTCTCGGCAAACACCTTGCCGCCGTGCTTGCGCGCAATCGCCTTCACTATGAACAACCCCAGCCCTGTTCCTTTAACATGCGCCAGGGAGCGATGGCTGACGCGGTAGAATCGCTTGAAAATACTCTTCAAATCGTCCGGGGGAATTCCGACGCCCTGATCCTGGATGCTCAAAACTACACGCTTATCGTCAGGCGTATCGAGGCGCACCCGAACATCGACCGTCTCTCCGGAATACTTAATCGCATTATCGAGGACGTTGAAAACCGCGGTGCGGAGGTCTTCAGGGCTCCCCAAGACGCGTATTCCAGCGCCGTTACTCGTCACTTCTTCATAGCGTAAAAGGTGCGGGGGAAGATGGTGCCGGGTGCGGGCGGCTTCCATGCATTCGCGCACCAGTCGCCGGAAATCGACCGCCGATTTTTCCCGGCCCGCTTTCTTGTCTCCGGCGCGCCCAGCGCGCAGCACCTGTTCGACAGTCTCGGTGAGGCGATCGGTATCGCTGAGCATCAGGCGGTAAAACTCCTGCTTCTGCGCGTTCGGCAGTTCGCGGCGCAGCAGAGTTTCCAAATGGAGACGGATCGAAGCCACCGGAGTCTTCAATTCGTGCGTGACCGCGTTGATAAAGCTGTCGTGCTGCTCGCTGCGGCGAATTTCGTGCACCAGAAAACTGGTGTTTACGATCATGCCCGCAATGATCAATGCAAAAAAGATGATGCCGAAAAACAACAACACGCCTTCGCGCCAGTTGAGAATGATCCATCCAACATTGAGCGCAACCGCCAGCGCCACCAGGCCGATACCCAGGCAGAGGAAGAAAACGATAGTCCCACGCCGGCTGGTGATGCGCATGGCCTGATTCTACAGGCCCAATCGGAATCTTCACCACAGAGGACAAGGAAGATCACGGGATAAGAATGGAGGCATTTACGCTGTTTTCTCCTGTGTCCGCCGTGTTTTACAGCTGTGCGAGCAGCAAAAACCCCGACTGAAATCAGCCGGGGATAAGGTGCCTGCCAAAGTATGATTAAACCTAGTCGCCCGCCACCGCGCCCTCCGGCAAAGCCGCAGTAACCAGCTGTCCATTTGGAGCTGCCACCAACCCTTTTTCCAAATCAGCCAGTTTCACGCGCTTGACATCCGAAGCCAAACCCAACGTCTTCAGCGCCCAAATGCCATACCAGTTCATATCAACCTCATACCAGGTAAAGCCATGCTGCGCGGCCGTCGGATGCGCGTGGTGATTGTTGTGCCAGCCTTCGCCGAAGGTTAGCAAAGCGACCCACCAACTGTTGGTGGAAAGATCGCGCGTCGTGAAACGCCGCGTGCCCCAGGAATGCGTAGCCGAATTCACCAGCCAGGTAGCGTGTAGCCCAACCACCGTCCGCATAAAGATTCCCCACATCAGGAACGGGAGCCCGCCGATAGCCAGCAGAATCACTCCCAGAACAATCATAGGTACGTAGTGATACTTCGTGATCCAGACATGAAATCTATCTTTGGCCAGGTCGGGAACATAGCGGGCCAGCGTGGTCGTATCGTGATGCATCGACTTGCCCATCAGAATCCAGCCCATGTGCGCCCACCACTTACCATCGATCGGCGAATGCGGATCTCCGTCTTGATCAGAGTACTGATGATGAATGCGGTGCGTGGCCACCCAGAAAATCGGACCGCCCTCGAGTGCCAGCGTGGCACAGACCGTCAAAAAATACTCAACCCACTTCGGCGTCTTATACCCACGATGCGTGAGCAGCCGGTGATACGCCATTCCGATGCCCAAGCTGCCCGAAACCCACCACAGGAACATGGCAACGAATAGTGCTTTCCATGTAAAGAAGAAGAGTGCTGCGATGGCACCCACGTGAAACGCCATCATAAAAATCGCCGTCACCCAATTGACTTCGTTCCGTGCGGCTTGTCGTTTTTCCAAGCTTTCCAGTTGCATGTCCAAGGAGGGTCCCCGTTTGTCCTAAGTTCGATAACGTATACATCTAACCTATCAAGGCTTCGCGGAAGCCACTGTAATACTTGTGTAATAGCGACATCCGCGACATTACGAAAGTAGTAGAGACAAAAAGAGCGCGACCGGGGCCGCGCTCTCCTTCCAACAGCTACGAAGTGGAGCGTTCACGCACTCTTCGGCAACTGTTGCATAAACTTTTCCTGCGCCTCTTCGATTTCTTTAAAGTCTGGAGGCAATTTGTCAAAAAAAGTGCTATCGCGGGAGTGTTACAGCCAGCTAAGAAATTGAGACAAGATGAAATCAGAAGAACTTCGTGACGCCCTCTTCCAGCACCACTACCCGGTCTTGAATCCCTGCCGCCCGCGCTTCCTTTTCGAGCAATTGCAGCGGCTCATCCACTGGCTCATGCGATAACCGGAAGGTTCCGTAATGCATGGGCACCATCCAGCGCGATTTCAAGTCGAGAAAGGCATGAGTTGCATCGGCGGGGTTGGTGTGAACGTTGCGAAACGTTGCCGGGTTATAGGCGCCGATCGGAAGCAACGCCAACTCAGGCGCCAGGCGCCGGCCGATCTCGCGGAAGCCCGCAAAATAGGCTGTGTCGCCAGCGTGATAAACCGAGTGCTTCCCTGCTTTGAGCACGTAGCCGCCGTAGCCGCGGTGCGAATCCTTCAAAATCCGCGCTCCCCAATGGCGAGAAGGGACATGTGTCACCGACAGATTGCCGTGGTGCGTAGTGTCCCACCAGTCAAGTTCTATGATCTCGGAGAAGCCCAGATCCGAAATCAGGTCCGTCACATGGCTGGGAATAATAATAACCGGGGCGACTCCGCGCACTCGCAGGTTGTTGTGCACAATCGCTCGCAGCGAGGGTCGGTGGAGATGATCAAAATGCGCATGGGTCACCAGCACCAGGTCGATCGCCGGCAAGTCGCGTACGCGAAGGCCGGGGCGCCGCAGGCGCTTCAGCACGAACAGCCAGCGCGCGAAGTTGGGATCGATTGTCATGTTTTGACCGCCCATCTGCAGGAAAAAGCTCGAATGCCCGATGAACGTGATTCCCAGCTCTCCATTCGCAACAAGCCGAGGCTTATGGGTCTCGCCGCATAAGGGCGTCACCGCGGAATTGCGCACCAGTCGCCCGAACTGTGACGCGCGCTTGCGGAGGGCCGGATTGCGAAGCGTTGCTTTGATCATCCCGGGGCTGGCCTGCCTATTGGATGAAAGCAGGAAGCGGCTCGCTCTATTTTAGCCCAGGCGGTTAGGAAAGGCGCGTAATTTCTGGGATGCCTCCTGATAGGAGCTGAGCCTTCCTGGTTCTCGCCGCACGAAACCGCTGCTTAGCTTGACCTTCGTCCCGCCGCTCATATCTAATTTAAAAGCGTCTAATTTAGAAGCGTTCAGGGTTTCTCATTCAATCAGGAGAAGTTCAAAGATGCGCGTCGCCTTCTTGGGTCTGGGAATTATGGGGCATGCCATGGCCACAAATCTGGTCAAGGCCGGCCATGAGGTCACGGTTTGGAACCGCACTCCCGGCAAACTGGTGGAAGGCGCGGGCGTTGCCCCTACGCCGGCGGCGGGGGCGCAGGGAGCGGAAGTCGTATGGCTCTGTGTTTCCGATACTGCAGCCGTCCAACAAACACTGTTCGGCACGGACGGAGTTGAGCAGTCGCTCGCGGACGGTATGATCATTGTCGACTCCAGCACTATCTCTCCTTCGGCCACGGTCAAGTTCGCTGAACAAGTTCGGGAAAAGGGCGTAGCCTACGTCGACGCTCCAATGACGGGATCGAAAATCGGAGCGGCCAACGGCAGTTTGATTTTCATGGTCGGCGGTGACTCAACCATCATTGATCGCCTTGGCCCTCTGTTTGCCGCCATGGGTAAGAAGATTTTCCGCATGGGCGAGACCGGCAAAGGCCAAGCCACCAAGCTTGCCATGAACTTGCAGATCGCGCTGATCTTCGAGGGTTTCGCCGAAGCTCTCACGCTCGCGACCAAACTTGGCGTGGACCCCAAGCAACTGCTTTCTTTGATCGAAGCCACCATGGTCCGCTCCGGCGTTGTCGAATACAAGGGACCGTTCATTTTGCAGCGCGACTTCACGCCCAATTTTCCTCTGCGTCTCATGCACAAGGACATTCTGCTTACCCTCGAAGCTGCCAAGGAAGCGCGCGTAAAGTTGCCCGCTCTCGAAACTGTGGAAGAGATCTACGAAATGGCCACCGAAGATGGTCACAGCGACCAGGACTATGCCGCGACCCTCACTCTGTTAGAAAAGTGGGCCGGAGTGCAAGTGAAAAGCGAAGCCGCTTAGGTTCGGAAGAGCTTCCCGATTCTGGAGGGACTACCGCCCACGGCTGTCCTTCGGGCGAAGCCCGATCTTTCAGTAGGCCAACAAAATCCTCAAGTCGCGCAGATTATTCCCCGTGGGCCCGGTCTCAATCGCGTCCCCTAGCGCCGTGAAAAATGGATACGCATCGAATTCTTTCAGCGCTGCGGCTGCGTCCATATCCTTCGGCTGCGCACGTTTTATGGTGCTTCCGTCGGCTACTGCGCCTGCCGCTGGACTGTTCCCATCAATTCCATCTGTTCCCGCGCTGAGCACAGTGATGTTCTCTCCGGCGATCTTCGCGGCACACGCCAAAGCGAATTGCTGATTACGTCCGCCAACTCCGCCGTTGGCAACTTTGACCGTTACTTCTCCACCAGAAATCAGACACACGCGCTCGGAATCTTTTCTCAGCTCGCGAAGCCGCTTTAACAAATATTCGGCTGCAAGTGCGTAATCCCAGTCATCGCAGGAATTGTCTACATGCACCGTGAAACCCGCGCGCTCGGCCGCCGCACTCGCGCCGTCCACAGCCGTTTGGTTCGAAATCATCACCCACCAACGCGAGCGATGAAATGCCGGATCGTCAGACTTGGGCGTTTCTTCGAGCGCCCGGCGCTCAAAAAGCTCGCGAGTGGATAGCGGAAGTTGCAACAGCAAGCTATGCTTCTCTGCGAGTCGGTAGCAATCTTCCACGCTGGTCGGGTCTGGCAAAGTTGGGCCAGAGGCCAGCGCATCCAACGTGTTGTCCGGAACGTCAGAAATTAGCAGCGAAACTTGTTGCGCCGGCAACGCCGCCTGCGCCAGCCGTCCACCTTTCACTGCGGAAAGATGTTTACGAATCGCGTTAATCTCGGCAATGGGTGCGCCGGAATGCACCAGCACGCGATAGGTCGCGATCAGATCTTCCAGCGAAATCTCATCATCAATGGGCTTTTCGACCAGCGATGATCCTCCGCCACTCAGCAGAAAAATCACCAGCGAGGCCGCAGTTTGCGCCTGTAGCATTTTTAGAATGGCCTTCGCGGCGTGCATGGATTCGGCATTCGGCGTCGGATGTCCTCCGCGAAAATAACGAAAGCCGCGCACCTGCGCCGGCGGATTGACGGAACTCGCCACAATCCCCTCCAGCGCAGACTCACCCATTTGCTGCGCCAGCGCTTCCACCATCGTATGTCCGGCCTTGCCGATGGAAACTACGGCCACGCGCGAGTAAGAATGAAGATCGTAAAGATCTTCGCGGACGCGCAACACCCCGCGCTCACAATGAACGTGCCGGGCAAATCCCTTGGCGACCGAGGCCTCGGCCAGAGCGTTGAGAAAAATCTGGCGCGCTCGTTCGCGCATCCCTTGAAACACCGCATCCCGGCTTGCGTCGATGGCATCGGACATACGCAAGAATGACATGGGCAAGAATTATGTCGAAGGGCCTTCCACAATCGTTTCCCGCACCCAGGCTTCAATCGCTTCGCGCATTTCCCGCAATCTTCCTTCAAAAAAATGATCAGCACCTTCGATTACAACCAACTTCTTCGGTTCCGGCACCGTTGCAACTAATTCCTCCAACTTCGCGCGTGGACCAAACTGATCCCGCGCTCCGCTCACAAACAATTTTGGCTTTATGCAATCGCGCAGGAAATCAAACGAGTACACGCGTGGCGCTTCAGCGTCGGCAGCCACCGGAGCCGCTGGAACGCCCACACCAATCAACGCTTTCACGCGAGCATCCGAAGATGCGGCCCGTAGCCCAACCGCCGCACCAAAAGAGAATCCAGCAAAGATCAGCGGTAGATGATACTCAGCAGCCAGCCAGTCGAGTGCGGTGCGAACGTCGTCCACTTCCCCCTTGCCCTCGTCATGCTCGCCGTGGCTCAGTCCGGTTCCGCGAAAGTTAAACCGCAGCACGGGGAAGCCAAAACTATTCAGCGCCTTCATGGTATGAAAAACAACTTTGTTATGCAGCGTGCCTCCGAAGAGCGGATGGGGATGACAAACCACCGCCGCATGCGGCGCGTTCTCGGCTCCGGCGTTCAGCAGCGCTTCGAGCCGCCCCGCCGGGCCGTCAAGAAAGAACGACCGTATCGTTGAATTCTGCCCGCCCACAAACTTCAGATTACATGATCCAGCCAACTCGCCGCCGCTGCAGAGTCCGTAGTTTATCCTTCTGGCATGGACGCTATTACTCTCACACGCCAACTCGTCGATATCGAATCCATCTCGGGCAACGAAGCCGCCGTCGGAAATTATCTTTACGGAGAGCTTTGCCGCATCGGGTATCAGATACGAAAAATTCCGGTAGAAGGCGACCGCTTTGATGTCTACGCAACCTCGCCGGAGCAGCCGAATCCCGAGATCGTTTTCTCCACGCACATGGATACAGTTCCTCCGTTCATTCCATCGTCAGAAGACGCAGCCAGGATTTACGGCCGAGGATCGTGCGATGCCAAGGGAATCATAGCCGCGCAGATCGCCGCCTCAGAGCGCTTAAGAAGAGAACGAATCCATGTTGGGCTGCTGTTCGTAGTGGGAGAAGAGCGCGATAGTCTCGGCGCGAAACTAGCCAATGCCTTTGCCGCAAGCCAGCCCGGCCACGCATGCAAATACCTGATCAACGGCGAGCCCACCGAAAATCGCATCGCACTCGCTTCAAAAGGAACGCTACGCGCCGAAGTCACTGCTTCCGGACGCATGGCGCATTCCGCTTATCCGGAACTCGGCGAATCGGCCATCGATAAACTGATCGCGGCTCTCACGCTCTTGCGTGCCATGCCTCTGCCTTCTGACCCGGAGATTGGTCCCTGCACACTCAACATCGGATTGATCGAAGGCGGTCGCGCACCTAATGTGATCCCCGATTACGCGCATGCCGACTTGCTCTACCGTCTCGTCGGTCCGTCACACGATTTGCGCAGGCAGATTCTCAAGACTGCCAGCGATGAGGTGAAAGTTGATTTTCCGCTGGAAATCCCCTTCCTCTGCCTGCGCACTATCGATAATCTGCCAACGATGATTGCCGCTTTCACTACAGATATTCCTGCGTTAACAAATTGGGGCGAACCACTGCTGATCGGTCCAGGATCAATTCACGTTGCGCATACCGATGGTGAATTCATCGATAAGCAGCAATTGGCGGAAGCGATTGATTTGTACTGCACGATCGCAAAACAACTCCTTTAAAGCTGGAAACTGGTGATGCCCTCACGTCAACTCATTAAAGCATTTAGACTCTAAAGATCATGACCACTACCACCCTAAACTCCCTGGCCCGCGCCTCTTCCGCCTACCTCCGCTCCGCCATGCATCAACCGATTCACTGGCACGAGTGGGGAGATGAAGCATTCGCTGCGGCAAAGCGCGAAAACAGACCGATGCTGCTCGATATCGGCGCAGTATGGTGCCACTGGTGCCATGTGATGGACCGCGAATCATATGACGATCCCGAAATAGCGGAGATTGTGAATGAGCATTTCATTGCGGTAAAAGTGGATCGCGACGAGCGCCCGGATATCGACAGCCGCTACCAGGCAGCGATCAGCGCGGTCAGCGGACAAGGAGGGTGGCCACTCACCGCGTTCCTCACTCCCGATGGCAAGCCTTTTTATGGCGGAACCTATTTTCCCCCGAATGATGGCTACGGGCGTCCGAGTTTCCGCCGTGTGCTTCTCAGTATCGCCAGCGCGTACAAAGAAAAGAATGGCGATGTGATGGAACAGGCAAAAATGGTCGAGACCACAATCGCGCAAGCCGAATCTTTTGCCGGCCGCGGCGGCCGCATTTCGGCCAGCAGCATCACCACGATTCAGGAATCCGCTTTTAAGATGTTCGACCCTCAACACGGTGGATTCGGGCAAGCGCCCAAGTTTCCCCATCCTTCGGCGCTGGATTTGTTGATTGAGCGGTATGGGCGAAATGCGGACGAGAGCCTTCGCAACTTAATTGTCACCACCCTGGAACACATGGCCAACGGCGGGGTTTACGACCAGCTCGCCGGAGGCTTTCATCGTTACTCCGTCGACGAGCGCTGGGTGGTGCCGCACTTCGAAAAGATGTGCTACGACAACTCGGAGCTGCTGAAAAACTACGTCCACGCCTGTCAAGCCACAGGCTCGGAATTTTTTGCCAGCGTAGCGAAAGACATTATCCGTTGGATGGACGAATGGTTGAGCGATCGTGAGCGCGGCGGTTTTTACGCTTCGCAAGACGCCGACATCTCCATGGACGACGATGGCGACTACTTTACCTGGACACTGGAAGAAACCCGCGTCGTCCTGACCGAAGAAGAAGCCCAGGTTGCAGCTCTGCGCTATGACATCCACGAAGTAGGCGAAATGCATCACAACCCAGCGAAGAACGTGCTCTACGTTAGCGCTCCATTGGACGAGATTGCGCGGCGCATGAACCTAAACAGCGAGCGCGTGCAGGAGTTACTGGAGTCCGCGAAGAAAAAAATGTATGCCGCTCGCCTGCAGCGGCAAACGCCTTATGTCGACAAGACGGTCTACGTGGGATGGAACAGCATGTGTGTCTCCGCCTATCTGGAAGCCGCAAAGGTACTCAATCTGACAGACGCCCGCCGTTTTGGTCTGCGATCGCTGGACCGGATTCTAGCCAACGCCTGGCAGCATCCAGCAAACCAGGGCGCCCGCCATACATCCGCAGACTCGCGCCTCTTGCACGTGGTC
>DASRWO010000254.1:0-5848 GCA_035654555.1 Candidatus Deferrimicrobiaceae bacterium | reverse complement strand
ATTCGAAAAATGTAGTGGTCAGGTTGAACCAAGAGGGCTGCTGGATCAGGAAACGGCTGGTTCCTGGCAAGCCATGCCGCCTGCGTATGCCCGTGAGGACTAACAATCGGCAGGTTTCGCACAGACTCATAAAGCGTTCTGGCGATCTTTCGCGTACCGGGCTCGGCAGGCAGCAAACGATCTGGATGAATCAGCATAAGTCCGGATAGTGCAGTTCTCAGCTGTTAAACTCTCGTTGTTGCTTTTGCATCGCCTAACCAGGGCTCAAGCAGACCGAACCCCGACCGGTATCCTGGCGGGCGTTGAAATAATTCGTCTCCAAACCTCGCTATAGTAGCGAAATCAAGGATGGCCGGAGAATAAAATTTCGCAGGATATACTTTTGGCGCACAGAGGACCCGCAGCATGCTAGCTGGGATTCGAACTCACGATTTACGAAAAGTGTATACATCCCCACCTCCCTCGCCTCAGGCGGTGGCTTCGGCTTTGGTTCGGGCCGAAGCAAGAAAAATAAACAACCCAAAGCAGAGATCGTTGCTCTCGATGGCCTGTCACTTGAGATCCTTCCCGGCGAAATCTTCGGGCTGCTCGGTCCGAACGGCGCGGGCAAATCCACAACTGCCGGAATTCTTACCACCCGTGTGCGGCCAACCCGCGGCCAGGCCTGGATCGGGAAGACGATGTGTGGGCAGAGCAGGTCATCGTCAATCGGCTATTAACTCGGCGTCCTGACATCTTGCGGTCGCAGCTCGACCCTTCCTCTATAATCACTGAATCTTATGGCGACCGCGCCCGCACCGGCCACTCAGCGCGCTCCTCTGCGAGTGCGGATGCAACAGTTCTGGCGGCGCGTGACTGAAGGGCTGGAGTTGACCCAACTCTGGTCGCAGTTCCGAACCGAAGCTGGTGCCAGCTACCGGTTGTACTCTCGCGACGTCGCGGCCAGAACTCCCGACGACCTGGCCCGCCGTCGCCGCCGCATGCACATGGTCAAGGAGTTTTTCTGGGCAGTTCTGGAGAAGCTTTCGCCCGCGCGCCGCGTGTTGCTATTAGCCGCGATGATCTTGCTGGTCTTGCCGACTTTTGGCGGTGTCAGCTACCAAGGGAGCGACCACGAGGCGCACGTAGTCGAACTCGATTTTCATTTCTGGGGCGGCCTGCTGATGTTCATATTGCTCATGCTGGAGATCGCCGACCGCGTGGTGATGAAGCGTGATTTGCAGATTGCACGTGAGATTCAGACCTGGCTACTGCCCGGTGCTCCGCCGCAGATTCCGGGGATTGCCGTTGCCTATGCCACACGCCCAGCCAACACAGTGGCGGGAGATTATTACGACGTGTTTCCGCGTCCCGGCAAGACGAACGAAGAGAATCGCGTGGTCTTTGCCGTGGCCGATGTGGCGGGCAAGAGCATTCCCGCAGCCATGCTGATGGCTACGTTTCAGGCAAGCCTGAAGACACTGTCCACTGCGCAGGTCGCGCTGCCGGAACTGGTCGGGAACATGAACAAATATGCGTGCTCGAACAGCCAGGGAGGACTTCGCTTTACTACTGCGTTTCTTTCCGAGTACGACGCGACGCGGCGCATCTTCACTTACATTAATGCCGGCCATAATAATCCGATCGTCCGCCGCAGCACGGGTTTGATTGAGCGGCTCGATGTCGGAGGATTGCCTCTGGGCATTCAGTTAGAGGCCAAGTATGAATCGGCGAGCGTGGCCCTGTTGCCGGGCGACTGGCTCATCATCTTCACGGATGGATTGGTCGAGGCCGAAAATGCGAATCAGGATGAATACGGTGAAACCCGGCTGATGAACGCAATCGTGGCTGGCGCAGCTGGCACTCCAGCCGAGATGCTCAACCGGCTGATGGCCGAGCTGGATTTATTCGTGGGCAACACCCCGCAGCACGACGACATTACCTGCCTGCTGGTGAAAGCGGAATGATTCTGCATCCCCCGGAGATGAGCGTCGAGCGGCCGATGCCGCAACCAACTCCTCAGCTATCACGCACAGACTGGCTGCTGCTGGCGGGATTGCTGATCGCGACACTGCTCACGTTTTCGTTGACATTCAATTTCGGATGGGTTTACGACGATCCGCCGCAAATTCCGCAGAATCCGAATCTGCAATGGAGCCGGCTTGGTTTTTTATTTACGCATCAGTTGTGGGCATCCACGGCCGCAACGGAGAGCCGTTTCTACCGGCCGTTGCTGACGTTCTGGTTTGTGCTGAATAAAACATTCTTCGGGCTTAATCCTCACTGGTTCCACGTCACTACCGTCGTGGCACACGTTGCAGCCACAGCCCTGGCATTCTTTGTGGCCCGATCCTTGTTGAAGGATGCGGGCGCGGCACTGTTAGCGGCTGCTGTCTTCGGGCTTCATCCGCTTCAGGTGGAGTCAGTGTCCTGGGTCTCTGGTGTGAATGATCCCCTGGCGGCTGCTCTGTGCTTTGGCAGTTTCCTGAGTTACCGCCGAGGCTCGAGTAAGCAGCAGAACCGCGGGATTTGGTGGATGCTCGCCGGATTTCTATTCCTGCTGGCGCTCCTTGCCAAAGAAGTAAGCATCGTGCTGCCGGGAATTATCTTGATTGACCTGTGGTTGGTTTCCCGCCGAAATTCAAGTGGTGCGGGCGGTTTTGCCTTGCCCGTGATCTCCACCTATGGAAGCGTCAGCGTTTTCTGGCTGGCTCTTCGCTCCTGGGTGCTTGGCGGAGCGGCGGCCATGTCCGCCCCGATTCCGTGGAGCACCGTTTTGCTAAGTGCACCGAAAATCATCCTTTTCAATTTGTATCGCGTGATTTATCCGCGAGGTTTGAGCCCACAATATGATCTGCGTCTAATCGGTTCGCCGGCTACGTCTGGATTTCTTCTATCCGCGCTAGCTTTGGCCGCGCTGATTGCGCTCGCCATCATGGCCGCGCGACGCGATTCCCGCTTGTGGGTGGCTCTCGCGTGGCTGGTCTTGCCTGTACTTCCAACCCTCAATCTGCGCTGGATGAATGAAGATGATTTCATCCACGACCGTTACCTATACATGAGCATGTTGGGCGTCGGCCTGCTGGCGGGATTCGCCTACTCCGGAATAAGAAAGAAATGGCCGGAGCAGAATTTGCTGCGGCCCCTGGCCGCGTGTATCGTAGCGGTCTTTGCCTTTGCCAGCGCCATCCAATCACAGTACTGGACGAATGACGTCATTCTGTTTTTGCGGGCGGTCAATCGCGCTCCCGAGAATGAGTGGGCACAGTTAAATTATGGATCTGCTCTAAGCGCCCGCAATAAATTCGCCGCCGCCGCCCCTTATTTTGTTCGCTCCTACGAGTTGAAGCCGGGATGGCGCGCAGCGGATTTTGCCGGCTTCGCCTACCAGCAGGCTGGGGATTTACCCGAGGCGGAACGCTGGTTTAACGCAGCATTGCAAATGGATCCGAAACTGGCGACGGCCTGGTTCGGACTAGGACAGATCAGGCTTCTGCAGCACCGTCCGCAAGACGCGGTCCCTTATTTCCAGAAAACTTTGGAGTTTGAACCTACGGCCCAGGGCGTGCACTACGAGTTGGGAAGTGCGCTGGAGCAGGCTTCACAACGCCCCGCCGCAATCGAAGAGTACAAAATTGAGTTGCGGCTGCATCCCGATCAGACGGGGGCACGAAAGGCGCTGGCGCGGCTGGAGTCCGGTGCTGAACCGGGCAGGTGAGGATGTTGTTTAGCGCGCTTACGCCTCAGCGATTGTCCCCGGCGCAAGTACCTACGTCACTTGTTGCTGTCCATGCAAGTAGCTAGTGTGGCAGTAAATGCTTGAATGGCTGGTGGAAAAGGGAATGAGTTTAGTTGCTGGTCCAAAGGACGAAGTGGGGCGGTTCATTAGGGTCCAGCCTTCACATAGCTTGATGTGCCAGCGGCTCCCCACGGCCGCCGGGATGTCATTTTTCCTATTGACGCGACTGGCATTCGGGTTGCTTTGCCTGGTGACGAGTGTTTACTGCCTGTTGTTATATATTCCGTTTTCATACTACGGCTTCATTCATGACCCGATACTCTGGTGGCTGCCGACGTTTGTAAGGCTGCATGCCTACATGTATGGGATGACGTCTTTGGCCGTCGCCGTTAGCCTAATTCCCGACCTTCGAAAGGCAAAGACGCGCACGGCGGCCAGCGCATTTCTGCTGGTTAATTCGGCACTGTCGTTGTACTTTATAATATTTTCCTCTCTGCCTCATCTTCGCCCGGATTTTGCCGCCTACAGTTGGAGTATCTTCGGTCTCTTTCCAGTAGTTTGGCTGGGGGCGATCGATATGATATCTGCGCACGGCTCTGCCGAAGAACGGCTCGCGCGTGTGGTGCGCGAAAGTCCCGATTTCGCGAGCCTGGGATTTTCTGCCGTTGCTGTGACTTCCGGATTCGCCACGGTCTCGATGATTCGAGGAATCGTCGACGCGAATCCGCATCTTTCCGGCAAAGCACGATTGTCCGGGATTTTTGCCAGCCTGGGCGCTCATATCGCAATCTTCGTAATTATTGGAGGTGGTTTCATCCTGGCTGGAAAATGCTCGGCATGGTTTCGTCGTTCCGACTTAGCTTATTGCCTGCTCACCCGAACTTTGGCCTGGGCATTGTGCGTCTGGGCGGTGCTCAGAATTGCCTTGCCAACTCTGTCATTTACGGGAGCGCTCGCGGGTGGAGTTTCCTGCGCGGTAAGCCTGGCCCTGGTGGTAGGGTTTGCAGGCACAGTTTCGCGATTAAAGATTCAAGGTCGCCAGATTGGGGGAATCGCGGCTCCAGCGAGGACATGGTCGCGGGGCGTACTAGCGGGTAGTTTTTTCCTGCTTGCCTATGCTATCCCGACTGCTCTGGCAAAAACGGACTGGGATTTCGTTCTGCAGAAATTCGCTGTACTGTTGCTGTGGGCAGCGGTCTTCATGTTTCTGTGTAAGGCCAATTTCGCCGCTAAGGTTAGGAAGGCTCGTCCGCTGGCCTCTGGCCTTGTTATAGTGATCACATTCGCGACGGTGATTGGATTCTACGAATTAAATTCATCCACACGTGGAGAGAGCGTCTGGAGCGACCGGATCGAAGCTTACGCGGGCTCCGATATCTCCTTCAAAACCGCCGCCGACATTCTGTCGAGATCTCTGGATAACGGCAGTCACGAAGCTTTTTATAGCGTGTTGCGCCAGCACACGAATATTTCCTCGGAAGTTCCGGCGCAACCCTCGGCGGTCGAGCTTGTCTCAGCCCTCACCCCGTCGAAGGTAAAAAAACCCAATATTTTTATTTTTGTGATCGACAGCCTTCGCCAGGATTTGGTGCCGCAATATTCCAGCACCGCGACGTCTACCCCGGAAATTGCCCGGTTCGCAAGCGAGAGCATCGAGTTCAAGAAAGCCTTTACACGCTATGCGGGAACCGCGCTCTCGGAACCTGCCATCTGGGTGGGCGCTCTGCAGGCGCATAAGCAATACATTCAGCCTTTTTACCCCTTGAACAATCTGGAAAAGCTGCTGGAAAACGATGGGTATGACAGCTATGTAAGCGTTGATCCTATTTTGAGCTTGCTGTTCTCTCCGGCATTCCCGCACCACCGGCTGGATGCTCAGACCACGCATTGGGGCGAACTGGATTTTGTGCCGACGTTGGCTGAAATCGAACGCGACATCGATGCCCGGCGTGGTCAAGATAAAGAGAAGCCCATGTTCGTCTATACGCAGCCGCAGAACGTACACACCGTAACGCTGGAATTGGCCAAGCACGGGAATACGCGGAGAGAGATGAGCGTGTACGAACTCGAGCGCATCGACAAGGCTTTCGGCGAATTCATCGAATTTCTAAAGAAACGTGGTTTATACGA
>DASRWO010000253.1:0-3331 GCA_035654555.1 Candidatus Deferrimicrobiaceae bacterium | reverse complement strand
CCGTGACGTTAAAATTCTTGAATATCTTCGAAATCTCACCTTTGAGGTGCTGCTCCAAATCTCCGTAATGGACGCCGGCAACCGATATTTGTCCCACCTGCGGGATGTAGATTTGCCCGGAGCGGTCCACAAATACCCGCAAATTGGCCTGCACCTGGCCCCAGATTCTGATCTGCAATTCATCGCCCGGCCCAATAATGTAGTCGCTTGGAACCTGCATCCAATCGACCGGGGAAAAGGTGCTGGGCGCCTGCACAAATAGCGATTGCCCGAACAAGGGCAACGGCCGACCCACCGAGTCTGCCACCATCTGCTCGAACTCGGTCTCCGGCCGCGTCGGACCTTCCGGACGCCAGGTCTGCGAAGGATTGAGCGGTGGTCTGCTCGGGGTGTACTGATCTGTACTGAAACCTCCAGGGTTCATTAACGTTGGCGTGCGCATGTAGGAAGGCGAATTTTGGTCCTCGGGCACACCACCCGGTCTTTGACCTTGTGCAGCGCTGCATTGAGCACTGTTCGCCATCGAGGGATCGGAGCAATCTACCGTTGCCCCTTGAGAACTTGTGCCTTGAGAAAGAGGGTCGTTGAGCGACTGCGAAAAACACCCCGCGACGGTCAGAGTGACGAACACAGTGAGAAGCAGCGACTTTGGCATGATCAATTCAAAAATCCTGTAGTTCCTTAAGAGTCCAGGCCCCAAATCTCATCACTTGAGTTCTGCCGAATGCCGGGCTCTTGACGGTGGCGATTGCCCGAACCTTGTCGGCAGTTTGGAGATTGTCGACTGCCCTAGGTTACGCAACCTTTACTTTCTCGGCAAGAGCTGAGCGACAACCAGGCGAGCATTTCAACCGTTTGTTCACGCTTCGTTGAAGCAGCTCTTTACCAACGCAGAGGCCAGCTCGACTCATGTTGGAAAGAAAGCGGGAGCTGCGCGGAAAAAAAAGTGTAGTTTGTCTGCAGGCCGTTTTCTTGTCGCAGCACCTTTCACTTTATACCATTCAGTTCACGTCGCCGCCGCGCTGATCGCATGAATGAGGACTCGCGCCGGTAAACAATAATCTACCCCGTTTACAAATTATTACTTGGCTTCTTAGTTTTTTGAGGTATGATTCCGCGCACACGGAACACTTGCAGTGCTCGTGACAGAGCTTCGCCTGCCACGGGTGTCATCTCGGAAGGGGGACTCGATAAAGATGAAACACTTGGCTCCGCTTCAGCCATTTCTCTTATTTTCCATGCTAACTTTATGCGGTTTCACAATCGCGTGCGGGAGCGCGAGTTTTAACGATCCCCCGGGCATCACAACGTCGGTCGCGAACACGCAAAATCCTCTGGTAGCACAAGTCAACGTGGCCGCAGCTTTGGGCGGCTGCCCCGGCCAAGCTATGGTCGAATTCGGACCCAATACGTCGTACGGACGAAACACGGCATGGTCTCCAATTTTAGCCTCTGCTCAGAATTCGGCAATCCTCGTCGCAGGAATGAGAGCCTCGACCACTTATCACATGCGCGCTTTGGTTCAAGCTCAATGTGCGGGCGGTACGAATACATACACCGGCGACGACCTTACTTTTGCAACTGGCGCCCTGCCCGCCCTTCCTTTTCCCACACTTACAGTGACGCGGCCTAACCCTTCGACCACTTCTCCTGAGAACCCAGGGATTGAACTGATAGATGTCACTACCGCCGGGGTGCCGGCCTTTTTCACCGATCGCGATGCCAATCCCATCTGGTACTACGATGTAGGACCGACAAATTTTCCGTATACATTCAAGTTGCTCCCGAACGGGCACATGATTTTGAGTATTACTACAAGTATTACTGCTCCGGTGGTTTCGCTGCTGCGCGAAATTGACTTGGCAGGAAATACCATCCGTGAAATGCCGATCAACACCCTGGGAACGAAAATGCAGGCTGCCGGATATGATTTCGTCCCGCAGAGCTATACCCATGATTTCGTTCCGTTGGCTAACGGACATCTGGTGGCTATTGTTGACTTCGCAAAAAACTTCACCGACCTTCCCGGCTATCCAGGATCATTGGCCGTAGTTGGGGATGCCATCGTTGACTTGGACCAGAACTGGAACCCGGTGTGGGCATGGAACAGCTTCGACCATCTCGACGTGAACCGTCATCCATTCGGCTTGCCGGATTGGACGCACGCCAACGCCTTGGTCTACTCTCCTGCTGATGGCAACCTGATCTTCTCCATGCGCAATCAGTCTTGGGTTTTAAAACTCGATTACAACAACGGGTCTGGCGCGGGGGATGTCATCTGGACTCTCGGTTATCAAGGCGATATGGCTTTATCTCAAGCGGGTGTCCCCACAGAAGACCCAAGCGTCTGGTTCTCGGCGCAGCATTTTCCGTCGATCGTAAGCCAAAGTGGAGGAGGGGAAACCACTCTTGCAGTCTGGGACAACGGAGATAGTCGCGTCCTGGACACCAGCGGTGACATTTGCCCATCCGTCCTCTTGAACATTCCCTGCTACTCGCGAGCCACCATTTTTCAAATCGATGACAGTGCCAAGGTTGCCGATCTGACATGGGAGCATTTTCCCGGTTACTATGGTCTTTGGGGCGGAAACATCAATCAACTCGGCAATGGAAATGTAGAGTTCGATATAAACGCTGCCGCTCCGCCTGTCGCTCTGAACGTCGCCTCAGAAGTGCAAGAAATTACACAAACCTCCACTCCGCAGATAGTCTGGAAACTCGACATTTCCCCGACTGCCGATGACGCCTATCGCGCCTATCGTGTCCCCAGTCTTTACCCTGGGGTGAATTGGTCGTACTGAAATGAAGAGAACATTGGCGTAGCGACAGTTGGTACCGAACACCCCCCCGCCAGT
This sequence comes from Candidatus Deferrimicrobiaceae bacterium, assembly GCA_035654555.1. Lineage (GTDB taxonomy): Bacteria > Acidobacteriota > Terriglobia > Terriglobales > Acidobacteriaceae > Sulfotelmatobacter. The sequence goes on along the minus strand of DASRWO010000253.1, from coordinate 476 downwards.
TCCAGGGATAGGATACGGCTACGTTCACACTCGCAAACTAAGGCGGCTGTCTCGCCTCTTTCTCTTCTTACTGGTCACTGGACGATGACGGTCAGTGTAGCTTGGTGGCTTAAGCTTCCTGAAGTGGCGGTGATCGACGCCGTATAGCTCCCGGCCGGCGTTCCCTTCGAAGCCGTGGAGGGCGGCGGTGTCGACGACGAACTGCTGCCCCCGCAACCAGACATAACCAGGAAAGCCAAAACGATCACCGGTAAGGAGAGAGCTGGTAGCCGTCGCCGCTTGCCGGCAAGCAGCAGCCATGAAGCTCCCAGAACCATCATCCACTCGACGAGCAATGTGCCCGGGGGCAAAAATGTCGGCGGTCCGCCGTTTGCCGTTCCTCCTGCACTGGTGGAGACCGTCACCTTCACCGGAGTTGCTGAGCTTCCCGTCACGCTGACCGATGCCGGCACACTGCAGACCGGAGCCGGCGTTAC
>DASRWO010000252.1:0-6678 GCA_035654555.1 Candidatus Deferrimicrobiaceae bacterium | reverse complement strand
GGATTTCTCGATCAGGTCATCGGCACCGCTCTGCTGCTATTACTCGTGCTGGCCATCACCGACGAGTTCAACGTCCCTCCCGGCGTCAACCTCGCACCTCTGATGATCGGACTGGTGGTCGTGGCCATTGGCATGAGCTTCGGCGGCATGCATGGATACCCGATCAACCCCGCCCGCGACTTCGGCCCGCGACTTTTCACAGCCCTGGCGGGATTCAAAAACAATGGGCTCACTGACGGTTCTCGAGTTTGGTGGGTGCCGATCGTTGCGCCGCTGCTCGGCGGACTGGTCGGCGCCGCAATCTATGATTTCGGCATTCGAAGATTTCTGCGTGCGTCCCAATCTTCGTTGTGATTCGGCGCCCTTGGAACAGGAGACTTCTTGCGTTACATTCTCGCTCTCGATCAGGGCACAACCAGTTCACGAGCGCTCTTGTTTGACCATGAAGGTCGCGTTCGTTCCCTCGCGCAGCGCGAGTTCACGCAAATTTTTCCCCAGCCCGGATGGGTGGAACACGATCCCGCAGAAATCGCCGCATCCCAGATCGCCGTCGCTCTGCAGGCATTAGCCCAAGGCCAAGTCCAGCCCAGCGACGTTGCGGCCATCGGCATCACGAATCAGCGCGAAACCGCCATCGTCTGGGATCGCGCCACCGGCAAACCCGTCTACAACGCCATTGTCTGGCAGGATCGCCGCACCGCTGCATTTTGCGCAGAGCTCAAAGCACAAGGCCATGAAAATCTGATTCAGCAACGCACCGGCTTGCTGATCGACGCATATTTTTCCGCCAGCAAAATTTCCTGGATTTTGGATCACGTTCCCAACGCTCGTTCACTCGCCGAAGCCAACCGTCTTGCTTTCGGCACCGTAGATACCTGGCTCATTTGGAAGTTAACCGGTGGCCGTCTGCACATCACCGACGCCAGCAACGCCTCCCGCACCATGCTCTTCAATCTTTCTTCCGGAAGTTGGGATAAAGATCTGCTTAATCTTTTCCGAATTCCAGCCTCGATGTTGCCGGCCGTCCGGCCCTCCAGCGAAATTTATGCCGAAGTAAGCGCTGTCTCCGGGTTGAATGGCATACCTATCGCGGGCATCGCTGGCGATCAGCAAGCTGCACTCTTTGGACAAAAATGCTTTACTCCCGGCATCACCAAAAATACCTACGGCACGGGATGCTTCATGTTGCAGAGCACCGGAACTCGCGCCGTCGCATCCACCAATCGCCTGCTCACAACCATTGCCTGGAAAATAGGCGACGTAACCAACTACGCGCTTGAAGGCAGCGTGTTCGTGGGCGGAGCGGTGGTGCAATGGCTCCGTGACGGCCTGGGCATCATTCGCGCATCCTCGGAAGTTGAAGCGCTCGCCAATTCCGTTCCCGACAATGGCGGAGTCTATTTTGTCCCCGCATTCGTCGGCCTGGGCGCTCCGCACTGGGATTCGGACGCCCGTGGCTCAATCTTCGGCCTCACCCGCGGCAGCACCGCAGGCCACATTGCGCGCGCCGCCCTGGAAAGCATTGCCTATCAAGTCGCCGATCTCATGGACGCAGTTCAAACGGATACCCGCACTCCACTCACCGAGTTGCGCGTGGATGGCGGCGCTTCCGCCAACGATGCTCTTATGCAATTTCAGGCGGATATCCTCGGCGTGCCCGTACTGCGCCCTGCCATCACCGAATCAACCGCGCTGGGCGCAGCCTTTCTGGCTGGACTGGCCGTGGGCTTCTGGAAGGATTTGCAGGCAATTTCTGATTTGACCGGTGAGGCCGGCCGGTTCTCACCGCGAATGCCGCAGTCGCAAGTGGACCAATTGCGTCGCCGCTGGAACGAAGCCGTCTCTCGCACTCGCGATTGGGAGCACTCATCCGCCCCTGACTCAAACTCTCAAAATAGCTCAATAAAAGATTATTAAGGCTTCCCTTGCACCACGGCTTACATCCTATTTTTGGTCTAAAGGAGATTCTATGAAAAAAGCTTTTTCGGGATTTCAGGCAGTGTCGACAGTCCTGGGCGCGGTTGGATTAGTATTCGCGGGATACATCATTATTAATTCCCTGCCCGATCTTCGCCGTTACATCAAGATCAGCACTATGTAGGTTTTCGTGCAGATTTGCCCTCAGTTGACCAGACGACGCTCCAGACACTGGTCGATGATCGCGCAGACAGATCCTCGCTCTAATAGATCATTACGGGTCCACCGCGAGTACCGTGGAAGAACAGCGCTTTAGCGCCGCTCGGGAGCTGCAGGGCGATGAGCAAGGATGATTCAACTCGATCATCATTTAAAGCGATTATCCCTTAAGCAGTCGAGAGGCATCTTCCCACAACTCCCGAACAATAGCACCCGCAGGTTCATGTCTTGCTAGTTTGGCCGCCTGGCCTGCCCACATCTGCATACGGTCGGCATCGCCGACTTTTTGCGCAGCTTCCCGCATCGTGCGAGTCAGTCCGCGCTGGACAGGATACGGCGCTGGAGCCGGAGCATTCGGAGCGCTTACCGCCCGTACATATTTGGTCGCTACACTGCGCCCAGGCCGTCCACTGAATGCGCGCGTGATCATGGTTTCGTGGGCTTCCGTTTGCGCAAGGCTCTCGGCATACGCAGGATGCATCTTCGCTTCCGGTGAGCGCAGGAAGCCGGTCCCTATTTGTACAGCGCTGGCGCCGAGTATAAACGCTGCGGCAGTTCCACGTGCATCGGCTATCCCTCCGGCGGCGATGACCGGGACAGTGACTGCATCAACGACCTGCGGCAACAGGGCCATTAGGCCCACCATCTGTCGTTCCGCGTCGTCTGCATGAAAGGCTCCGCGGTGTCCCCCAGCCTCCATGCCCTGCGCTACGATGGCGTCCGCACCCGCGTCCTCCGCAGCCTTTGCCTCGGTCACGGTCGTAGCATTCGCAAACCACAGGATTCCCTGCGCTTTAAGTTCTGATATGAAGGCGGGAGAGTAAAGGCCCATGATGGATGAGATGACCTTCGGAGCGGCGCTAAGCATCGCCTGACATTGCGCCTCAAAGTCTGGCATTTGCGCATCGCCCGCTTCGGGCGGAACAGGTGGTCCCCACATCGCAAGGAACTCCCGCTGCCGCTCTTCCAGGTCGAAGTCTCGCGTGGGCGGCGGATCGGGAATCCAAAGATTGATCTGAAATTCTCCTCGACTACCTTCGCGAAATTCGGCGCTCCAAGCCAGGATTTCCTCCGGCTTCATCATTAAAGCGCCGCACGCCCCGAGCCCGCCCGCATCAGCTACGGCAATCGATAGCGACGGAGGGCAAGCTCCCGCCATGGGTGCCAGGAGGATGGGCACGCGAATCCCCAGACGATTGATGAACTCCTTAGCGCGCGCGAGAGGGGATGAATACATTTTCTCGAGCATAGCCCTTCGAGCCCCCAACATCACTAGGGAATCACAGCCGCACTCGCCGCCGATTCCCGTCCATCGCCCAGCGGCGATATCACTGGATTCTCAGACGCCCGCTGCCATCCTCCAAACGGCCAACTTGCGCTATCCTGTGAGGCCAGCGCCAGCAGGAGGGCGAACAGACTCGCCAAGTTTCTAACAGTAATGGGATAAATCATGTAACAAATTTTCCACCTGTTTCTTGGTTCTGGCAATCGCGGGTCAAGCAGCCAAAGATTTCAAATGTCGAATCAAAAAAACATCGTCGTCGGCCTGGGCGAACTACTGTGGGATTTGCTCCCCGCCGGAAAGCAACTCGGCGGAGCGCCAGCAAACTTCGCCTACATCACAACCTTGCTCGGTGACAAAGGAATTCCGGCTAGTCGCCTTGGGCACGATTTTCTGGGTTCGGAAGCAATCGTTCGTTTGACAGAACTCGGCCTCTCCACCGAATTCATTCAGCAGGACGCCGATCATCCCACCGGAACCGTTAGGGTACAAGTGGATCGCACCGGCCAGCCGTGTTTTGAAATCTCCGAATCCGTCGCCTGGGATTTTCTCGCCTGGACGCCGCAATGGCAATCGCTGGCGCAGCAAGCCGATGCTGTCTGCTTTGGATCGCTGGCGCAACGATCGCAAACTAGCCGCGACACGATCCGCCGATTTGTCCGCTCCACACGCCCCAGCGCAGTGCGCATTTTCGACGTGAATCTTCGGCAATATTTCTTTACCGCGGAAGTTCTCGCGGAATCGATGAAGGTCGCCTCCGTGGTGAAGCTGAATCACGAAGAACTCCCCAGAATTATGCGTATGTTCGGAGTCGAGAATCGGAGCGAAGAAGAGTCTGCGCGCCACTTGCTGTCCGCGCACGACCTGAAGCTGGTTTGCGTCACGCGCGGCACCAACGGCAGCTTGCTCGTCTCTGCCGATGGATGCAGCGAACATCCCGGCTTCAGAGTAAAAGTTGCCGATACCGTCGGCGCCGGCGACGCCTTCACCGCCGCCCTGGTACATGGATATCTTCGCCACACGCCGTTGCCGCAAATCAATGAAACTGCCAACCGCGTCGGCGCATGGGTGGCCAGTCAGTCAGGCGGAACGCCCGCCCCAATCGGCGGCAGTCTGAAGCAAACCCTGCAGCAAATCGCCTGAAGCCTTGCAGTTCTTCGCCCTTCCTTTGTGAAACCCCGTGTCCCCTGTGGCTAAAGATCTTAAGATTTCCTGGTACGCGCATTCCCTGCAACCCATCCCCGCGACTTTTAGGTTATTCTGTGAGTTTGGTTTTTGCTGTCCCAGGGGGCCTAATTGAACGTGCTGCCACTTCTCCTTCGTTTATTCATTTTCATCTCGGTTTTCCTACCCGTTCTATCGAGCTCCGCACAACAAGTTCCCGAGAATACTTACCAGGACCTGCACTGGCGCATGATCGGTCCATTTCGTGGAGGCCGCACCCGCGCAGCCACCGGCGTTCCCACTCAACCAAATGTTTTCTACATGGGCCAGGTTAATGGCGGAGTCTGGAAGACAAACGACTACGGCCGCACCTGGAATCCTCTCTTCGATCACGAATCCACGCAGTCGATCGGTGCCATCGCCGTCGCCGCGTCCGATCCCAACATTATCTATGTCGCCAGCGGCGAAGGCCTGCATCGTCCCGATCTGTCGGTCGGCAACGGAATTTACAAATCCACCGACGCCGGAAAAACCTGGACTCACCTCGGCCTGCGCGACGGCGAACAGATCCCCGCTCTCGCCGTCGACCCGCGTGATCCGAATCGAATCTTCGCCGCCGTCCTCGGCCATCCCTATGGTCCCAACGAAGAGCGCGGCCTCTTCCGCTCAACCGATGGCGGCGAGTCCTGGCAAAAAGTCATCTACAAGGACGAGAACACCGGTGCCTCCGACGTTGAAATCGATCCCTCGAATCCCGACGTGATCTACGCCTCCATGTGGGAAGTCCGCGAAGGCCCGTGGGAAGACGGCAACGAATTCAACGGAACTGGCGGCGGATTGTTCAAGTCCACCGATGGGGGAAACACCTGGCATCCCCTGAGCAATGGTCTGCCAAAAGATCTTTCTCAAATCTACGTCGCCATCGCGCCCAGTAATCCGCATCGTCTTTACGCCACAATCGGCGCAGCATCGGGCTCGCTCGCGTTTTACCGTTCTGACGATGCCGGAGAAACTTGGACCAAGCCCACCGATGATCCTCGCCCCTCAGGCCGCATCGGGGGCGGCGATCTCGCCATTCCCCGAGTAGATCCCAAAAATGCAGACGTGGTTTACTGCGCGAGCACAGTAACAATGAAGTCCACCGACGGCGGCAAGACCTGGTTCGGCTTTCGCGGCGCTCCCGGCGGCGACGACTATCAAAACCTCTGGATCAATCCCAACAATCCCAACGTTATTCTCTTAGTCAGCGATCAAGGCGCCCTCGTGACAGTCAACGGCGGCGCGTCCTGGAGTTCGTGGTACAACCAGCCTACCGCGCAGATTTATCACGTTGCGGTAACCCCGACTTTTCCTTATCGCGTCTGCGGTGGCCAGCAGGAGAGTGGCTCCGTCTGCATCTCCAGCCGCGGCAATGATGGCGCCATCACCTACCGCGAGTGGCATCCCGTCGGCGTAATCGAATACGGCTACGTCGCACCCGACCCACTCGACCCCGACATTATTTATGGCGGCGGCAGAAACGAAGTCTCCAAGTTTCACTGGTCCACCGGCCAGGTGCAGAATGTGACCCCCATCCCGCTTCGCACCTCGAAATACCGCACCGACCGTACCGAACCCACCATGTTCTCGCCCGTCGATCCGCACACGCTTTACTACGCCAGCAACGTGCTCTTCAAAACCACAGACGGGGGAAACTCCTGGCAAACCATCAGTAAAGATCTCACTCGCGAGAATCCCGGCGTCCCAGTCAGCGTGGGCAACCTTGTTCCCAAAGGAGCCGACAAACAACGCGGCGTCATCTACGCTCTCGCGCCTTCCTTCAAGAACATCGATACACTCTGGGCCGGCACCGACGATGGCCTGATCTGGCAAACTCGCGACGGCGGCAAGAACTGGAATGACATCACTCCCAAAGACTTGACGCCGTGGAGCAAGGTCACGCAAATCACCGCCTCGCACTTCGATGAAGACACTGCCGACGCATCCGTGAGCCGTTTCCGCATCCACGACAACCTCCCTTACATCTATCGCACTCACGACGGCGGCAAGAATTGGACGTCGATCACCACCGGCCTTCCCGACTTCGGACCGGTCGA
>DASRWO010000251.1:0-7646 GCA_035654555.1 Candidatus Deferrimicrobiaceae bacterium | reverse complement strand
TGATCGCATCAAGGGGCTGTGACGGTACATGCGTCCACGCGGTTGACTCCCTCGCAGGAGTTGGCAGCTAGAGCATAACCAATGTCACGGCCCTTTCAATTTTTTCCAGCCTCATTTCCTCTCGCGTTTCCGAGATTCCCTTTAAGCAGCCACTTCTCCCACAATCATTTCATCCACGTAGCACCAGATCCAATCCTCTCCGGGCTCGATCGAGCGCATTACGGGATGGTGTTCGTGGCGAAAATGTTTTGTCGCGTGTTTGTTCTTGGACGAGTCGCAGCAACCGACGTGCCCGCAAACCATACACAGTCGAAGATGAACCCAGGTGTCGCCGGCCTTGATGCAGTCTTCACAGACGTGCGTGTCTGTAGTCGTAATTTTAATTTGATCGAGATGTTTGCATTTGCCTGCCATTTCTTGTCTCCCACAATCTAGTATTCACAGCCGTTCCAACTGTTTGCGGTCCCAGTGCGCCAGGTTGGCTCCCGCCTCATAAGTGCTCTGCAGGAAATCGAGCAGAGCTTCGCGCGGAGAAGCAGACTGGCGAACGTCATCGTACATCAGTAGAAACTCCTTCATCTGCTGGTGGTAGAACGCCTCAGCCGGTTTCACTTTTTGCTCGGCAAAGCCTGCGGGCTCAGGCGCTGCGTAAACATAAAAAGCCGGACCTTTCACTTCGCCGCCGCCCGGCCAGAGTCCGGCGCTAATCACCTCATGCGAATAGGCCTCGCGCGTAACGGGATCGGCGTTCGCACGTTCAGGAGCGCGGCGTCCGGAGAAACGAGTCACGCAAATGTCAAAGCTTCCCCAGAAAAAATGCACGGGACTATCTTTTCCGATGAAACGCGAGCGAAACTCCTTGAAAACGGTGTCGCACAAAATCAAAATCCGCCAGAATCGCTGCACATATTCGGGATCGTAAGCAGCGTGCTGCGTATCGCTCTCGAAGCGCATGGGGTTCGGGACCTCAACCGGCATAGTCCAGATTTTCACTTCGATGCCCAGCGAGTGCAGGGCGGCCATGAAGTTGGAGTAGAAATCGGCAACGGTTTCAGCCTTCAGGGGGATGTTCTTTGCAGAACCCCAACTGGTCTGGATGGCAAGCTTATGATCGATGAAATCGAACTGGACTTCGAAAATTCCACCCTCATAAGGGATCGCTGAAGTCGTAAGTCCCCGGGCGTTGACGTAAAACGCAACTTCCCACCAGTGATTGACCAAAGGGCTCAGCTCGAGCCGCACCTTGCCAACGATCTGCGTCCACATGTGGAGCGTGGCATAGCTATGCTGCCACTTTTCGAGCGGGAGTTCAGGCCAGGCTGGTTGTTTCGGGCTGTGTGGGTGCGCGGCCATCGTTTTCTCGATTTATTAGTTATTCCATGTTCGCAATCCGAATCAGCTTGTTAGGCCCGCTTGATTCCAAAGCTATTATAGACGGTCAGTTTGGCATCAACGTCATCGGGTTCAACGCATCTACTGCTCGGGCCTCATTCTTTTCGTTGGTGTTCACATCTTCTTCGGTGGCAAATATTTCTTTTCAATCGAGGCCACGATCACATAATTCGGATCCACCATCTCGTTGAGATGAATCTTCCCTACTTGCGAGAGAAGTTCGTAAGCATCGAATTCCGATAAACCGTAGTCCTTGTGGATCCAATGAACCAGTTCGGTGAACGCGATGCGTAGCGCATCGTCGAGCGGACGGTAAGCGCCGACCGTCATAATGGCTTCATCGTTCTCAAACTGGGGCCATGCGATGGTGCGACCTTTGATCACGCTCAGTTGTACACGCGCTTTCAGTGGCACTTCGATAGCCGAGCCGGCGATCTCTCCATCGCCCATGGCAGCATGTCCGTCGCCAATGTAGAACAGGCCACCTTTCACGTTTACCGGAAAATAAACCGTATTGCCCACGCTGGCTTCGGGTGAATCCATGTTGCCGCCGAATTCGGCGGGAACCACGGAGCTACGCGCTTCACCCCCGGCCGGCGCGACACCAATGCAGCCGAAGAAAGGATGCAGTGGAATTTTAACTGAGAAATCAGTGTCGAGTGCCTTGAACGTTCCGGTGTTCGACGCGTGATCGATGTGATAGAACCAGATCTTCTCCGGTAGAGGTGCGTGCAGCATGGGAGTGTAATTGGTCTCGTTGAGCGCGCCAAATCCGGGAGCGAAGGCGCCCACACCGGTGTCGCCATCGACTTCGAGCGAGAGAATCTTCACGGCGAGCGTGTCCCCCGGCTCCGCACCTTCGACGAAGAACGGCCCGGTCAGGGGATTGTCGCCTTTTACCCTGCCGAGCGTGTCTCCGGGCTTTCTGATTACGTTGCCGAAGCAGTCGAGCGTGTTGGTATCGAGGATATCGCCCGAGTGCAAGTGCGCGACCGGATCGCTCGTGGCGAACAGATACTTTACGTTCGCGTTGGTGGTGGTGTAGTGAACGACAGTTTGGGCGAAGCTTACAGCGCTGATACACAAAAATGAAACAACAGCGGCTACCTTGGAACGCACAAAGCCCTCCCATGAATGCGAACTGGAGACGCCCGATTGTCGCATGCCTGTTCAAAGCACGCAAAGGCCGATGCTAATTACGGTATCGGAGTGGCGAAGAGATTCGCGAGGCGTGACTTATTAACTTTCGGGCGAGCTTTCCGGTCTCGCCCTTTTTTTCTTACAAGTGCTTTCGCATCCGAGAATTATGTCGCACCATCTCAAGTCGCCGGAGACTCCTGCGAGTAGCCCAGGCAATAGTCCCGAAGATCGATCCGCAGAAAAGTACCTCTCCAAGAATGAAGTGTCCGCCCCAGCAGGGCATTCTTACTTATCGCACTTTCGATTTTGCAGTTGTAACGCGACGGAACAGGTCTGGAGACTTTATTCGCCGGCAGTATTCTTCAAATTCTAGGCGCGGACTGCTCCAGCGAAGGTCTTCGACCGTATCGAAGACAGGCACGTCCAGTCGCAGGGTAGCAAGGGTGCGAAACAATACCGCATCGCTCCATGCGTGGAAAAGCGATTCCGACAACTGACGCGCTCTGCGGATTGAGGGATCCCATTCTCGCCAATCTTTGGGAACGTCTTCCAGGTGGCGATACTGGGATAATGTAAGCGCCGCAGCCTTCGCACCCCACCCGGGCACACCCGGAAAGCCGTCCGCGCTGTCGCCGACTACGGCGAGGTAATCCGGAATCGATTCGGGTTTCACGCCGAATTTCGCGACAACGCCAGCTTCATCGCGCAAGACATCGCGTCTGCGATCCAGTTGAACGACTCGGGTGCCCACCACACACTGGCTGAGATCTTTGTCAGGCGTACAGATAAGCACTTGGCTCACGCTGTTATCCTTCGCGGCTTTGCCGGCGGCGGAGGAGAGGGCGTCATCGGCTTCGTAGTAGACCATGGGCCACACCGTAACGCCCATAGCTTCCAGTGCCTCTTCGAGAATCGGGAACTGCGAGAGCAGTTCTTGAGGCACGCCTTCACTGGTTTTGTATCCGGGATACAAATCGTTGCGAAATGATTCAACGACGTGATCGGTAGCAACTCCAAGGTGAGTCGCTCCTTGCTCGATCATCGATAGAACCGAAGTCAGCACACCGCGGACGGCTGCGATTTCCTGACCGTTCGCGTCCGTGGCAGAGGGAACGGCGTAAAAATGGCGGAATAGCTCATAGGTTCCATCGATCAAGTAAACATTCATGCGGCGCCGGTCATTTCCTGCCGAACGATGGTATACGATCCGCCAAAACTTGAAAGATTCTTGGCCTAAGATTGAGTGCTAGCGGGTCAAGGCGGACAAGGGTGTCCGCCCACACTTATTGCCCTTCCCTGCGGCGGAGGTAGTCGATGAACATTTGTTCTACCGGCTTGTCGTAGGTTCTCAGGACATGACGAACGGTGTGGCCGCTGACAAAGTGGCAAACTTCTTCGGCCAGGTTCTTGGCATGATCGCCGGCGCGTTCGAGGGACTGGGTCATAAAGATGATCTGAAGACTGGCCTGGCGGGCAATGTTTTCCGGATTCTCGATATGGCGAAGAAAGACCAAATTGCGAAGCCGGTCGATTTCAGAATCAGCGCGGAGAACGTCAACCGCCTTACCGACATCACGGGCGGCGAATGCGTCTCCGACGTCGGTAAGCATTTTTTCGAGGATGGTAGCCATGTGCGTGAGGTCGCGAGTGTCGTCGGAATCGATGCGGCCGGCGGCGGCTTGCGCACTGTTGGCAAAGCTGAGCAGCAGGTCGCCGATGCGCTCCAGGCTGATCATAAACTTCATGCAGGCGAGGAGTTGGCGGGCCTCGGCGGGGTCAACGTCGGTGATAATCGAGGTCACGGCGCTGTCGATTTCCATGTCAAGCGTATCGAGTTCGCGCTCGCGCTGGCGCAACGAGTTGAGCAATGGTGCCGAGCCCGTGGCGATACCTTCGGCGGCGGCGCCAGCGGCTTCCTTGGCCAGATGGCAGGCTTCGATTGTCCGGCGAACAATTTGATGGTGAGCTGATTCGGAGCTAACGCTTTCGACCCGTGCGGTACTCATAAGGTCTCCCCGTGGTGCGGAGCGGGGGTGTGCACAGCGATTAACTCCGATTTTGCCGTAATCATAACTGGTTGGTCAACGTCTAAGGATAGTTTTTCCTTTTGCCAAGCGGGTTACGGAGCTGTGAATTTTTCGTCATTTTTCTATTCGCATCCCAGTAATCCGGATGCTTATCGCTGCGTCCTACGAATACACAGTCGGGAGGGTGAACAGGAAAGTCGATCCGTGGGCCAGTTCGCTTTCCGCGCGGATGGAGCCGCCGTGGGCTAGCATGATGTGTTTGGCGATGGCGAGTCCAAGGCCGGTGCCGCCGGATTCACGGGAGCGGGCCTTATCGACACGATAGAAGCGTTCGAAGAGACGCGAGAGATGCTCGGAGGCAATGCCCGCGCCGAAATCTTGTACAGAGAATTCGACTGCATGGGGAACCGCGCGGGCGCCGAGGACGACGCGTCCGCCGGAAGCTCCATATTTCAGTGCGTTGTCGATCAGGTTGGAGAACACTTGATGGATAGCTTCGCGGTCGGCCAGAACGGTGGGAAGACTTTCTGGGACGGGCAAGTCCGCAATACGAAGATCGATGCCGTGAGGCCGTGCGATTTCCCGGAAACTCTCTTCTGCGTCATGAAGAAGTTCGGCGGGAGGAACGGGCTCAACATCGAAGCGTGTTTCTCCCGATTCGACGCGGGCTAAGGTAAGCAGGTCTTCGGTGAGACGGGACATGCGCGACGAATTCTTGCGAATGATCTCCAGAAACTCGCGCGTGGGTGCGCCATTTTCCGGAGCGCTGTCGAGCAAGGTCTCGGCGTATCCCTGAATCGATGTGAGAGGCGTGCGCAGTTCGTGGGAAACGTTGGCGATAAAATCGCGGCGGGTTTTTTCCACACGCTCCGTTTCAGTGAGATCTCGCAGCACGACGACCGCTCCTCCCTCCGGCAAGGGAGCGGCGGTTACGTCAAAGGCGCGCCCGGGGATGATCGACGTAGCGCGGGCAGTTTTTACTTCGCGGGTACTCGTGGCTTCTTTAACTGTGGCAAGAAAGTCGGGGTCGCGGATGGTTTCGACAACCGGCTGCTGCAGGCGAGTCCCCTGGGGAATCAGGCGGTTCATCGGCTGATTCGCCCACTGCACCAGCCCATCGGCGCTGACGGCGATGACGGCATCCTGCATGCTGTTGAGCAGGGTCTCGAGCTGCCGCTGGCTGGATTGTACTGCGGCAAAACTTTTTTCCACGCGACGGGCGGTCTTATCGATGGCTCCGGCAACCCGGCCGATTTCGTCCTGAGAAGGCTCGAGGATGCGGGCCTGGAGATCGCCTTCGGCAATGCGGCCGGCAACATCGACGATGCGCTCCAGGCGGCGAGCGCTCCATTGTGCAGCACCTGCGGCCACAATGAGCGCGAAAAGGAGGGTTATTCCCGAAGCCAGTTCCAGCCTGCGGCGAACCTGCGCGGAGACTGCTTCTACATCGGAGAGCGGATAGGCCAAGCGGACGGCGCCTCCAGAGACCGGTACGGCGACATAAAGAAAAGGAATGCCTAGTGTGGCGCTGCGGCGCTCATTGCTGCCGATCCTGCCATCCAGGGCAGCAGCGAATTCCGGCCGCGCCGCGTTGTTTTCCATGCCCTCGGGAGTCACCTCGGAATCGGCCAGCACTTTGCCCGTGGGATCGATGATGGTGACGCGCGCGCCCGCGGATTGGCCTTCCTGGGCGGCGATATCGGCGAGAGAATGGCTGATGCGGTCGGTTTCGACACGATGAGCCAGAAGCTGAGTCTTCTGGATAAGATTGCGCTCGATTTCATTGCGTAGCGAAGCCTCCCATGCGCCGCCCAGCATCACATCGAAAGTCACAGCGGCGGCAAGGATGACGATTAGAAAGGCCGCCAGCAGCTTGAAGAAAATCCCGTTTCTCACTTCGCTCTCACTTTGGGTCGTTTCACTTTGGGTTCTCGAAGCGGTAACCGGCGCCGCGAACCGTCTTCAGATAACGCGGATTCTCCGGGTCGGGTTCGATTTTTTCGCGGATTCGGCGAACATAGACGTCGACCGAGCGCGGGGTAACGTAAGACGTATCGCGCCAAACCGAATCCAGCAGATGATCGCGGGAAAAGACCCGGCCAAGATGGCGAGCAAAGTAATCGAGTAAGCGAAACTCTGTGGCCGTGGTGGGAACCGCTTGTCCGCGAACCATGAGGACCATGGCGGAGGGATCGATTTCGATGTCGCCAACTTTGAGTGGACTGGGCGGAAGCGGACGCTCAAAACGGCGTAGTACGGCCTTCACGCGGGCTACAAGTTCGCGAGGGCTGAAGGGCTTGGCGATGTAATCATCAGCTCCGATCTCGAGACCGAGCACGCGGTCGGCTTCACCGCTTTTGGCGGTGAGAAAGATAACGGGCACGGCGGCGAGTCCATGGGTTTGACGGACAGTGCGGCAGAGTTCAAGACCGTCCTTGCCCGGGATCATGATGTCGAGCACGAAGAGCGCTGGCCGTTGGCGTTCCGCATCGGCGATGACGCTCGATCCGTTCGAATACACGCGCACGGCAAAACCTTCGTTCTCCAGGTGGTGACGAACAAGGCGGGAAATATCGGGATCGTCTTCGACGACGAAGATGCTTGGTTTCACGGGTTTCATTGTAACGAAGGCGGTTGCCAGTACCTAGAGGCGAGTGGCGAGTTTGCGATGGCGACTCATAGTTTTCATCGGATTGTAACAATCAGGTTGGACGCGGGGTCGATATGGAAGCGTTTGCCCGGCGGAATGACCGTGGTGGCACTGTATTCGGTGATGATGGCGGGGCCGAAATATTTCTTGCCGGGGTTAAGGGCGCCGCGGGAGTAGATGGGTGTGCTGGATTTCTTGCCGTCGAACACCACCGGGGCTTCGAGCGCGGAAGGCGAGCCGGGCTTTGCTTGACCCCTACGGTCGCTGGCGGCCGTTCCCCCAGGATTCGTTCCCGTTACATCGATTTTCATGGCTCGCAGCGGCTGCGATTTTACGACTGCCCGCAGGCGCAGGGTTACCAACTCTACTTCGCGGTGCGGGCGAGCGTAGCCGTAGCGGCGCTGGTGTTCCTGGTGGAAATCTTTCAGCAGACCCGC
>DASRWO010000250.1:0-13320 GCA_035654555.1 Candidatus Deferrimicrobiaceae bacterium | reverse complement strand
GTGACCGGAAATTCGGATTAGCTCTGTTGCCGCTTGGCTCATGGTCGCTCCCTAAGCCTTTTCGACTTTCACTAAGAAGCCCTTGGATTCAGGGGTATGGGCATTCGGATCGGTGACCGCAGGCGTCAGCAAATTCGCCGGCGTACGCGCATCTCGTTCTGCATCTTCTTGAATGCCCCTGAAGCCCTGGTGAATCGGCAAGCCGATCTGGTAAACCTTCTTGCCGTCGATCATCATGGGCTTAAGCCGGCGTGTCACAAACGCCTTCGCGATGTAGGTCCCGCGGGCACTGATTACTTTGATTTTGTCCGTCCCGCGGATTCCTTTTTCGTCGGCTAACTCCACTGGAATTTCCACGAATGGTTCGGGGATGAGCTGAACGTTCATCGGATTATTTTTCGTCCAGTAGTGATACTGTTCGGTCAGGCGGTAGGTAGTGCAGACGATGCTGTATTCCTCTGGCGATCCGAACTTGTCGTACGGCGTCGTGAACTTCTTCACCAGTGGGTTATTCGACTGATTGGGATGAAACGGATTCTTGATTGGGCTTTCGATCGGCTCGTAGTGCTCAGGGAACGGCCCATCCGCGAGAACTCCGATGGGAGCGAACAATCGCCCGGTGCCTTCGGGATTCATGATGAAGGGCCCCATGTGGTCTTTGGGATTGGAGTCCGGCTTGAAGTCCGGCACGTCGTTGCCAACCCACTTTCCCGCCGCTTCATTCCACCAGACCTGCTTGCGATCTGGATCCCACGGCTTCCCCTCGGTGTTGCAAGAAGCCCGGTTGTAAAGCACGCGGCGGTTCGCCGGCCACGACCATGCCCAGTTCGGAAAAACACCCATTCCGGAAGGATCTTCTGTGCCGCGCCGCTGCACCTGCGATCCGGCCTCGGTCCACATACCGGAATAGATCCAGTTGCCGCACATCGTGGTGCCATCGTCCTTCAACCACGCAAATCCAGGCAACTGCTGGCCGGCTTTGATCACCTGTCCGGTGGCATCGTCTTTCAGGTCGGCTAGAGCTTTGCCATTAAGCTCCATGGCCACCTGGGAAAGCGGAGGATGAGCCCCATCCGCATACGCCCAATTCAGATTCAGAATGGGGTCAGGAAATTTGCCGCCGTCTCTCTTGTAGAGATCACGAACCCGCAGAAAAATCTGCGCGATGATGTCCTGATCCAGACGTGCTTCGCCCGGAGGCGGGACCGCGGCATATTTCCACGTGACCCAGCGTGCTGAGTTGGTCATGCTGCCATCTTTTTCGGCAAAGCCCGCACAGGGCAACCGGTAAACCGTGGTGTTGATGTTCTTCTGTTCTTCCGACGTAATTCCCGGCGCTCGCCAGAACTCGCTGGTCTCATCCGGGTAAATCTCGCCCACCACAAGCCAGTCGGCTTTCTTCAGCGCATTGATATTTTTATTAGTGTCCGGGCCAATCATCACTCCATTCATTCCGAAGGCCAACATGCCCTTGACCTTTCCGTTGTACATGTCGTCCCAAATGTGCGTCCACGAATAATCGCGGTCGACCTTGGGCAAGTAATCAAAGGCAAATCCGTTGTCTTTCTTGGCGGCATCTCCATATAACGACTTGAGTAACGACACCATGAATTTCGGCGTGTTTGAGTAGTAGTTCATCGAAGCCCAGGGCGTGGGCTTTGAGGCCGTTGGCGTGGTGCGCTTCAGAAACGTCCCTAAATCCGTGTCGTTGGGAACGGGAGCTTTAAGATACCCAGGCAATGAGTCGTATAGCCCCGCCATATCGGTGGCGCCCTGAATATTCGAATGGCCGCGCAGCGCGTTTACACCTCCGCCAGCTCTGCCAACGTTGCCGAGAAGCAGTTGAATCATCGCAGCGGTGCGGATGATCTGCGTTCCAAAAGTATGCTGCGTCCAGCCCACCGCATAGATAATGGTCGCGACTTTTTTCATGTCGCCATCTTTGCGCACCGAGGTGAACAAATCGATGGCCTTCAAATATTGGTCCTTGGGAATGCCGGTAATTCGTTCGACAGCCTCCGGCGTGTAGCGGGAATACTGCTGTTTCATCAACTGGAAGACGCAGCGTGGATGCTGGAGCGTCAGGTCGTAGGCGACGTTTGCAGGCAGAGCAGGAGGTGGTGTCGCTCCTCCTACCTTGCCCGGCGTTGGTTCGGGCGCGTGACCAGTTGTCCCGGCTTGGCCTCCTTGCCCGCCAGAACCTCCTCCTACTCCTTCATAATTCCATGTAGAGAGATCGTACTTGCCCGTTGCGGAATCAAATCCGGAGTACAAACCATCTTCCGGAAGTTTGAAACCCTCCTTAACGATGAAAGCCGCATTGGTGTAATTGACGAGATATTCCTTCGCGATCCGGTTGTTCTCGATGGCATAGCGAATCAGTCCGCCGAGGAATGCGATATCAGTGCCGGCGCGAATTTGCACGAAGAGATCGGCGGTAGAAGATGTGCGCGTGAAGCGCGGGTCAACCGAAATCAACTTGGCGTTGCGGTTGCGCTTGGCCTCCATCGCCCACTTGAACCCGCAAGGATGGTTCTCAGCGGGATTCCCGCCCATGATCAACATCATGTCGGTGTTCTTGATGTCGATCCAGCCATTCGTCATGGCCCCACGTCCAAATGTTGGTCCCAAACTTGAGACCGTTGGGCCGTGTCAAACCCGGGCTTGGTTTTCTAAATAAACCAAGCCCAACCCCCTCATGGCCTTGACGACCAGAAAATTGAACTCATTTGTATCGGTGCATCCGCCGATGAACGAGATGCCTTCGCACCGGTTCACCGTGTGGCCGTTCGCATCTTGCTCGACAAACGAACTATCGCGCGTTTTCTTAGTCCATTGCGCAATTTCATCCAGAGCGTTATCCCAGGAAATATCCTGCCAGTCGGTCGCGCCGGGACGCCGAACTTGCGGCTTAGTGAGCCGCCGCGGATTGAGCATATCTTGCTCCAGGGAAGAACCCTTGGGGCACAGCGTTCCCCGGTTGGTGGGATGATCAGGATCGCCTTCCACGTGGATCACCTGCGGCGTGACATTCTTCGCCTTATCCCCGATCGTGTAGATAAGGACGCCGCAACCCACGGCGCAATAAGGACACGTCGAGCGCGTTTCTGCAGCGCGTGCAATTTTCAGCTCTTTAATCTGGGCATGGGCGGGCTTGAGGTCGAACCCAAAGATAGTCGCGGCAACTCCACCGATCGCCGCGACCTTGAAGAAGTTTCTACGGGACGTCTGCATTCACCACCTCGCGATCCGGTCAAAATCGCATACATCCAGTAATTATTTCTTAGACCTCTGTGATGATTCTGTCAAGTTGGGGATACCCTAGTCCTTGCATATTTTTTTGTACGATTCTGTTGACCAATTCTGAATTTTCAAACAAACCGCGCTGCAGTTTTGGCATATGGTCCTCTTACCCCCGTCCAGCGATTTTTTGCCCGATTGCGCTGGGGAAATTACTCGGGAGTAATGACCATTTCCTTCCGCGGAAGCTTCGACAGGAAGTCTTCGCCAGTCGCCTTCAAGAAACATCTTCAGCAACATCACAAATGGCCATCTGAATCACCTAAGGAGCCACCGGAGCGGCACTCTCCCTGCCCACTTTGAACCGGTACGTCAAGCTGAAATACACAAGTGTCAACGGTGGGCCGTGCGCGTTCTCCCGCATCAATGCGCCCGGAGAAAAATGACCGACCCCCACGTTCATAACCATGTAGTCGTCTAAGAAGACATACTTTGCCGAGGCATCGAACTCCCGGCCGATGTCATCGCTCAAAAAACCGCCCGTCGGCGCTTTCACCACCGTTCCCGCGCTGCCGCTGTAGACGTTATCGTGTGTGGAGGAGACCTGTAGCCACTCCTGCTGGATCAGCAACGCCAGATGTTTGGTCGGGGTCAGATCCAGGTTGATCCGGTCCTCCTTAATGTTCTGATAGCCGAACAAATCGGTCAGACCGAACGCATTGTGATTGCTGGGGTACTGTTGGTTGAAGGTTCCCATCCGCAACGGGTTGGTGTGCGGATTACCCGACGCATAATCGTATTCGCCACGCAGCCGGGGTTGCCACGCAAGGTGACCGGCGCGATAGCCGGCCTTGATATATCCGGCGGCGGCCTTGATCGACTCGTTCGAGTAGCTGCCGCGTTGAATCGCCAATAACCCGTCGAAGCTTAATCCCCACGGGATATCGCCGGCCGCCTCGAAGCCCGGCGTTACCGCCGTCTGTGTCCCAAAGACGCCATTAGCGCCCTCAACTCGGGGAAGGGCCTGCACGAAAACAAATGGCTGAATCGCGACATCCGGCACCACTGTCCCGATCGTGCCAACCGCCCCATGAAAGGTTAGCCCCTGACTCGTGTCGAGCGACACAGGATGAACCGTCACCACCGATGTGCTGAACACATCGATCCGGTTCTCATCCCCATAGCGCCCTAAGAAGCCGTCCCAGGTACGGCTGTTGTTCGTCCAGTCGCTGATACCGACCAGCCGCTCGCCGCCGTACTTCAACTCCTGCCGCCCTGCGATGACCTTGACCTTTTTCATATGGAACTCGAGAAACGCCTGCCGGTCGTCAAACGTATCCCGCATATTCGGCATCACGTACTTCAGCGGCAGACCCAAAGCGTGGGTGTCGATAAACTGGATATATGCAGTGAGCCACCGCGTAGGCCGCACTTCCAAGCCTCCGTAGACACGCGTCAGCTCATACACCGCGTCATATCCAGAGATGTAGTCATACGAGCTTTGACTCTCTGTGCGTCCCCGCAGCTGAAAATCCAGCGTCATCCAGTTCGGCATGGCGCTAAGATCAAATGCCTGTACCTTCCCCTGTTGCAAAGGGTAGTCGATATAGTGCGTAGCCGACTCCTGCGCCAACGTGCACTGGGCCAGAAATAAACAGGCCGCTGAATGAATCACGATTGCCGGTAACCAGGTCGATATCCGTACGTTCCCCCTGAATTGGCTTAGGTGCTTGTACGCCGACAATAGTGCATCCTGGACTGCATTCTCCGCGTCGGCGGCATTGCCAAAGTGTCGAAAGGCGCCTCGGTAAAAAGAGCGCCGGTAACGCAACACAACATCGTCCACTTCCCGCCCTGGTTTGTCGCAGGGACCGCAATCAGATCTGAGCATGATGTCGATTATTGCTGCCGCCGTTCCCATGACTTTGATTTCCACCTCTGGCGTTTACTCGGTAACATGCCAGTTCGAATTCCGTTGCTAGTCCATTGCATGCGGGTCTCCAAACTTGGACGGGTGTTCTGCCGGTTCACTTTCCCTCGTGATCTGAGCGGTCGCTCGACAATTCACCGACGGGTGTCAGCAGTTCGACACTTCTTCGTCATCCCGACTCGCGATTCGACGAATGCTTATGCAGTCGTGAGGGCGAACTCCAGAACATTCTATTCAGGAAACAAGCTCCTTTTCCGAAGGGATTTTCGCGATCTGTTCCGGGTTAAGGTTCAGGTACGAAGTTACCGCTTCCCGCGGCAGACACGTGGCCCTCTGATTCAAGGAGATGTCGATAGACTGATCCACTTTGAGCATTCCCAAAAGGATGGCGTAGGTGATCCCGCTGTTTTCGATGCTATGACCAGACTGGATGGTTGCGAGTTTCTGCTCGACGAAGGTGACTTCAGGACGACTCCGAGAAAATTCCTTCTCCAAAGCCCCCTGTGTCCGGCGTTTGAGCTTCGGCGTTCTGACCGACCTGGTTTACCGTGCAGGCTCCTTGTCGATGTTGGTCTTTTCAGGTTCTTTCACGATTTGTTCTCCTCCGAGTTGCACACCGGATGATCAAGTGGGAATGACCAGTGACAATTCTCCCTCCGGCTGAACCGCGATTACGTAAAGAACGCTAGGACAGCATCTGCCGCGAGTCGAAATTCTGTCTACGACCTTAGTCCTAGCACTATTCCGCTGTTCATCTCCTGTCCGCCAAATTCGGCTGTGGGTATGGCCGTTTCCGCGAGGGGGACATCCAGCCCGTCTCCCTGCTTTAGGATGAAGGCGCGCTCAATGAAGTTCTCCAACTCTCGGACGTGGCCGAGCCACGGAGCATTGCTCACTGCGTCCATTGCAGGCTTGGGGATTGACTTAATGCGCTTCTGCATTCGGCGCGATCGGCAAACTCCAAACGGCATTAAAGCGCCAGTGAATGCCCCCTCATTCCTGTCCGAATAGTTCGCTTTCGACAAGCCCGGATGGAATGGCCGCGCAATTGAGCCTTACCAAACGTTCGACTTCGTCTTGGACTGCAATCAGTTCTTTCCTGGTTGCCGGTCTCGCAGCAGAACAGTTGACCCGGGCAAAGTTCCAGATCAGCGAATCGAAGCATGTGCACAATTCGTGATCCATATCCTGGCGCGACTGGCAACTGCAACATGTATTTCCCGTTATATCCAGCCCGACTTACTGCAATGATGTTGCCGTCCTTCAAGACAACAAGTAGACATACACTTGACAATCAAATGACATTCGAGCCGCATCTCACAGCCGGTCGCTGCGTCTAACTTGCATGCGTTCTTACACCAACTCAACATGAAGCGTTCAATGACAGATTTATGGAATAAGTGCAAGGAAACCAAGTTATCTATAACACAAAGGTACTAGCGACCAAACGAGGATACTTATATGAATAGACTTTATACGTTCGTTGCAATGGCAGTGATGTGTCTGTTTGTCACGAGTGGAACCGCTCTTGCTCAAGATCCGGAAGTCCTAGTTGTGAGTGTTCCATTCGAGTTCGTTGTAGCAGCCAGAACTATGCCCCCTGGCAAGTATCGGATTGACCGAATCTCTCTTGATATGCGTTCCGGTTTAATAATCAGCGGTCAAGAGAGTAGCGCGATTGTTCTACCGCTTGCAGTCGATGCTGGCTCGGCTACAAACTCGGCGCTCGACTTCGAACGCATAGGGGACAAGTACCTTCTTGCCAAGATTGAAACGCCAGACCAAGCGTACACTCTCGCGGTGCCACCCGCTATGACGGCGCTAGTGCAGGTGAGAGATCACGCCGATGCGGTACACGCTGGCACCAAATAGGTCCGGCATAGCACCAGTGCTGCGGGGGCGTCAGGAAAGCGAAACGCAGAGTTCAGAGTCTTGAACATCGTTGAACACACTTGCGGAGGACAAGTGTTGGCGCGAATGGGCGGCACGGGAAGTTGAAGCGGGGGCGGCTGCGCCCGCACGTACAGTCCCGTCAGTAGCAGGAGGATGAGTTGTCGGCAGCTTGCCCAAACTTGTCTCCCCTCAGAGAGCAGTTGTCGAGGGATCTATCGGCCTAGTTATGGGCGATACCCCCGGCTTATTCTCCACCTTACTAATCTCCGCGGCCCAATCGCATCCGAAAGCGGGTCGGAATTATTCCGCGGTCGGACCAAGCTTCGTCAGGCACCCTTGATCTGATGGGCGATTTGACGATCATTTCAGGGAGTAAAGTTCGCTCGACGAACAGCGAGGCCTCCAACGGAGGCCTCGTACTCTGGGACACGTCGAATCCGGCGAATCATCGAGAGATGCAACGGTTTGCGGGTCGTGGACTAACGTTGCAGGCAACCAGAAACTCCGAGTAGGCAGGTTAAGCCCAACACGCAAGGTATCCGTAACAATAAGGAGCAGCGTAATGGTAAGCCCTTTCGACCCTAAGACCATATTTCTGGCAAAGCACGCACAACACATTGTGCTCATCCATTTTCCAATCGCGCTCTTCATCGCGGCAGTAGTCTTCGACTTGATAGCGCTATGCACGAAACGGCAGGACTTGGCGGATACCGCCTATTACAACCTGCTGGCGGCGGCGATTTCAACTTTGCCCGTTATCGCAACAGGGCTTCTGGCGTGGCACTTTCAACTCGACGGGCAAAGACTGAAAGGGATCCTGTTACTGCACCTCGTGCTTGCGCTGGTTTCGACGTCCATGATTTGGCTGGTCTGGTGGATACACTTCCGGTCGCGGCGGCGGAGAATGCTCTTACCCCACTTTCGCTGCGCCATCGAATTGACAGCCGTTTGTGTCGTCGCGCTAACGGGACATTTGGGTGGCTTCTTGAGCGGGGTCAACGGACCCGGTTAGATTCCACTTGCCGGCGGCAAGGAGTGTAGGGCCGAAATACTTTTTTCAGTTGAGGGAATAATACCGACTCTTCACGGTTATCTACCTCGAAGGCAGAATTCGTGGAGGGCAAATGACAAACAAGAAGCACGATCTGATAGATCAGAATCTACAAGACCTTAACAATGACGGCGTCGATCGCCGCGGGTTTCTAAAATGTATGGCCTGGGCTGGTACTGGCCTGGTCTGGACCATGAGCGGTGGCGTTCCCGTATCTCGAGCCTTTGCGAAGAACATGGGCAAAGATGCCGGCAACGTCGCGGACTTCAGTTTCGTACAGATCAGCGACAGCCACATCGGTTTCAACAAACCGGCCAACCCAGATGTCACAGCCACACTACAAATCGCGATCAACAAGATCAATGCAATGCCGGACAAACCAGATTTCATCATTCACACCGGCGATCTAAGTCAGCTCTCCAAACCCAGTGAATTCGATACGCTCGACCAGGCATTAAAAGGCGTATCGGCGAAGCAGATCTACTTTGTGCCGGGCGAGCATGACATGCTCTCCGATAACGGCGATCAGTATCTCCAGCGCTATGGCAAGGGAACAAAAGGCACCGGGTGGTACAGCTTCGATCACAAAGGAGTGCACTTTGTCGGCCTGGTAAACGTTGCCAACTTGAAAGCGGGAGGAATGGGATCGCTCGGTCACGAGCAACTCGAATGGTTGGAGGGCGATCTCCACGGGCGCTCTGCCAGTACTCCCATTGTCCTTTTTGCGCACATTCCGCTGTGGACGATCTATCCCGATTGGGGCTGGGGAACCGATGACAGTGAGCAGGCGTTGTCTTATGTCAAGAAGTTTGGTTCGGTCACAGTGCTCAACGGGCACATTCACCAGATCGTGCAGAAGGTCGAAGGTAAGGTGTCGTTCCACACTGCGATGTCAACGGCCTTCCCCCAGCCCGCGCCTGGGTCAGCTCCATCGGCCGGACCGATGAAAGTCCCGGCGGACCAACTGCAACAGGTGCTGGGCATAACGGATGTGAACTATGTGGTCAGTGGTAAGAGTCTCGCGATTATCGACTCGCCGCTGTCGACTACAGGTTCTTAACGTTTGTGGCTCAGCCGCAGATCAGCCGCTTTATATGCGGACAATAAAGACCGTTGGTAACAAATTAGACCTGGAGAGGAACACGACTATGAAGGGCAATAACGTATGCGTTGCAATTCTCACGGCAGCAGTAGTGATTACGGTTGTATTGCTGCTAGCGGGATCACCCATCGTGAGGGCGAGTGATAAACCTTCTGCGCCAGGCTCGGAAGTGAAAATTGATAATTTCAGTTTTGGGCCACAGACGGTCACGGTACCCGTCGGAGCGACAGTTACCTGGACAAACCGCGACGATATTCCTCACACCTCGGTCAGCACGGAAGGTGTATTCAAGTCAAAGGTGATGGATACTGACGAAAAGTTTTCCTACACCTTTACCAAGGCGGGGACCTATCCCTATTACTGTACTATCCACCCGAAGATGACGGGCCAGGTAGTAGTGAAATAAACACTATTGGCCTCGACTAACAGTTGTTGACTTCCGATTCGTGGCGGTACCGATATGACGGCAAACTCAGAACGATCCGGAGTAGTGGAAGAAATTTCTGAAGATGAGTCTTCAGAATATCCGCCGGGCCTGGGTTCACTCCTCTCTTTTCCGGGCCGGCGGATAGCATTCGCGAATACACAGGCTGGAATATCCGCCATTTGAGATAGCTAAAGCAAACTTCCCGAAGCAAGCCACCTAGTTAGCATTCTGCGATCAGTATTTTTATTGTTTGACTCAAAGCGGAAGCGGCCCGACGAACAATTGACAATCAAATGACATCCGTTCGACATCTCGCGATCTACTGTCGCGTCTAATTGCCATTCGACGTGAGAAACACTTGAGGAGTGAGGTACCGACCGCTCGTGGAATAAACTCACTACCCTGAGTTATCACAGCAGAAGATGCAGGCTAAGCATCGAAAATACTTCGAATAAGATTAGGGAGAAAAGCGTGAAAGACACATTGTTATCCTTCGGACTATTCCTGACGTTGGCGATTCCGTCAGGTTTGTGGGCCCAGCAGTCCGGATATTCTCAGACCAACCTGGTCTCGAATGTTGCCGGCGTAGCCAGTACTACTGACAGTCAGCTATTGAACCCGTGGGGGATTTCGGCCCTTCCTGGGCAAGACTTTTGGATCGCCGACAACAATAGCGGCGTCTCTACACTCTACGATCAGAACGGCAACAAGGACGCTGGGTTAATCGTGACGATACCTGGGGCAAGCAGCAATCCAAACGGCAACTGCAGTCCCGGTTGTCCGACGGGAACTGTGGCGAACGGTAGCGGCTCTTACTTCTCCGGCGGATCGTTCATCTTCGATACCGAAGATGGCCTTGTCGTCTATTGGAACGGCTCCAGCAATACCGCAATCGTCGGTAAGGACAATTCCGCCAGTGGCGCCGTTTACAAAGGCCTGGCCCTGCTCGGAACCAATCTTCTGGCAGCCAACTTCAACAGCGGCAAAGTAGATGTTTACGATTCAAACTATACATTGACTTCGTTGGGCGGATCGTTTACGGATCCAAATCTTCCTGCAGGCTTCGCTCCGCACGGTATCCATGTAATCGGAAGTCAGGTGTACGTCGCCTACGCGATGCAGGATACTCCCAAGCACGATGCTGCACCGGGAGCAGGCGCCGGGCAAGTGGATATCTTTGATACCAACGGCAACTTCGTAAGTACCTTCGTCGCTGCCGGCGCCAAGAATAACCTTAACGCGCCGTGGGGTGTGGTAGAAGCCCCAGCTAGCTTTGGCACGTTCGCGGGCGATATCCTGGTAGGAAATTTCGGAGACGGCACGATCAGTGCATTTGATACGACTGGGAAGTTTATCGGTCAGCTCACTAACTCCGCTGGCACCGTGCTGGTCAATCCCGGGCTCTGGGATATGGTGTTCGGCGGAGGCGGCGGTGCCAGCAACGCTCCCGGCACTGCTGGAACTCTTTACATCACTGCAGGAGGCAGTGCCGGGCAGCCGAATTTTCCGACTGGTGGCAGCGCAACCGCTGTGTTCGCCAGTATTGCGGCCGCGGCTGCGGCCGGCGCTCCAGGATTCTCGCTGACTCTCTCGGCCCAGAGCGCAACCGTCACTCCGGGCGGTACGTCGAACCTCAAGATCACCGCCAGCGCGGTCGGAGGCTTCAACGGGCAAATTGCACTTACCTGCTCAGCACCGGCTGGTCTGACTTGCGCTTTGAGCCCGTCAACAATCTCACCTGGGTCCAGTGCGTCGAGTTCGAGTTTGTCCATCAGTGCCGCCTCGACCCCGCCGCCTACCGGCTACAGCACATTGGGCATGCTGGCTTTGCTGCCGGGTCTAGGGCTGTTCGGAACTGTTCTCACTACTAGCAAGAGAAAGTTCCTTACCAAGAGCAGTATTTGGACCGGCCTGCTAGGTTTGCTGTTTGTCGTCTCACTGTTCACCCTCGGATGCGGCGGGAGCAATTCAAACAACAAACCCCCAGTATCCCAGACCCAGACCAACGTGATGGTCACGGGCACATCGGGATCAATCAGCCATACCAGTGCCGTAGCCGTCACTGTCAACTAAGGACAAACGGCGATCGCCAGGGCGTACTCCGATGCGCCCTGGCCCGACGTTGAGGGGCTCGCCACCGCTGACACCGCCATATCTTTATCCACACAAGACGTACGCTTCTTGCCGCTCCTGGGCCATCTTGAGGAACTGAGGAAGCGAATCATCCTTTCAGTCTTGGGGGTGGAATACGCTGTGCTCTTTCCCATTTAGTTAAGCAGTCCTTGGAAGACTTCTTCCGAGTTCGGGTTTGGAGAGCGCCGGGTTCTACCGTTGTGCCATCTCGTCGTCTCGCTAGCAGACCCGGCAGGAAATCATAAATTCCTTCCGGTCAGGTTCTAGCTGGCATATTGAAAAAGGGTCATGAAGCCGAAGTCCATATGCAGCTGTTGATGGCAATGAAAGAGAGTAGAGCCGGGATTATTGGCCACAAAGTCAACTTCGACACTCTTTCGCCGCGGCACAACCACCACGTCCTTGACCACGCCGACTGTGTTTTTGCCGGCGATGTTTCTCAATTCGAAAGAGTGCCGGTGCAGGTGAACAGGGTGATCGTCGTCGCTCTGATTGTCCATCCTAAGCCGGTATCGGTGGTTTGCGCGCACCATGAGGGGATCGGATTTCCGATACTCCTTGCCATTGATCGTCCAATGGTCCATCCAGTTTGTCCCGGCAAACTTGCGCCGAAAAACCATGGGAATAACCTCGATCTGCTCCGCTAGCGTTCCGGATGTGTCCCGAGAGGTTTCGGAAGACGAACCGAAGATCGTGTAGTCCCAGTCGGCAGTGCCCGGCGCGATCCATCTTGGAGCATCCTTCCTGTTCTCATATTCCACGACCATCCCCAGGCCTAGATTCCTCATCCCATCATCCACGTCGCCCATGATCCACACGCCGGGCGCGTTCATGGTGACGACGGCGTCCACACGCTCGGCGGGTGCAAGCGAAAGAACATCTACCGCTCGCGACACCGGGACCGGGTTGCCGTCAAGGCTGATGACGGTGAACTGATGGCCAGCAAGCGCGAGTCGGTGCGGCTGCGTGGCACTCGCATTCAAGATGCGGAATAACACTCTCTGCCCTTCGCGTACCCGCAGCGGTTCCGCGTGGCCGAGAGCGTAGCCGTTGATGGAAAAAATCTGGTACACGGCTTCCAAGGAACCTTCTCCACCGTTGGCGCTCAGATAAGGGTTCCAGCCATGCAGGCACAGTAAACTTTCCGCGTCGTACCGTCCTGCGTCATTCCTGGGCTCGACATAGAGCATTCCAAATTGGCCCGTATACATGCCACGGTTCAGATTACGGCCGGCGGCTATGTGAGTGTGGTACCAGCGTGTGCCCGCGGGACGAGCAACGAAGGAGTAGCGCTGGAAACTGTTCGCGGCGATCAGGGGCGTGCCCTCCTCCGCTGATCCGTCCACTTCCGGCGCGACAAACAGGCCGTGCCAGTGCACCAATTCCGGCTCTTTGGTGTCATTGAAGACGTCAATCGTCACACGCTGGTCCTCGCGAAAACGCAGAACCGGACCTGGGGCAGAGCCGTTGTATCCGGTTGTCTTTACGATTTTGCCTCTGGCGACTTCTATTTCGACCGGGGAGATGTGCAACGTTGTGTCGGC
>DASRWO010000249.1:0-4824 GCA_035654555.1 Candidatus Deferrimicrobiaceae bacterium | reverse complement strand
GCTTTTTCTTGGAATTTGCCATGTAGCCTCCCGGAATAAAACACAAGACCTTAAGATGCACTTGGGCTGAAATAGTGGCCGCTTATGAACTCAGTGCGCAGGCCCACAGGGCAATTCACGGCACATTACAGTGGCCACCGGATGCCGGAGGCTGCACTATCCAGTCTATGTTTATAAATACGAATCTAGTTGCGGCAACCGTGATCCGCAAGATGTGACCCCCATGAAAAGTTCGCTCAAATCACAGCGCGTGCACGCTGCACGCTCCCGACCGGCGAATAGCGCGCCGTTGAAGTCTGGGCTGCGCTCCCTCGCCGCCGTTCGGCGCGCGGCCCGGGACTGTAAAGCCTGCGATCTTTGGAAAAATGCCACGCAAACAGTTTTTGGCGAAGGGCCGCCGCGGGCGAAACTATTTCTGGTCGGCGAACAGCCGGGAGATCAGGAAGACTTGGCTGGACATCCTTTCGTCGGGCCTGCAGGAAGAATTTTGAACGAGGCGCTACAACGGGCGGGTATCGATCGCGCAGAAGTTTATGTCACGAACGTGGTGAAGCACTTCAAATGGGCGCCTGCGCAACGTGGCAAAAGGCGCATTCACAAGAAGCCTCGCTCCTCTGAAATCCAGGCTTGCCGTCCCTGGCTTGATGCTGAACTGGAAATCGTAAAGCCTGAGATTCTTGTCTGTTTAGGCGCGACCGCCGCTCAATCCATATTGGGCAGCGAAATCAGCGTAACTCGTCAGCGCGGCCAGCCAGTCGCGTCCCCGCTGGGTCCTAAAGTTGTCGCGACCGTGCATCCGTCATCCATACTTCGCGCTCCTGACGCCGCCTCCCGGCAATCACAGATGCAGGAATTCGTGCGGGATCTTACCAAAATCGCGGCCTTGCTGTGAGTGATGGCAAAAAAAGCCGCTTGATTCGTCGAAGGGATTCTTTACAGAGATTTCAGAAGCCGAGAGTCAGCCGCATTCATTCCAGGTTCAAAATCATCACTCCACGTTTGTCGACGGAAACTTGCAGCAGCTTCTCGCTTCCACTGGAAAAGTCTCCGGTCACCGACCGATCAGAAGAGTTTTCTCCCGAAGTGACCTGCACGCGAAGACGGTGGCTTCCCGCCGGGATCGGCATGGCGTGAATTTCGTGGCCTTGAACGTGATGGAATAGCACTAAATGTTTCTTGTCAGTTCCTTCCAGAGTGCGCGTATAGCTCAACCGGTCGTCCACCCATATCGAGAGCTTGGCTTCGGCGAACTTGTGGTCCACTTCAATATCCAAAGTGGCTGAAGCTGGAATCGGCTCCACAGACAATCCCGCCGCGCTCGCACTGGCAGGCTTTACAGTGGCTGAAGGATGCGGGAGAGCTTCGGGCAGCCTTATCCTTTTGCGGACTGCCCCGGGCTGAGCAGCGGCAAGTTTTTTTGTAGCTGTCTCCTCTACCACCCCGGGTGAAGATGTTTCGCTTGCGCTAGGCGCCACGGCTGTGGGCGCTGGGTTTTGGGTTGCAACCTGACCTGTAAGGACCGCCGGCGCGTCGACGCTTTTCTCCGACAGCATTCGGGTCGGAGTCTTGGGCCAAAGTACGCGATCAAGGCGAAGGCCGAAAAGTAGCAGTCCCGCTAAAAACACCGCGCCCAGAACTGACGTTCTTCCCATCTTGTTCAGCAGTTTTTCCGCCAGGTTCTTTTGCTGGGATGGGAGACGTTTGGGGAGGCGAGATTTTCCTGCGGCGCCAGTCTTCCCAGTCGCCGACAGTTTATCTCTCTCGGCGGCAATCGCTGGCGCGCCGCTGGCCGCCACATCAGGTCGTTTAGCCTTGCTCCACAACTCGCGGCCTTCGCGCAAATCCTGTATATCCAACGCCATTTCCATCCCACGCTGGTAGCGCTGCGCTGGATCTTTTGCCATGGCCCGGGCAATGATGTAATCCAGGGCCGGCGGCAAATCTGTGTCGAGAACGGTCGCAGGAATAGGATCGCGGTTCACCACCTTGTACGAAACGGTGAGCGCGCTGTTTCCCTGGAATGGCCGGTAGCCAGTCAGAATCGTGTACAGGACGACGCCCAAAGAGAACAAGTCGGATCGGCCATCCACCGGCTCATCGTTTAATTGTTCGGGCGACATATAAGCAGGCGTGCCCAACGCTCGCCCCGCAAGGGTGTGATTGGCAAGGTTAAGTTTGGCCACGCCAAAGTCGGCAATCTTGGCATGTCCATCTTCCGTAAGCAGAATATTAGCCGGTTTTAAATCGCGATGAACCACTCCTTGGCCATGAGCGCAATCCAGCGCTTCCGCCAGCTCGTGGGTCAACTGTAACGCAGTTTCCAGGGGCAACGTCCGGTCTTGCGCGGAGAGCAGTTTGTCCAGCGATTGCCCCCCTACAAATTCCATCACGATGTAAGGCGCGCGCGTCTCGGGTTCCTCGCCCACGTCAAAAATGGTGACAATGCCGGGGTGCGAAAGCCGGCCTGCGGCTTCGGCTTCTCGGTAAAAACGCTCCCGATACTCCTGCTCTTCGTCGGCTGGCTGTCCGGCCAGGGAGATGGTTTTCACCGCCACCACACGGTTGATCTTGGGATCGCGAGCCTTATAGACCACGCCCATGGCTCCCCGCCCCAGTTCGGCCAGGATCTCGTAGCGCCCGAAGCGTTCGCTTCTCCGTTCATCCATAAGTGATATTTGCAGCTTTTCAGGATTTCACGGCAAAGTCATCGTCATTGCGTACTGAAGGTCTCAGAATTTTCACGTCGCACTGCGCGGCAGAAAAACACCCCTGCCTGAGCGGTGGCGGGAGGGCGATGTTTACCCATATTGTGTACCGCGATTGGACTTGCACCAAGTTACCGACGTGTTACCGATGGGGTGTCTCGGAAAACGGGAAGTTCGCTGGCATTCCTTCTCACTTCGGACAGCGGATCCTCACGAAATATCATTATCCTCAGCCCAAAATGCGAATGCGGACCCGCCTTAGCGGTCCGCATCCTTTGTAAAAACATTTTGCTGACAAGCCCATCAACAAATCAAGCTCGCATCCCTCGATATGCCTCTATTCGTAAGAGAAGGTCAGATCGTCGAGGTATATGTCGTATGAATTTTGCTTGTCATTTCCATCCTGCTGATAGTTGATGGTTACGCCATACCAGCTGCCAGGTGCTGACCCGTGGCCAAAGGTCCAGTTCAGGTTGTGGGTATCGCCGTTGAGAGTAATCGACTGATACAACAACTCGTTGTTCGAAGTCCGCTGCACCTTGATTGTGACATGGTTCCATGCATTGTTGTTCGGATGGCAGGGTATGCCAGTCGGAGTCCAGTGCGCCGATTGGTTATCCCATACGTCCCATTCATTCCCGCCTGCGATGCGGCACTCATGACCCCAGATGAACCCCATGCCGCCGAAGAACTGGTTCATGTCAAACTCCAGCGCCTGCGAAACCCCCAGGTTACTTCCGAAGAAGTACACGTCATA
This sequence comes from Candidatus Deferrimicrobiaceae bacterium, assembly GCA_035654555.1. Taxonomy (GTDB): domain Bacteria; phylum Acidobacteriota; class Terriglobia; order Terriglobales; family Acidobacteriaceae; genus Sulfotelmatobacter. Next base: position 1,362 of record DASRWO010000249.1, on the reverse strand, counting down.
GGTGAAATCGTGGAGCGTGGGCACCATCGTATGGTTCGAGTCCGGCAGCCCCTGCGACGATTGAGGGCCGATCAGGTGATTGTTAAATAATGCATCGGAATACGCTTTTGTGCCACCCACATTGAATGCCGTGGCATCCCCGCTCATGGAGGGCGACTTTACTCCCTGGCCTAGCCAGAAAGAGATTCCGTCGCACGGCGAAGGCGAGCAATCCACAAAGTTTGGCGGCCCCTGCCCATATTGTCCCCATCCTCCGGCGCGCTGAATATTAGAAAAGCTCTTCCCGCTTCCGCCGCCGCTCCCGACCGTCACCTTGACGGGAGTGGTGGACGCTCCGCCGCAGTGGTCCCATGCTTCAACCACGGTGTCGTACGTTCCCGAGCCAAGCTCCAGGTTTGTATTCAGCGTCGAGCCGTTCACTACGTAAGCCAAAACGCCCGGCGCGGTATAAATTCCCATGGAAGCTACGCCCTTGTCGCACGAAGTTGTAGCCGAGGCTGCGTAAGGAACGGATCCGGGGTAGGTCGAACCGTTAGCTGGGGAACTGACCGTCACACCGGCAAAGAGCGGTGAACTGCAAACGGCCAACAGGCACACGATCTGCAACAGAAACTTTGACATACGATACTTCTCCAGATTTTTTATTGACTTGCGGTCTTTCTGGACTCCCGTAAGGAACTGCCGCCTGCGCGCGAGCGGTGCGCATCAAGGCTCTGTACGCTAAAAGCCCTCTAGAAGTGGCTTGATAAGTGGCACTGGTTTCGAAACCTGCCTGCTTGAACCCCCAGGTGATTCCGCCGAATCTTATTCCAGCGAATCTTGATCTGAGGATCTGCCCGAAACCGATCTAAACTTTGAAGACCATACCAGAAACGCTGTATTCCCTCCAAGCGGAAACCGTGTTTCTCAATACTCAGAAGTACTACTCGCCCAGTAGGTCGGGGGCTTGCTACGATCGGCGCCCGTGAGCACGACTCGCTCGGCAACCCTCCTGCCAAAAATCACCACTAACATCTCGATCTTTATGCGGTAAAAAACGCTTGATCGCCTGCAACCAAAAGTTGCAATGGAAGAAGGAGTGTGGAGTCATGGATAACGCCGATCAGAAGTGCGCTCATAAGAACTGTAGCTGTCGTCCTGCCCCCAATAGCCAGTATTGCAGTCCGGCTTGCGAAAGTGGTAGCAAGGGCTCTGAGAGCGCGTGCAGCTGCGGACATCCGGGTTGCGCCGGTGCCAAAGTCGTGGCCGCTTAGTTTGCTGAGCTGTTTTTCTCAGTCGCGTCGGACAACGCAACCTCGATCGCTGCACTTAGGCCGGATTCTCACAGTGGAACTGGAGTCATACTTTGGCGATCTCCAAGGC
>DASRWO010000248.1:0-4573 GCA_035654555.1 Candidatus Deferrimicrobiaceae bacterium | reverse complement strand
TTCGAGCCAACTTCGGTTTTGCGGTAAGTCTCTTCGTTGAAGGGAAGACGCTTCCAGGCTTTGAGTTCGTCCTTGCTGGGAGCTTTCACGCCCTTATAGAAGCCAGGAATCAGCACGTGGCCTTTCGCGTCTTTCAATTTGCTGATGATTTCAATCAGCGCAAAGAACGGATTCGGAGCCGCGCCTCCATACACACCCGAGTGCAAATCAACCTTCGCCCCGTAGGCCTCAATTTCCGTATATACCAGGCCACGCAAGCCAACGCACAAAGTAGGAAGGTTCGGCGCAAAAAGTTCCGTGTCGCAGACCAAGGCAAAATCGGCCTTCAGCTTGGCCTTCTGCTTGCGCACATATTCGGTGATGGATTCCCCGCCAACTTCTTCTTCGCCTTCAAAAATGACTTTCACATTGATCGGCAGCGTGCCGTTTCCCGATTTCATCAGTGATTCCAGAGCTTTCACTTCCATCCAAAGCTGGCCCTTATCATCAACCGCGCCCCGCGCATAGATATTATTGTTGCGCTCCGTGGGATCAAAAGGAGGAGTCTTCCATTCATCAAGCGGGTCGGGTGGCTGCACATCGTAATGCGCATAGCAAAGCGCGGTAGGCTTGCCCGGCGCGTGCAGCCAGTCGGCATAAACCATCGGATGACCTTTGGTCGGGATGACCTCAACATTTTCCATGCCGATGCGGCGCAGGTCGTTAGCGACGAATTCCGCCGCTTTTTGAACGTCAGGCTTGTGTTCGTCAAGGGTGCTCACGCTGGGAATGCGAAGCAGGTCTTTCAGTTCGCTCAGGAAACGTTGCTGATTATTGCGGGCAAAATCAACTGCCGGGGAAGCCATAGAAATCCTTTCTCGTGCACAGTCGCGGAACAATTAAGGTTGCCGAAAACGCTTCAGTATACCGGAAGGAATTGGAGGAAAGCAGTGCCAGTTACCCTTGCTTCGAGACTACATCGGCAAACCTTGCCGGAGAAAATGCGGTCAGATCGTGGTCGGGTACATCTCCCTCGAGCACTTGCGCCATCAAGCGAGCAGTGATCGGAGCAAGAAGAATACCGTCGCGGAAGTGGCCGGTTGCCACATAATAGCCGGGCGTTGCAGTTCCACCGAGAATCGGCAAGGCATCAGGAGTTCCGGGACGCAGCCCCGCCCAGTCCTCGAGAATTTTCGCATTCCGCAACTCTGGAACCAGAGCGATCGCAGCACGGTGCAAACGTTGAATTGTGGGCACATCGGTGCGCTTGTCGAAGCCCGCTTCTTCTACCGTTGCGCCCACCAGGATGCGGCCATCGCTGCGCGGAATCACATACACTTCTGGCGACCGGATGACATGCTTCAACAAGTTTCGAAATGCTGAGATCACGCACAACATCTGTCCCTTCACCGGCCGAGTAGGCAAAGTATCTGGCGAGATTCGGCCTGACCAGGCGCCGGCGCAGTTGACGACTTTGGGCGCCAAGAATGAAGTTTTTTTAGTAACGACTCCCTCGACCCTCCCTTCTGAAAGGCGAACCGACGTGACCTCATCTCCAGAAGAGATATCCACACCGCGCCGTTTGGCCGTTTGCAGCGCAGCGGCGGAAAGCCCGCGCGGATCGACGCTCCGCTCCTCGAGATAAAACGCAGGACGATTTGTCTCCGCAAGCGCCGACTCTAACTCGGCCACAAGCGTGGGAAGCAAGGCTTCAGGCTTGAATCCGTGCCGCTCGTACAAGTCTTCAGGCGGAGGGAAAACGATCGTGCCATGCTCCCGCAGATCCACTTTTATTCCCGATTCCACTTCCAGTTCATGCGCGAACTCCGGGTACATGCGGGCGCTGACCGTCGCCAGCGGCTGTAGAGATGCCGGAGTTTCGACGCTGCAATCCACGAGCATCCCGCCCGCAGCATAAGAAGCTTCTCGACCTGGTTCTCCCCGCTCGACCACAAGAACGGTCAATCCTTTCTTGCGGAGTTCCAGGGAAAGCGAGAGCCCAATGATGCCGCCGCCAATAATGATCACATCCCAATTCTTCACTTTGCCATTGTAAAAGAACGTAAGCGTGTAATCGGAAGGCTAGTTGACACCATTGCTGTTGTGCTCAACAATTGAAGCGATCCCACAATTTACGGGAAGGTCACTCCTGGAGGAGCTATGCCGGACGAAGGCGAAGAGGCATCTGTTGAACCTGTTGAGCCGCAATCGAATGCGGGTAAATGGATTCTGTTTTTTGTCGCGATTATTTTTATCGCGGCTTCGGTGTATGGATATGTCACGACCCAACAACACATCGATAAGCTGACTAAGGACCTGGGCGACAGTCAGAATCAGGTTACGGAACTCAAGAACAGGATGCAGACGGCCGAAGCGTCCGAGGAAACATTGGCTCACCAATTGGGCCTTACCAAGAAAGATCTGAACCAGCGAGCGCTACAACTCCAACAACAGCAAAAAGAATCCGTGTCACGATTGGAGCAAGAACAAAAGGAACAGATTGGCCAGGTGAACGGCGAAGTGGCGGGCGTGAAAACCGACGTCGGCGGCGTAAAGACGGACGTGGCTTCAACGAAGGCTGATCTTGAGAGCACCAAAGCAAAGCTGCAAAGTGCCGTAGGCGACCTGGGAGTGCAGAGTGGATTGATCGCGAACACGCGCGGTGATCTTGAAGTACTTAAGCACAAAGGCGATCGCAACTATTACGAGTTCACTTTGCTGCGAGGGGCAAAAAAGCCGCAACCCGTGGCGACCGTGAGCCTGCAACTCAAGAAGACGGACGCTAAGCACGGCAAGTTCACCATCGATGTCACCTCCGACGACAAGACCATCGAGAAGAGGGATAGGAACATCGCCGAACCAATCCAGTTCTATTCGGGACGGGAACACTTGCTGTTCGAGTTGGTGGTTTGGACCGTGGACAAAAACAAAGCGACGGGATACTTGAGTACGCCGAAGAGCGCACCGGTTCCGGTGACGGCTAATTGAACGTCCGGCGAAGATTCATTCAGAAGAAACAATAGCTGCGCGTCTACTGGATCGGCACAAATTTCACACAGACAGGTTGCGAGATATCCAGCACTTTGCTGGTCGAAGTGAGGCGGCCGGTCTGGGCGTTGATGCGAAAGACGACGACGTTGTCTGATTTTTCATTGGCCGCAAACAGCAGCCGACCCGTGGGATCAATCTGAAAATTCCGTGGACTCTGTCCCTTCGTGGCGACATATTCGACCAGGGTCAGCGTCCCTTTATTGGGATCGATTGCAAAGACTGCAATGCTGTCATGGCCGCGGTTCGAGGCATAGAGGAACTTACCGGACGGATGGACTTCGATCTCAGCGTCCTCATTCAGTGCGGCGAAGCCCTGAGGAATGGTTGAGATTGTCTGCACCGGATGCAGAACCCCGCCGGCAGCATCGTAATCGAAAACGGAAACTGTCGATCCCATTTCGTGGATCACATAGGCGAACTTGCCGTTGGGATGTAGCGCGAAGTGTCTGGGCCCGGCTCCGTCATCGGCTTTGGCAAACGGAGGATCGTTGAGCGTAAGCGAGCCTGTGTTGTTGTCAAATTTGTAGACGAGAGTCTCGTCGAGTCCAAGATCGTCGACGATAGCGAAACGATCATCCGGCGATAGATCGATAGAGTGAGCGTGCGGCGCTTCCTGGCGTTTTGGATTCGTGCCGTGGCCAGTGTGCTGGACAAAGGCAGAAGCTTCGCCCAGGCTGCCGTCTTTCAGGACGGGAAAGACGGACACGCTGCCGCCCGTGTAGTTAGCCACCAGAACGAATTTTCCTGTGCTGTCGACAGTGATGTAGCAGGGATCGGCTCCTCCGGACGCGACTTGATTCAACAGCGTCAGTTTGCCAGTCGCGCTGTCGATGGCGAAGGCGCTGACGCCTCCACTTTTCTGTCCCCTGTAATCGCCGACTTCATTGACCGCATACAAGAAACGATGATTGGGATTCACCGCAAGGAACGAGGGATTGATCGTCTGCGCCGCCAGGCCGATGGGTGAGACCTTCGCGCTCCCCGGGTCGTAACGATAGACGTAAATGCCTTTGCTGGTGCTGGCCTCTTGGGTGTAGGTGCCAACGTACATGAAATACGAATCTTTGTTCACGGGTAGCGCTCCGTTTTTGTCCGATGCGGCTACGAGTAGCGGAATCGTTGAGAAAACAAACAGGGCGAACATTGACAGGAATGTGCGGTATGAAAGTTGACTGGTTTGCATATTTTTATCGGAGCATTGGACAGATGTTTCGCAGAGGTTGCTTTCACTTGGTCAATACTACGGGCACAGTCTGGTCGTACGGCTGCACGATCACGCTAACAGACTTCCGCTGATTGAATGCGTCCAGGGTCACAGGAAAACCTACGATCACGGTGCGCTTGATATCCTGACCGGGCTGCAACTTATCTTCAGGCGAAAGAGACGGCTGGGCATTTGCCTTCAAGGCGGGAAAAGCCTGGTAGTAGCGTTCGAAGTCGACAGCCGAGACTGCATCGCTGTTCTGATCTCCGCTGGTTGTAGTCAGCTTGCCTTGAATATCATGCACCCACAGCGGTCTCTGCCCGGAATTGTGCAGGGTGA
>DASRWO010000247.1:0-4888 GCA_035654555.1 Candidatus Deferrimicrobiaceae bacterium | reverse complement strand
GTCGCTTCCATCGGAATCGTGAACACACTGGTAATGGCTATCCTCGAACGCCGTCGCGAAATTGGAATTATGAAAGCCATCGGCGCCAGCGATGGCGACGTGAAGAAACTTTTCTTCGCAGAAGCCGGTGCCATGGGCATTCTTGGCGGTATTGTCGGTGTCATCCTCGGCTGGGCAATCGGACAGGTCATCAACCTGGGAACGAACATCTATCTCAAGCGTCAGTCTCTTCCGCCCGAGCATTTCTGGGCAGTGCCGTGGTGGCTGGTCGCATTCGCCTTGGTATTTGCTTTCGTGGTCAGTCTGATCTCTGGCCTATATCCGGCTGGACGCGCGGCCCGCCTGGATCCCGTCCAGGCCTTGCGCTACGAGTAAACTGAATCGATGCACGTCAGTCTTCGAATCTTTCTTATTCTCACGGCTCTCATCGTTTCGTTATCAGTTCAAGCGCAGAGTCGCATCGAATGCGACGCTCTGAACAGCGGGATCCTAAAGTACGCAGTGCACTACTGCGTCTACCTGCCAGCCAGCTACGACAGCGGCGCAAAGCAGAACCCTCCCCAAAACTATCCAGTGCTCTACTTCCTTCACGGCTTAGGCGATAACGAGAAAACGCTTTTCAACAGCGGCGGTTGGACGATGCTCGACGATCTCCGCCAGCAACATAAGCTGGGCGATTTTCTTATCGTCGCTCCCGAAGGCAGAAAAAGCTTCTACATCAACTCCGCGGATGGCTCCGTTCGCTACAGCGATTTTTTTCTCCAGGAGTTTATCCCGCTCATCGAAAAGAAATACCGAATCAGCAAAGGCCGCAGCCATCGAGCAATCACCGGAATCTCCATGGGCGGATACGGCGCACTGCGCTTCGCCTTCAGCCATCCTGAAATGTTTTCCGCCGTCAGCGCCCAAAGCGCCGCGCTGATTACTGACACGCCCCGGGACCTTGATCTCGCCGCCCGCTCCGGCGCTCCTCTAGGAAAAGTGCTGGCCGATGTCTTCGGAGATCCAATCGACGTTCCTCACTGGCACGCCAATAATGTATTTGTCCTTGCACGGAAGAATGGCCCTGCCTTGAAAAGACTCGCCATCTATTTCAACTGCGGTCAGGATGACAACTATGGCTTCGAAAAGGGAGCCGCTGCCCTGCACGACGAACTGCAGAAGCTAGGCGTGAAACACGAGTACCATCTGTACCCCGGCGACCACAGCTTCACTTATTTTCTAACCCACTTCACCGAAGTCATGGAGTTTCATTCCCGCGCCTTCGGTCAGATTCACTAGCCTCGCAACCTGATTCGCTTGGTTGGCATGGCAGAAATGGTCAAGTGTAAACTAGACCTGCAGCATCCGGAGAGGTGGCCGAGCGGTTGATGGCTCCGGTCTTGAAAACCGGCATACCCGAAAGGGTATCGGGGGTTCGAATCCCTCCCTCTCCGCCATTGCCTTTGTAATCTTGTACTTGCAAGCTGGTGATACCTAGACTGATACCACAATCAGAAAGGGTCACCATGAACCGTGACGTCAATGTCACCAAGCGCGTCAAAACTCCCCATGGTCTTCGCTACTGCCCGGTCGTGATTTCCGCCAACGGGCGCATCAAGCCCGACGCCGTTTATATCGATGGCAAGGAACAGCGGCATCCCGAGGGTGCCTATTACCTAGAATGGCGCGAAGGCGCAAAGCGGATCCGTCTTTCGATCGGCAAGGACGCTTCGACCGCAACCGCGCGCCGTCTGCAAAAGGAAGCGGAACTCAACGCCACAAACAACGGCGTCACCGTCGTTCCTGTCAATGGCAACGGGCACAAGACGCTTGCAACCGCCGTCGCAGAGTTCATCGAAGAAACTAGGCTGACGAAGAAGCCGAAAACATTGGCAGCGTATGCGACCGCACTGGACTACTTCACTGAGTCGTGTCACAAGCAGAACGTTGTCGACATCGACCGTAAGGACCTCCTCAAATTCTCAGCCTTTCTGCGCGAGGAGAAAGATCAGGCACCGCGCAGCGTGTACAACAAGTTTGAAAATGTGATGTCTTTCCTAAAAGCTCAGGGCGTTCGTGGCTTGGTCGGCAAAAACGACTGGCCCCGGTACACAGAAGAAGAACCGGAGATCTACGAACAGGAAGAACTCGACGCGCTTTTCAAAACCTGTGATGACCAGGAGCGACTGTGGCCACTCGTCAAACTGCCCACTTCGCATTTCGAATCCGGCTGCTTATGCCATTCGCTAGCAAACGCCCAAGCCTGGTAAGCGGTCAAAGCTTGGGCTCTCTCCCAAGGACTCAGGTACTATCGAGCCAATATGCGAATGCTGTTTCTATTGCTTTTATTCACGTCGCCGCTCATGGCCCAGAGCCCGTTGCGTGTGGCTCAAAAAACCGATCATGCCGTGCTCGAGCACGACCTGATGGACAAGGACCTCATGGAGGTCACCGTGGACCGCTTGCACGAGTTCTATCGCCAGCACCGCTACAAAGTTACGCAGGTAGTCCAGTGGCATCTCGACCGGATCGCTCGTTACAACGGCATATATCGCGCAGTTCAGACCGTCAACGCGAGAGCTGCGCTGATCGACGCAGAGCGTGAGGATACCGAGGCAAAGCAATCCGGTTTCCGCCCCAGTCCATTGTGGGGGGTGCCCATCGTCACCAAGGCCAACACAAGCGTCAAGGGGCTCATCACCACCGATGGCTGGCGTGGCTATATACTTTCCGGTCACGAGCTCATCGCGCCGCGTGACGCCACCGTTGTTGCAAAGCTGCGCGCAGCGGGCGCCATCATCATTGGCGTCACCAACATGCCTGATTTTGCTGCCAGTGATACCAACCGCTCCACGGCTTTTGGCCGTACTGGCAATGCCTACGATGTGCGCTTCTCGCCGGGCGGATCCTCTGGGGGCACGGTCACTGCCGTCACATCGAACTTCGCCGTGCTCGGCAACGGTACAGACACCGGTAACTCCATCCGCATGCCCGTCGCGACGAGCAACCTCGTGGGCATCTTCCCGACTCGGGGCCTTGTCAGCCTCGCGGGCATTGCTCCGCTCGATTGGCAACTCGACAACACTGGCCCTATCGCCCGCGACGTGGCCGATGCCGCCATCGCGCTCACCGTGATGGCAGGCCTAGATCCACTGGACCCCGCCACGGCAGGGTCACAAGACAAGGCGCAGCCAGGCCCGTACTCGCAGTACCTAAAACCGGGGGCCCTCAACGGCAAGCGGTTCGCCGTTCCCGCATTTATCCTCGACGGAGACTCCCCGGTGTTTCAGGGAGTTTGCCCGAACGCTACGGCCGCCCAGTTAGCCAAAGCGCAGCAGGAGTCGATCACTCCATTACATCCTGAGACACGTGCGGCCTTCCTAAAGGCCGTTAAGGAGTTGGAAGCGGCCGGAGCGACCGTCCTGATTGATCGGCAGATCCTGCCAGATAGCTTTGCCGACGCTGCATCGCACATTTGCACACTACCGTACATTCGCGAGGGCACCGACAAGTTCCTCGCCGGCTTCGGCCCCGCACAGTATCACTCCAGCGTCGAATATGAGCATGCCGTCGGCAAGCCGCTGCCGGAAGTCGTCATAGGAGGTGAGCACACCGGCATGTTTGCTGCCGTTGATATTCAGCAGACAGCCCTCGAAACTGATCCTCAGGCAGAGATCACCCTCCTGCGTCCCCGCTGTGAGTTGCTCGCCCGCTACGAAGCGGAACTGGATCGCCTTCATCTTGAGGGATTCGTTTATCCTGCAATCCAAATGCCGCCCGTTGATGAGACCATGCCGCAAGACGGCCGCCTGAGTGAGGGGCCGCACAGTGCCACCGACTGGGTAAATATGCTCGGTGTGCCAGCCATCAGCTTTCCTGCAGGCTTCTATGATAACGGGCTGCCTTTTGGCATTGAGATAAGCACTCGCAAATGGCATGATGGCGATATGATCGGCTGGGCTTATGACTATGAGCTCCACACCCACCATCGGCAGCCTCCGGTGCTGGTCGACCGCGGCCTGCTGCCAAATGCGGCGCAGCCACCTACACCCTAGTCGCCTGCAAGTGTGGGACAGAGGTGTTTAAACACGGAAACGACGACGTAGGAAATCAGGCGAAGCTGCACTTTGCGAATGCAGCAACTTCCATAACTCGACTTATGGCCCGGAATAACTTCCGAATAGACCGTCACCCCGGGAATTGGCTGCGATCCATCTCACAAGTCGAGTTAACGTTTTGACCCGCACAACTCCTGAACTCCGTTCCTCTTGTAGACCGTGAGCATGAAGCGCCGAAGCATAGGAATATAATTGTGCGCACGGATGGCGCTTAACGCTGGTACAAAATTCGGCCCTTACGAAATCGAATCCCGGCTGGGCGAGGGAGGAATGGGCGAGGTGTACCGGGCCCGCGATGTGCGCCTCGATCGCGCGGTAGCGATCAAAGTACTTGCCTCGCATCTTTCGTCGTCCCCCGAACTGAAACAGCGTATGGAGCGCGAAGCCCGAGCCATTTCCGCTCTGAACCACCCGCAGATCTGCCATCTCTACGACATCGGCTCCCAGGATGGAACTGACTTCCTGGTAATGGAGCTTCTCGAAGGCGAGACGCTGGCGGAAAGATTGCGGAAGGGCGCAATGCCGCTGAATGAGGTCCTCAAGATCGCAATTGCCATTACTGAGGCACTGACGGTTGCGCATCGGCAGGGCATTGTGCATCGGGACGTGAAACCGGGCAACATCATGCTCACCCGCACCGGCGCCAAGCTGATGGATTTCGGTTTGGCGAAAACTACGAATCCAGCTCTGGGCGTGTCCGGATCGAACGCGCCGCTGTTATCGGCGGCCCGCACTATGACCGAGGCCAGCCCCATGTCTCCTCTGACCACAGTGGGCGCCGTCATCGG
>DASRWO010000246.1:0-23274 GCA_035654555.1 Candidatus Deferrimicrobiaceae bacterium | reverse complement strand
ATGCGGAGTCAGCCGAAACCACCGACTGCGGAGCCGGTGCCTGCGCGTACGCCAGTGACACGAGAATCATCCCGGTAAGAACGCCACTGGCTAGCCTCCTCCAGAAAAAACTGCCCATCGCTGTCTCCGCCCTCTTTGATGATTCAGACACAATTATTTCTACGCGCTTATTCGATGCCGTTTATTGCGTCTAAGGTAGTCGAATCCCTACAAAAATCACCTGAGATGCCGACAAACGTAAAGGTAGTCGAATCCCTACAAAAATCACCTGAGATGCCGACAAACGTAGAGGAGTAATTGGCATCTCAGTAACGCGTCATTGTGTGCTAATTCTGCCAAAGAGGTCTCCGCGAATGTCCTGGAAAGCCTGGCTTGCCGCTGCCGTCGTCACCGTTTCACTCCTAGTAGCGGCACCGCAAGCCCGAGCCGGCGACATTAAAATCACTCTGCCCAAGCGCAGCCACCTCACTCCCGTCCAGCGCCTCAATCGCGAAGGCGTAGAAGCCGTCCGCAAGCACAACTACACCAAGGCTGAAGCGTTTTTCTACAAGGCTTATCTGCTCGATCCTGACGATCCTTTTACCCTGAACAATCTGGGCTACGTTTCTGAGCTGCAAGGCCAAGTGGACCGCGCCCAGCGTTTCTACACGCTCGCTGGACAGGAATCGACCGACGCCAGCATCGCCATAGCCAGTTCTCCGCGCCTCGAGGGAAGCACCCTGAAAGCGGCTCTGGCCATTCCCGACGTCCCGCTACAAATCAACCAGGACAATGTGCAAGCCGTTCGCTTGCTCTCCCAGGGACGCGGCCCCGAAGCCGATCTTCTCCTGCAGAAAGCTCTCAACACCGATCCCAACAATATTTTCACCCTCAACAACATGGGAGTGGCCAAAGAGATGGAAGGCGAATCGCAGGAAGCGCTGCGGTACTACGATTCCGCCTCCGCCATCAATTCCGATGCCGCCGCGGTCGTCACTCTCAACCGCTCGTGGAGAGGAAAACCCGTCGCCGAGATGGCTGCCCAGAATGCCCGTAACCTGCGAAACCGTTTGCAGAACGAGATGACCCTCGAAGTTCGCTTGGCCGAGTTGAATACGCGCGGAGTCTCCGCCCTCAACCGTAACGAACCCAAAGCCGCGGAACAAGATTTTCTCAACGCCTACGCTCTCGATCCCAACAACGCATTCGCCAACAACAATATCGGCTACCTCTCGGAGCTCGAAGGCGACCGCGAGACCGCGCAATTTTTCTATGACCGTGCCCAGGAGTTAGGCGGTGCGAATACCCCGGTGGGACTCGCTACCCGCTCCTCCGCCGAAGGCAAAAGACTCGGCGCAGTAGCATCCGACAGCGATAACAAAGTAGAAGCGAAGGTCGAGCAAGAGCGCAACACCCGCCGTCAGCAGAACGAACCCGTTCGCTTGCTGCGTCGCGACAACTCCGTAGTGCAAGAACCGGCCACGCCCCCTGCAGCCGTTCGACCGCCGCAGTAAACTTGAACAACAATTCCTGCAAAGAAATAAAAGCGGACAATTCTGTCCGCCTTTTCATTCGCATTTCGAACTTTACCTACAACCCGCGCTCCTGGAAGCGTCCGATATCCGTTTCCGGATCGTAAGAAAAATACCGCACAAAATTCTTCAGATACCGCAGCAGCGTGTTCATGTTTGTGTGGTACCAACAGCAGCGAATCATTTGCGGCGAGAATCCGCAGATAAATCGAAATCGGTCCAGCACCGGAGCCGAGTTCCTCAACATCGCCGCCGCCATACGATGGTTCCCGTCCAGAATCGTCAGCGGCCCCGTATTATCCACTCCAATCAGCAAAACCGTGGGATTGATCAGCTTCTGCTCGATCGATTGGCTCAACATCCGCAGCTTGTAAAAGAACTCGTCGTCGGTGTTCTCTTCCACCATCGGCCGCATTCGCTCCACCACTTCTTTCATCTGGAAGCTCCCTTCCGCTGCCCGACGCCATTGCGCACGGGGGAAAAAACGAATGCGGTCCAGATCGTTCAGTGTCAACTGCACCTCATACCACTTCGTGTCGGCGGGAAGCTCCCGCCACATCGGCCCTCGCCGCAAAAATAGCAGCGCTTGCCGCAGCGCGTTCTCCCGGGAACTGTTGAGGTTCGGTTGCTTCACCAGTACTTCGAATTCGTGGCGGTAATCATCGAACTCTGGATGATGAAACTCGCTCCGCAGAAATTCCGACATCACCTCCTCTTCCGTGAGCAAGCGCCGAACCCTAAGACAGCTATACACGCCGAGAGCTTTCGGCGTCAGTTGGTGCCGCAGCAGCGGGATTATCAGCACAAACAACAGGATGATCATCAGCACCAGCTGGATCACAATCACTTCGCGCAGCGTGTTGTGCATCAGATAAATCCCCAACGCCATGGCGCCGCTGAAGGCCAGCTGCAGCCAGCTCGTGTTCGCTATCTTGCGCGACATTTCATAGGTAATAATCACCGAGCTCAACGAATAAACGCCTGCCGTGATGGCGTACAAAATCAGCAGTGGAGCCAGCTTCCCGGAGCTGCCCAGCAACTCAAATTGCGCACCAAAAAGCGTCCGCCATAAAAAACTTGGAACCATCCACAGCCCGAAAATCAGCGCGGAAAGAATCAGAAACACCATCGACAGGGAAGTGAACAATACCTGGCTCGCCTCATGGTCGTCTCCGCCCGCGCCCGCCGAGACCGGAAACATAGTGTTCACCACCGACCATGCGCACATGTTGACCAGCCTGCCCACCAGAGCAACTGCTGCGTACAACCCCGCTTCCACTGGGGGGAAAAAGTGCTTCACCAGAACGATGTCGAAATTGTTAATTACAGTTTGGCCCGAGAAAAAGACGATTGCCTGCAAGCCTTCGCGGAAAGATATCGCGACTCCCTTAAATCGCAGAGAAGTTACCCCGGGACTGGGCAGCGCGGCAAAATAGCTGACAAACACAGCCAGCACGCTGGCCAGAACTGCCCCTCTTACCCCCAATCCTATTTCGATCAATACAAATGCCCCGCCTAATCGCACCAGCCCTTCCAGCATAAAATTGATCGCCAGTGGACCGAAGGCATGAATTCCCTGAATGTATCCGCGCCGAACTCCCAGAGGAACGTAGAAGGCTACTCCCACCGCCAGCAACGAGATCAGCACCGGGTCGGGCAGGTTCAGGTAGGCCGTCAGCGGACCTCTGAACAAAAACAGCACCAGGCCAATTCCCAGTCCAGCCATCCAGGCGCGCTGGTGCAAGCTGGCAAAGAGCTGGGTTCGCGATTGCGCCGACTCAGTCCTGGCCACATATTTCGCGCACACTACTTGGAACGCCAGCGTAATGCACGACAGCAACATCAACAGGGTATAGACCGCCGTGGCATGCGCGAATCCTGTGGGCCCCAGAAGCCGCGCCGTCACCACGTTGTAGAGCAGGTTGGTGACTCCCACCAGCCCTGACCCCGCCAGCAAGGTCAAGCTGCCGCCCAGCAACTGCGACTTCAGCGTCTTCGCCGGCACTCGCGCGGGAGCAGCGCTCGTACTTTCCGGCACAGCCACGTCGCTTTTGATCATTTCGGCCATTGCGTAAATGCCAGTCCAAATTTAGAAGAGAGTGAAGTGAATCACCGGGAGGATCGTGTTCCTGGTGCCGCCGGCAAAGCTGTAGAAAGTTTGCTGCTGAACTCCGAACGAGAATCGGAACGAGTGATTCATGAGCGCTCCGAATTTACCCTCATCACTCGAGGCCCCGCGGTTCGTATGCGTGTAAGCCGCCAGGAACTGGCTTTGCGCGTTATCGTATTCGTGGTAGCCTTCGCCCCGCGAAAGCAGGAACGACCCTTGCACTTCCCACCGCGGACTGGCGCGGAAATCGAATCGCCCCCCCGGCAGGAACGCCTGTGCCAGAGCATAGTTCGTATTCTGCACCTGCCACGATCGCAGGTCCTCAGCCAGAACCGCCGCCGTCAGCCTGCTCCCGAACTTCTGCTGCAATCCGATATAGGTCGAGGTATTGAAATATTCCTCGATCAAAGGACGGTACAGAAGATCGCGCACCATATATCCGGTTAGCAGGGAAGTGTGTCCCCAGGGCCTTCCCACCGTAAATTCCGCAGTCGCAGAAAGATCCCGCGAATGCAAATTTTGATCCGTGAACGGTCCTGCTTCGCGTACTCCGCTGCCATTGAACGAAACCCAGTTTTTAAACGAACTCGTGGAAATGTAAAGAAACTGCCGAAAAAGATTCTGGCTCATGAACACCGGCGAAATCGTGTCGCGGCGGATATCGTATTGCAACCCGCCGTTGAATGCGATTGAGTTCGCGCCGATATGAACAATCGGCGTAACTCCCCCATTGAAATAAGTGTCGTACGTGTTGCGGTCCTGAATAACATTTTCGCTGGGAAAAAGGAACCGGCCGGCGGTGAAGCTCTCGCCCACAAAACCGGAGATCACCGGAAATCCCCCGAGATGGATTCTGTAATGACTATCGGCCAAGTTTTCAAACGAGTGCCGCGGCGGAGGCAGGAGCGCCGGATTGTTGGTCACGTGCAGAATCTCAGCGTCCAGCGTATAGACGTTGATATCCTCCAGCGCAGGCGCGAATGACGCTTCCGGCGCGATACTTATATTCTGATTGATCTGGTGGCCTTCTTCGATGGCCACTTCATTTTGCGCCGTCTGCGTCAGTGCCTGATTATCCTGGCCCGCAACTGTGTTGGCCTGCACGAACGAGGAGAGCGCGTGCACCGTGTCCTGCCGTTGCCGGTAAAGGTTGGCGGCCGCAATCGCGTAATCGTAGTCGTCACTAAAATCGCTGACTGGTCCCAGGCTGGCCAGCGCGTCTTCCGCTTTGTGCGTCTGCCCTTCAGCCACATAAGTATTGGCCAAACCAATCTCCACCAATCGTGGATTGGCTCCCGCCAACTTCGCCTTGTCGAAATAGGTCTCCGCCAGATCGAAATCATGAATGCCGAGAAAAATATTGGCTGCTTCCAAAATATCTTGCGGCGCTACCGGAGAATTGCCCTCGCGGGCCTCCGCAAAACCCAGCGCCAGCTGCCGGCGTACGTCATCGGCATGCCCCTGCCGCATGAACACTTGCGCGATCTCCAACCGCACTCCCAGCCGATCTCCCTTCGGAACATCCAACGCCCGCGCGAATCTCTGCATGGCCGCGTCTCGGTCGCCCATACTTAATAGTGCGCCTCCAGTTGCCATCAGGATGTCGATGTCATCTTTGCCATATTGTTCTGCCAGTTGAATATCCTGCATCGCCGCAGTCCGATCATTCTCCTTGGCGTGAACCTGCGCTCGCAGCGCATACACCCGGGCATCAGTTGGCGCCAACTTTTGCGCCACATCCAGGGCATTGAGCGCCTGCTGGGGCCGGCGCAATCGGAACAGCGTATCCGCGTATGCCAATTCTGTGCTTAGATCATTGGGATCTTCCTGCAGCGCGATTCTGTATTCCGGCTCCGCGTGGACGAAGTCCTGCTCCTGCCGGTAAGCCTCGGCGCGCGCCAGGTGCCACACATGTGATTTGCCCATTATTTTCTGGGTCACGTCCAGCTGCGCCAAAGCAGGTCTCGGCCGGTGCAACTGCAGGTCGGAAAATGCCAAACCAAGGTGCGCTTCACCATAATCTTTTTGTAATTGAATCGCAGTCTTAAAATCCTCCGCGGCCTTCTCCGGCTGCTTAAGATCGTTCAACACGAATCCGCGATCCACGTACCCCGGCGCCATCTTAGAGTCGAGTTCCAGCGCGCGGTTGTAGTCGGTAACCGCCTCCTGCAAATGTCCACCGTGCGCATTCACATTTCCCGCAACCAGCGGAAGGTCTTTATCATTCGGCAGGATCGGTTCGTACTTCTTCACCAGAGCCAACGCTTCGTCGTAACGGCCCAGGTAGTAAAGATCGTAGGCCAGATAATCCACGCCTTCGCGATCATGGGGAAGTTTGCTGAGAACGTAATATCCCAGCTTCGCCGATTCCACGTAATCACCCTTCAGCGTCAGATATCGCTCGCGTTCACGGCTGACCTGAGGATTCTCATTCATCTTGCCCTGGGCCCGATCCAGCCACTGCTTCGCCAAATCCCGATTCTGCGCCTCCAGCGCCGCATTCGTGCCGCCCGCGATGATCATCGCGTTCGTCGGCATGCGGCGGTACGCTTCTTCATAATTGTGTTGCGCCGCCGGAAAGTCTCGCGCCGCCGTATACAAATCTCCCAGAGCAAGATACGGCTCATAATCTTTCGGATGAGCACTCACTGCCCGCTTGAAATAACTTTCGGCTAGCTTTGGGTCTCCCTTGTCCCGCGCCAGGTATCCCAACGACGCAAGCGCCGTCCGATTGTTGTGGTCGAGTTCGAGCACTTTCTCGAAAGTGGCCTGCGCCCCATCCTTCTGCCCGATCTTCCACTGCAAACTGGCGTAATTGAGTAGCGAGTTCACATTCCCCGGCGCCAGCGCCAACGCCTCCTGCAAATCCTTATTGGCCGCATCGGTGTTCCCGGACCCCGCTTCAATCGCAGCACGCAGCCGCAACATCTCAGGGCGCGAAGCTGGCGGGACATTCACCTGCTGAATCGCTGCTGCCGCGGCGTCCAGTTCTTTTTTCGCCGCCGCTTCATCTTCTTGCCGCAGCGCCAGCTCATACAGATTCAATCGAAGTTCGATGGGATAGAGAGGCCCTTCTTGAACGTTCGCGGGAAGATTGCTGATGGCTAGGTTATACTCCGCGCTCGCATCCGCATAACGATTGTCCGCTTCGGCAATCGCTCCCTCAATCGCATGCAGCCGGTAGGTGTTGCTATCAATCTTTTTTGCGTCATCCAGAAATATCTGCGCTCCATCCATCTGTCCCAAACCAACCAGGGCTTGCGCCGCGCTCAGATCCAATCCAATGTTGCCCTTCGCCGCCTTAGCCAGGCGCGTATACAGGTCCGCGGCTTCTTGCTGTTTTCCCGCAAGTTCGTACGTATAGGCCAGTTCCGCTTCGATGTCGGTGGTCTTATTGGGAATCGCCCGCAGAGTCGCAATCGCCTGATCGAACTGTCCCTGGTCGCGAAACTCACCCGCCACTGCGCGCATCACCTCAGGATCATTGGGAGCACGGTTTTTCGCCAGATTCAGATAGTGAGTGAATTCATCTGGTTTTCCCAGCCGTTCGTAAGCGTGCGCAATCAGCAGGTCGGTATGCGCCGAAGGTCTCACCGTATCGGCTCGCCTCAAAAAGTCCAGCGCCTGCGTCGGATCCGAATTCAGCAAAAGCTCGCCCGCTAACTGTAAGCTGTTCGCATCTTTCGGATTCGCATCCGTGACCCGCTTGAGTAACTCCTCCGCGTCGGCCACTCGGCCCATCCGCGCCAAGGTCTGAGCCAAACCCGCCATGCCGTTCGTCGAACTCGGTTTCAACTTCAGTCCGCGATTGTAGGCATCAACCGAAGCCTGATAGCGCTCGTCCAGTCGATCCGCATAGCCCAGCAGAAACCATAACTCTGCATCTTTCGGAGCCGACTTCGCGGCGCGTTCCGCAAACGAAACCGCCGCCGCGTAATCATTTCTCTTCAGCGCTTCGTCCGCCGCTCGCGCCTGGCGCGCCACGTCAATGCTCGATCCCCAGCTAAATCCATTTCCGTTCTGATCGGAACCATCTTCCTGCGAGGAGCTTGGCTGGCCCTTCTGATTTTTAGGCGCACTACTCCCTTGGCCATTAATGTCATACGTTTGAGCGAGAGCCGTACTGGCAAGAACAATGATGCAAAAGCTCGTGAGCGGAAATCGGCTTTTCACTGAATCACCACGCTAAGCGCAAGTCTTGATTTACCTCCCGCATCACAAAATTCTGCGGCCCACATCAGATGCCACTCTTCCCGCTAAGGCTGCTTTTCTCATCAAACCCCTACGGGAAAACCCGCAGGAAAAAGTAAACCCTGGGCTGGATTTCCGAATCCAACCCGTTCGCTGCAAGGTATGGGCGCGCGCGATTAGGAGCGCACAATAGTGAGCACCGTCCCAAGTAACTACAGCAACTACTCTCGGCCGATTCCTCTTCTGGCGATTATTTTGGTGGCGCTCGCCGTTCACGGGCCGCTGCTGCTGATGGAACTCCCGGCCGGCTCGTTCGACGCAAATTTCCACATGTTTTTTGCCTCGCACTACGCCCACCACTGGTTCAACCCTTGGAACGAAAAGTGGTTTGGCGGCTTCTCTCAAACCACCTATCCTCCTCTTACCCACCAGTGGATCGCCCTCCTGTCGAACGTCGTCGGATTGAAAATGGGCTACATGCTGGTGCAGTTGATCGCGGTCCTGCTGCTTCCCGTAGGCGTTTTTCGCTTCGCCCGAATCTGGATCGATGATCGCGCCGCTAGCTATGCCGCTTTAGGCACCGTCTTTCTGGGCGCCTTAGCTTTTCTCGTATACCAGGCAGGTCAGCTCGCAACCGTCGCCTCTGCAGCTCTTTACTTGAACGCCTTGCCGTATTTTTACGAATGGATGACAGAAGCTTCTGGCCGTTCTCTTATCAAAGGGGTCGCCGTCAGTCTCACCGCCGCCGCTGCCCATCACGTCACTCTGATTTTCGGCGTCGTTCTGTTTGCCGGCCCCGTGTTGTGGACCGCCTACCTCGACGCTCGTGACGAACGCGTTGCCGGATCAATCGCTGGGGTTTTGTCGCGCGCCGCAGTATTCGGTGTTCTCGTCGTTGCCGGAGTGGGTTTGGTTCTGCTCCCATATTGGCTCGCCATCATTCAGCATCCCATACACCAGATTCCGATTCCTCACGACAGCCGCGCCAACTTCCTGCTGAATTCCATTACAGCAGTGAATTATTTCTTGATCCCTTATGGCGCCTTGCTCCTGGCTCTGCCGTTCATTGTGATTCGCGGCGCCTCTAACCCACGTTGGAGACCTTTGCTGTTCGGCTTCTGGCTCACTTTTATTTTTGGACTGGGTGGCACCACTCCATTGCCCCGCTGGTTGCTGGGACGCGCCTTCGAGATTCTCACTTTCGAGCGCTTCACCTTCTGGGCCACGCTCATGGCCATGCCGTTTGTCGGAGTTCTTGCCGTTGAGCTTCTCGATCGTTTTCAGGTAAAAGCTGCGGTCGGACTTGCTCTGGCGTCGGTAGCCACGATCGGCGCCGCCTTGTTCTGGCTCAATGCCAATCCCTTTCGCCCCGCTGGAACGATCAATGTGCAGCCCGTAATCGCTTTCCTCAACCGCGATGGCCACGACTCCTATCGCTATCTCACTTTAGGTTTCGGCAGTGAACTGTCGAAGGTTTCCACTTACACCGACGCTGGTAGTGTCGATGGCGATTACAACTCAGCGCGCCTCCTTCCCGAAATGACGCACTACGGCTCGGCTCAGCTCACAAATTCCAAGTTCTATGGCACCGCCGGCATGTCCGCTCTGCGCGCCATGCTCGAGCATGCCAACCGCTACGGATTGAAATACATTTTTGTTCACGACCCCTACTACGAGCCGCTGCTCACTTTCGTGGGATGGCGAAAAATTGAGACCTTCAACAACGGTGAGATCACCGCCTGGTCCAAAGAAGACGTTCCTCCCGCTCATCGAATCCCCTCTGACGCCATCCCGCCCGTCTGGCAGGGTTTGCTGTGGGGAATATTGCCCATCGGTGTGAGCTTCCTGGCCATCTTCTTTGAATTCTTCCTGCCCCAGACTCGACGTATCTCCGTCGGTGGCATCCCGGTCCATTCCGAAGGCCCTGAACGGCAGGTACAGGGACAAAGAGTGGCCTCTTAACTGGCCGTGAGGATTACTCAATGAAATATGCTGTTCCAATTATTCTCGTTGCGGTGACCGTCGGATTGATGGTCCTGGGTTTGTTCGTAACTACTCAAGCCGGGGTTCCGGTAGGCGTCACCAAAGGTTCGGCTCTGCACACCGCCAAAGCCACCACCCCGCAGCAGGCCATCGATAATCTTCTGTTGGATGTGCAGCGTCGCAATTGGGACCGCGCTTTCGCCGCCGTTTCCTCTTCCAGCGGAATCACCGAGCAGGCCTTCATCCAGGATTGGACCGGATCTGACGGCAGCCTGCGTTCATTCTCCAGTCTCGAAGGCTATGAATCACGTCCCCTGCACGCCACCAACGACGAAGCCCAGATGCGGGTGCACTTGAATTTCTCAACTCCCGTCGGTCCTCTCGAAGACGTTCGCGACATTCACTTCATTCGCGAAGGCGATGTCTGGAAGGCAGTCTGGCCCAAGGTTCAAGTGGCCAGCGTGCCGGCGGAAGTGATTCCGGTTACCTTCCTTCGCTGGGATCTCGTTACCGGCAGCGCCGGCGATGAGTGGGGAGCCAGAAACATCGACGCTCCTCACGTACGCATCATTTCCATGAACGCCGTTGACTCTGGCTCAGGCGCCGTGGTCATGGGCGAAGTCACTAACGAAGATACAGTTCCCGCGTTCGTCACCGTCAACGCAACCCTGGTCGATGGCAACGGCAATCCCATTGACGAAGAAAGCAGCTTCGATAAAATCTCTCACATCCTGCTGCCCAAACAGGTTTCTCCCTACAGAATCGATTTTCCCAATCTGCATCTCAAGAATGTCAAGAGCGTCCGCATGGACGAAAAAGCAACTTTGGTTCCCGCCTCCGCCGACCCGGTAATCGGTGTCATGAATCAAAGAATCGAAACTGATCCTCAAGGCAAAAGCGTTCTTCACGGCGATCTCCTGAATCAGGGCGGACAAACGGTGAACATTCCGCACGTCATCGCCAGCTTTTACGACAGCAATGGCAAAGTGGTGTGGGTCTCCGATGGTTACGTCGATCGCGCGCTGCTGCCGAAATCTTCGCAGCCCTTTGCCGTTGAGATTCCCAAGAACTTGTCTTCAGAAGTGCACAGCTTTCACGTTGTGGTGAATCAATACAGTTTGAACAAGTCATAGTTTGAATTAGTCATGCTTTGGACAAGTGATAGTTAATGTTGCGTCGATTTAAAATTTTCGCGTTGATCTATTTCGCGGCCACCTGGGCGGGACTCTGTTCTGCCCAGGATCTTCGCGTCCCCGGCTCCGCATCCGCCGGCGCGGAAACCACCGTCTCAACCACCGGAAGCGGTAAGGCAACTTTCTATCTCGTCGGCCCCGGAGCCTCACGCAAGAGTGACGTCACGCTTGGCGAAGATATCCATCTCAGCGCGCAGGATATGCAGACCGCCGGCCGTTATCTCGCGATTCTCTGCGCCGACACTTGTCACAGCTCAGCTTTCTACGTGAGCGCCGGAAAGCCCGCCAGCTTGAGTTTCATCGTTCATCCCTCGCGCGTCCCTGTCGCGCTGAACGATGCAGTCAGCGGCGTGGCCTTTCCCTTCGACCAATATCGCAACCTGGTGCTCACACCAGTAAACGTCAACTTCCAGCTGACCGCGAAAGACACCTCGCTTTTCTCCCGCGCCGTGCGCACGCAAAACGGAATCGCATGGTTTCGCACCACATCCGGCAAATCCGCTGGTCCCGTGCGCATCACGGCCTCTCTGGATGATCTGACCGCGCAACGAGCGCTGCAGCAAGTTGCTTCCGATCCCTGCAATCTGCGCATTACCGGCCAGCGCACGAAAATCGGAATCCTCGTTCAAACCGAACCAGTTCACGATTGCGCAGGAAATGTTTTACCCGATGGCACCATCGTTACCTTCACCGCCACCGGTCAGGATGGAAAAGACACAGTCGACGCTCCCATCAAGCAGGGAATCGCTCGCGCGCAAATGGATTCCGCCGGCGCTACCACCATCTCTGCCGCCTCCGGCGTAGTCATGGGAAACGAAATTCGCGTCGGAGCCCAGCCATGATTCCCGCAAAAATGATTTCCGCAAACACTATCTCCGCAAAGACAATTTCCGCAAAGTTGATTGCCGCAAAAATGCCTTCAGAAATAACCCGATCAAAGTTCGCGCCGCGCTTCTACTTGTTCGTTGCGGGCATTTTATTTTTCGCTTCCGCAATCAACTCGTTCGCAGCCGATGCGTCTGTGCAAGTCCAACTCGAGGTTAAAAAAGCTGGCCCGCGTGCCGTCGAAGACCTCACCCAGCGCGGAATCCTCCGCGACTATCGCCTGGCATGGACCAGCATGGCGCAGGCGTTCGAATTCAACACCTTCGATCCCCTGGAAGGACCTTTCTCCGGCGAAGCCAAGCGCTGGCTGCGGCAAACCGTCACCAGCCAGCAGCAATCCGGATTAAGCCGCCGCTATACCAATCAGAATCATCACGTGGATGCAGTCTTTTATTCTCCGGAGGGCGACGTCATCGAGTTGCACGACACCGCGCAATATCATCTTCAGATTCTCGACGGCAGCAAATCCATCGACGATCAGGATGTCACGGTGCGTTACGTAGTTCTCATGACTCCCGGCGCGGATCGCTGGACGATTCGCCAGCTACAAGCCGTTCCACAGTTTTGACCGGCTCCCCCCGTGCCAACCGCACCTTCCCCCAACGCATCTTATTTAGCTTGGACAGGCCGAAAGAATGGAGTTCCCGTTTGCCGAAGTCGTTGCTCAGTCTAACCATGACCCTGTTCGTGATGGCGAGCGGCTGCACCTCCCTCGGCGCCCATCACATGCTGCAGCAGAACTCCATGGCGCCTGGAGTTTCCCCCAAGCTTCTCGCCGTTTACATGCCATGGTTCGGTAACCACACTCACATTGATGTGGGTTACTCCAGCGACGATCCCGCGGTCCTGCGCAAACAGATTCAGCACGCTCGCCAGATGGGCATCTCCGCTTTTGTGGTGGATTGGTACGGCGAAAGCAATCCGTATTCCGATCACAACTTCGCCCTCTTGCAGCAAGTCGCCAGCGAGTCCCACTTCCAGGTCGCGCTGCTCTACAACGAAGCCCAGGATCAGGATGATGACGCGCAGACCACCGACGCCGAAATCGCATCTTTCGACGAAGCTTACAAAAATTATTTCGGCCCCAGCGCGAAATATCGCGACGCCTATCTCACCTATAACGGCCGCCCCATCATCTTCATTTTTCCCAAAGGCGGCCACGTCGATTGGAACCGCGTTCGCGAGCACTTCAGCGCCTGGGACAATCCGCCGCTTTTGATTTACAAAGATCAGCCCCCCGCAAAGTACGCCGATGATTTCGCCGGCTCCTATGCCTGGGTGCAGCCCGGTCCCGGCGGATGGGCTCCCGATGGGAGCAACTGGGGCCAGGCCTATCTCGACAGTTTCTACAAGACGATGCAGAAACAGCCCGGCAAAATCGCCGTCGGTGGCGCCTGGCCTGGTTTTGACGATTCCGCCGCCTCCTGGGGTCTCAATCGGCACATCCAAAGCGCCTGCGGCAAAACTCTCGACGAAACTCTGAACTTTTATCAGCGCTATTACGACAACTCGAAGCCGCTTCCGTTTCTCTTGATTGAGACCTGGAACGACTATGAGGAGGGAACGGCGATCGAGCGCCGCACCGAAACCAATTGCGGCAGTAATGCGACCGCTCAGTCCAACGCGCATTAAAGGCTGACTTATGCCCTTGCCGGCCAACAACCGCGCGGCCAGTTTCCTCATCGAAGAACGGCGGTTAAATTTCGTCGCACAGGGAAACACCAGTAACTCAAAAACTATGGAAAGCGCCAAAAACTCCAATAAGTGTCTAGTCCTGCTATCCCAGTTGCTTCTGGGATCCGCCGACAATAACCTGGCCGATTCCCCGCGCAGCGAAGATACTTCCGCGATTGCTTCCACTTTCACAGCTGAGGATTTTGACGAACTCTGGAGCCTGGCAAATTCTCACCACGTAATCGCCCGCACTTTCCCCCGTCTGCATCAGGCAATGGGCGCGGCAGGCCACGAACGCGCGGAGTGGGTGGATCAGGCAATTATCAAAGAACGCGAGCGTATCCAGCACGCCCTGTCCTTTCTCGCTCCCATCTGCGATGCCTTGAGAGAAGTCGGCGACGTCATCGTCATCAAGTCTCTCGATCACTGGCCCGACCTCGGCAACGACCTCGATCTCTACGCCAATGCCGAGCCCTCCGACGTGGTAGCCGTCATGGCAAAGCATTTCAAAGCTCAACCCGACGCCCGTAGCTGGGGCGACCGCCTGGCTAACAAATGGAATTTCGTGATTCCCGGCTTGCCCGAACTGGTCGAAGTCCACATATCCCGGCTGGGCCAGACCGGCGAACAGGTCGCCATTACCAACTCTCTGGTCTCGCGCTCCAGCCTCGCACAGTTCGATGGGAAGTCTTTTCGGGTCCCGGCCCCGGAAGATCGCCTGATCATCAGCACGCTGCAACGCATGTATCGCCACTTCTACCTGCGTCTCTGTGACGTTGCCGATAATGCCCGCCTGGTCGAGTCAGGCGCCATCGATTATTCGTACCTCAAGAAACTGGCCCAGTCGGCTGGTCTTTGGGATGGTCTCGCAACTTATCTGGTCACGATCTCCGGCTACGTCAAAGCCTATTGTGGAACCGATCTGCCGCTGCCCTCCCTGGTAACCGACGCCGCGCACTTCGGCAATGAGCTTGTTTATTTCAAGAAAAAATTCCTGCGGATCCCGATTTTTCCCCAGGCCGCCCGGTTCTACGCCTCGGAGTGGAAACGCCTGCTGC
This sequence comes from Candidatus Deferrimicrobiaceae bacterium, assembly GCA_035654555.1. Classification (GTDB taxonomy): domain Bacteria; phylum Acidobacteriota; class Terriglobia; order Terriglobales; family Acidobacteriaceae; genus Sulfotelmatobacter. The sequence goes on along the minus strand of DASRWO010000246.1, from coordinate 8,669 downwards.
TGAACGGCGACCTGCAAAGCACGTTCCGCCTCAGCCTGCTTCCCCCCTTGGCCGCGGCGGCCGCCATTGAAATGAAAATGACCGGCAGTGACAAAGGTATCTGGTGAGTTACCGTATGTATCGCCATTAGCATCAAACGTTGTAAGGGCTTCACGGTATTGCGGTCGAAGCCGTGGAATCTTATTTTAAAGGATCGCACAGAGAAGGGCGGGAGGCTTGATTCGTATTCTGGTAGTAGACGATAACCCCGCAGTCCGCCACTATTTGCGTGCTTTGCTGGAGCAGCAAAGCACGTGGCAGGTCTGCGACGAGGCTCGAACCGGCGGGGAAGCGCTGCAGCGGGTCAAAAAGAATCCGCCCGACATGATTCTACTCGACTTCCAGATGCCCGATTTGAATGGCTTGGACGTGGCCCGCGAAATTTCTAGCCTTTTTCCTGAAATCCCAATTTTGTTGGTGACCATCCACTTATCCAAACAGTTGGCCGATGAGGCTCGCCGCGCCGGAATTCGCGGTGCCTGCGCCAAATCGGATGTGGGCTCCATTGTCGAGGCTGTAGATGCGCTTTTGCACGCCCGAACCTACTTTCCCACCAGCGTTTCAGTGGAGAATTAGGTTCTGGGCAGGCAGGAGCCTAGAATACAGTATTCGCTGTATTCGGCCCCGGCTGGCACCGTGCTAGCTTCGATTGGTTCGTACGCGGAATTTGCCTATTAGATTCATTTAATTCGAGTAGAAGTCTGCGGCAGGGCAACTTAAACTGTAGCCAACCGTGGAAGACTTTAACGAGGTTTACACGGTGCAGCAGCGGAGAAATGAAAACAGCATGGCGGTTCGCATCCTGCTGGTAGATGATCATCCTATCGTAAGACAAGGGCTAAGAACTCTTCTACAAGGCCGGGGTGACTGGGAAGTCGTAGGCGAAGCCTCCGATGGAATGGAAGCCGTGGAAAAGGTTGAAAGTTTACAACCGGATGTCGTTGTGCTCGACGTCACTATGCCACGCATGAATGGGCTGGAGGCCTGCCGGCTAATCCAGCAGAAGCACAAAAATGCCGGCCTGGAAGTTTTATTCGTCACCCAGCATGACTCGCCGCAGATGATGCGCGAGGCTCTGGATGCGGGCGCACGAGGATATGTCGTTAAATCGAATGCCGCCCGCGATTTGTTGGAAGCTGTCGAATCCGTTAGTCAACACCGCGTATTCACAGCATTAGCCCGCAGCCCGCAAGCTTCGGGATGAAGGCTGGCCGCCGTAAGTCCGGCCTGTCGAACTCAGAAAGATCTGTAACGGAGGAACATCTGCCATGAAACTGCGAATCCTGTTAGCCGACGATCATGAAATTGTGCGTCGCGGATTGTGCTCGTTGCTTCAGAAACATGAAGGCTGGGAAATTTGCGGAGAAGCATCCGACGGCCGCGAAGCCCTGGAGATGGCCAAGCGTCTGAAGCCCGACGTCGTCATCATCGACATTGGCATGCCTAGTCTTAACGGCCTCGACACCACGCGCCAGCTCATGCAACATGATCCGCAATTCAAAGTGATCGTGCTGACCATCACTGACTCCGATCAGGTCATTCGCGAAGCCCTCGACGCCGGCGCTCGTGGCTTTGTGCTGAAGTCCGATGCCGCGCGCGATCTCGTCTCCGCCGTCGAAGCTCTGCAGAGCAAGCGCATGTTCTTCACCCCGCGCGTGAACGATCTGGTTCTGGCGGGCTTCCTCGACAAAGGCCACGTCGTGGCCCGCAATGAAGCTCCCAGCCTTCCCACTCTTACGGTCCGCGAGCGCGAGATCACTCAATTGCTGGCCGAGGGAAAGAGTTCCAAGGAAGTAGCCACGCTCCTGAATCTGAGCACCAAGACCGTGGAAACTCACCGCAGCAACATCATGCGCAAACTCAGCCTGCACTCGATTCGGGATCTGGTGGTCTACGCCATTAAGAACAACATCATCCAGATTCAAATGCCGGCGCAAGTGCACACCCCCGCAGAAACTCCCGTCGCCTGACAGCGCCTAACGGCCGGGACTGCGATGTTTTGAAAGGGCGCGGATTTAAGCTGCGCCCTCAGTCTTTTTCAAAGTGGCGCCATCTTTCTTCCTTCAATCAGATGCTGACTTTGACCTCGTCGTGCGCGTATGCGGCTTCCGCGCGACCGTGGAGAAGAGCGAAGAGCGGCGCTTCAGCGCAGCGTAAAGCTCTTAGGTTTTGGGGCTTTAGCCCCTCGTGCGGCTACGGATTCTGTTCGGGCGGATAATATCCACTCCGGGTTCTCACCGTCAGCTTCCCATACCCCGGCGCATTCGCGTCCACTCGCAACGATCGATATTGCGGCTGCACATTTTGATTATGCGGCCTGAATGCCAAAACATACTGGCTGCGAATATCCCGTGCCACGGTTCGCGTAATGTCGTCCACCTGATCCAGCGAGTCCGGAAAATACGCTACCCCACCCGTGCTCGAAGCCAATCGCTCCAGCGCATTCCGGCCTTCGCTGCGCAGCCCGCTTCCCAAAAGTCCGATCGCATAAAGAGTCGGACCGTTCGCCTGCTGCAAGCGTCGCGCCGCGTCCTGCAACGTCTCCCGGCTCATATTGTCTTGCCCGTCAGTAATCACCAGCAGCACCTTCTTGCTGAGGCGGGAATTATGCTCCAAATGCACTGCCGAGGCCACAATCGCGTCATACAGCGCCGTGCTTCCCTTCGCAGACACTTGATGCAATGCCGCCTGCAGCAAGTTCACATCCGAGGTAAAATCCTGATCCAGATACGGGTTCTGTCCGAAGTTCACCACAAAAACCTGATCTTCCGCATTGCTCGCGCGAATCAGATTCACCACCGCCTGACTCACCTGTCCTCGCTTATCCCGCATGGAGCCCGAATTGTCGATCACAATGCCAATCTCCACCGGCACATCCTCACGGCGGAACGACGTAATGGTCTGCGGTACTCCATTCTGCGAAATCGAAAACGCGCTCTTCGGCAGTCCAGTCACCAGGTGCTGGTCCTGATCGACCACCGTCGCGTGCAGCACTACTTCTTCCACCTGCTTTTTGAACACGAACATGCCTTGGTCGTTGCCGGATCCCGGCTGCGCTGTAGGCTGTTGGTCCGGCGAGGCTTGTCCAGGCGAAACTTGATCCGCCGAGACTTGTCCCGGCGAGGCCGGCTGCGAGGCATCGGGTGCCGTTTGCACGGAAGCCGGAGGCATCGATGTCCGCGGCGGTGCGTCGCTCTGGGCCACGCTCGTCGATCCCAGAGCACCGGTCAGGATCAAAATTATTGAGGCAACGCCCCAGGCAGCGGCTGAGCGCATGGAAATTCCTCCGGCGTATTGGATGCCATCTCGTCGTTCAGCGAAGGCCTCATGATAACTTTTAATCTACTGTAAACACCTGACTCCGCCTGTTTTCGCAGCCGCCTTGGCCGCAATTCCTTCTTTCTGAAGCCATTCGTGGATTTTTTGGCAACCGCAACCACCTGTCCACGCACCTATTTACGGACACAGCCGTGCTCTCGGCGGAAAGGCGTCGATCAGTATTCGTGGCTGGCGAAACTGGAAGTAGGAGGCGTGCGCGTGCTTCGAATCCTTATCGCGGATGACCACGAGGTAGCCAGAAAGGGAATTCGTTCGGTATTGGAAGACCGGCCCGGATGGCAGGTTTGCGGTGAAGCCAAAGACGGTCGCGAAGCCGTCGAACTCGCCAACGAACTCAAGCCAGACGTTCTCTTGCTCGATATCGGAATGCCGAACCTGAACGGCCTGGATGCCGCCCGGCAAATCCTCTCCACCAATCCGGACGCTCGCATCCTTATACTTACCATCCATGATTCCGAGCAGGTAGTTCGCGAAGTCCTCGCCGCTGGTGCTCGCGGTTTCTTGCTGAAGTCCGACGCCGGCCGCGATCTGATCGCTGCCGTTGAAGCCCTGCAAAACCGCCGCACTTTCTTCACTTCAAAGGTTGCCCAGATGATGCTCGACGGTTACCTCCGTCCCCATGAAGAGCACGAAACGCCCGACCAGCACATTCTCACTCCCCGCGAGCGCGAAGTGATTCAACTGGTCGCCGAAGGAAAAACCACCAAAGAGATCGCCAACGCTCTCAGCCTGAGCGTCAAAACCGCCGAAACCCATCGCACCAACCTGATGAGAAAACTCGATCTCCACTCCATCGCCGATCTCACCCTCTACGCCGTCCGCAACGGCATCGTCCAAATTTACTGAACCTGTCATCGCGAGCAAAGCATACGTATTCGCCTTACGAATCCGCACGCGTAGTCGAAAGAATCCCTACACCCTCATTCGCCCCTGTCGATTTTTGGCCTCGATCCCGTGCCCCTGTCTGTATGCCTCCCACTTTAACGACAACAAACCATATCCCCCTCGCATCCTAATTTTTAACCATCCCAATTCTCTTGTGAGGTTCAAATCATGAAATTCTTTTCCGCAAATCTCGATAGCCTTAGAAAACTTTATATCGATCAACTCCAGCAACTCCATTCCGCTGAAACCCAAATCACCGAAGCCCTGCCGAAAATGATCCAATCCGCCACCGAGCCCCAGCTGAAAAATGCTCTGCAAACTCACCTGCAGGAAACCAAAGGCCACGTCGCCCGTCTCGAGCAGATTCTCAATCAAGCCACAGGCTCAGTCGACTCCAAGAAATCCAAAGGCATGGCCGCACTCATCACCGAGGGCGAAGATGTAATCAAGGATGCCGCCGATAATTCCGTCCGCGACGCCGGAATCATCGCGGCCGCGCAAAAAGTCGAGCATTATGAGATCGCTGCCTACGGCACACTGCAAAACTTTGCCGAAATCCTTGGCAATGATGCCCAAGCGGTGCTACTGGACCAAACCCTCGAAGAGGAAAAGCACGCGGATTCAGTCTTGACTCAGATCTCGGATACCGCCAACACCAGAGCCGACAAAGCCGCGTAATTTTTCGTTTGAGCAAAAGACGCTTGAAGGGAATAAGTCGACGGAGAGCGATCCTGCAGAGGACCAATGTGCGATTCAGAATGTGCGATTCACTTCGCACATTCGTTCTCTCTTGCCAGGGTATGCTTTCTTTTACTCCGGACTATAGGGCCACCCGGCCTTTCAGATACACAATCCACCCGATATTCCCCACCCTCGTCCTTGACTACCCTGTGAAAGCTAAATAGTTGGACAGAAAGCACATGCGCGAAAGGGGTTTACGATGCTCTGGACCATTGCGGTGATACTTCTCGTTCTCTGGTTGCTGGGGATGGTCAGCTCCTACACCATGGGCGGATTCATCCACATCTTGCTGGTGCTGGCGATTATCGCAGTTCTGGTGCGCCTCATTCAGGGTCGCAATCCCGTATAGCGCGCCGCTCCGGTCGAGGCTCCGCTCAGCGGATCGGTGTTCACAATTTAGTAAGACGAGTGGTCCCTCCGGGCCACATCTTAATGATGAGAGGAGCAGCATAATGAATAAGGACGAGATCAAAGGAAAAGCGAAAGATGTGGCGGGCCGGGTTGAACGGCAAGTGGGCGAATGGACCGGCGACTCCGAAAAGCAGGCTCACGGGACTGCCAAGCAGGCCGAAGGCAAAGTGCAGAACGCCTGGGGCAAGGTCAAAGACGCCGCCAAGGATGCCACCAACGACACTCGCGACCAGAACGATGCCGATGTCGAAGAACAGCGAAGAATTAACTCCGAAAAGAAAGCAAGCTAGCGGCTAGACTTCAACCCGCCGCCCGGCCCCCGGGCGGCCTTTTTTTCTTTCCAAGGGCAGCCTCGCGGCGAATTGGCCACCGCGTAAAGCATTACAAAATAGCTGGGCTTGAGCCCCTATGACTACTGCGCAGACCCGTCCCGCGTTCGTCCCTCCGGCGGCATCTGCACTTGAATAATGTCATTCTTCACCGCATACAAAACCAGATCCCGTATCGAGTGGAACCCTAGCTTCCGCATAATATTGCTGCGATGCGTCTCCGCCGTCTTCGTACTCAGGTTAAGCAGCGTCGCCACTTCCTTGGAACTTTTTCCCTCCGCCAGCAACTGAATCACTTCCCGCTCCCGCGGCGTCAAGCTGGGAAACTTCGGCGGCGCGCCGCGCGGCGCGCCGGTTCCTCTTTCTAGAAATCCCGCCAGCACCATTTCGTTAACTCGAGGCGTGAAGAACATCTGACCGCGCTGTAGTGCCTCGATCGCAGAAACCAAATCCCGCACCGCATCCGATTTCAGCACGAACCCTCGCGCTCCCGCATCCAGTGCTTCTCGAATCACATGATCCGAATCCGTAATGGTGAGAACGATAATCTTGAAGGTAGGATCGTGTTGCGTCAGTTGGCGCGTGGCCGCCAGACCGTTCAGATTGGGCATGCCGATATCCAGAATCACAAAATCCGGCTTCAGCAGCTTGGCTTTTTCCACCGCCTCGCGCCCGTCCGATGCTTCTCCGCAGACCTCCCATCCTTCCTGCGTCTGCAATAACGCAGCCAGTCCGCGCCGTACAACTTCATGATCATCGGCTATTAAAATGCGGAGTTTCAACGCGCCCAACCCTTCCCTTCATAGCCAGGAAGTCGCGGTATCTTTCCTTCTCGCGGGAATTTATTCGGTTGAATCGTTCCCTTGGCCGCCGGACTGTGGCGGAACGCGACCAGCGTAGCGTCTTCTGAATATAAGCGGCTCTCATGTAGGAGCAATAAGGTGTTTGCTGTATACCAAAGTTGTTCAAACGCGTGCGACCCTTCACCCGCGCTGCCTTGATTCGCTCCCGTAACAGCGTCAGTCTATGGCGCGAAATCCGCCGCACAGTTCGATGAAACTCCGCGACCCTAATCCCGGCGAGGGACCTGGGCGCGCACTTCCGTTATATTTATGACGGGCGACTGGAAGAAACCCCAATTCCTCATCTATGTCTTCACGTAAGAATGCGCAAGCAGCCTTCGTTTCCGCCGTTGCCGTGCTGCTTCTAAGCGCGCTTGCCGCCTACATCACCATTGGTCATCTTGAGAGCAGCCAGAAATGGGTTGTCCATACTTACCAGGTCCAATCGGTCTTGGGAGAAATAGATGCTGCCGTAGCTCAAGCCTCGCGTGCCCGCAACAGCTACGTCGCCACCGGCAATGAAAATATATTGCCCTCTTTCGAAGCGGCCATCCCGGGAGTTCATCAGAAGTTAGCGGAATTGAGAGAGCTGACGGAAGATAATCCCCCGCAACAGGAACTTTGCACCCGTCTGGAAGATCTGACCATGCAACGTCTCGGTCTGTTCCGCCAGGCCATCGCTCTTGCCAAGACCTCTCCGGGGGATATCGCCGGTCAAAGCGAGATCGCCCACCAGGACTTGGCCCTCTCTTTCGAGAAAGCCTCTGTCATGGAGGACATGCGCGACGAAGAGCAACGCTTGCTCAAGCTGCGAACCATCACTTCAAACCGTTTCTTCTCGCTCACCGTCGCTACCCTCGCCATCAGCTTCATCTTGTCCTTGGTGTTGTTCTCCATTCATTACCAGCTTCTAACCACCGAACTCGACGCCCGCGCCCAAGCCGAGGCCGGCGCTCGCGAGAGCGAAGAATCTCTGCGTCATCTCACCTCTCGCTTGTTGCAAATGCAGGATGAGGAGCGCCGCAAGTTTTCCCGCGAACTGCATGACAGCCTGGGCCAATATCTGGCGGGCGTCAAAATGAATCTGGAAATATTTGCCCGCACCCAGCCAGCTGCCGAACTTCTGGCCGCAATTCAGCTTCTCGATCAATCCATTGCTGAGACGCGAACCATCTCTCACCTCTTGCATCCCCCACTTCTGGATGAAGTCGGCTTCTCTTCCGCCGCCCGCTGGTATGTTCAGGGTTTTTCTGAGCGCAGCGGCATCGACGTCAAGCTGGATATGCCCGACGATCTGAGACGGCTTCCCAAGGATTTCGAGCTGGGACTTTTTCGCGTGTTGCAGGAGAGTCTGACCAACATTCACCGCCACTCCAAGAGCGCCAAAGCCGAGGTCAGTCTGCAGTCCTTACCCGGCGAGCTGATTTTGCAAGTGAGGGATTATGGAAATGGCATTCCGCAGGATTTGCTCAGAAGGTTTCGAACCAAAGGCGCCGCTTTCGGCGTTGGCTTATCCGGTATGCGCGAGCGCGTGCGCGAACTCCATGGTCGTTTGGACATTCAATCCAGTCCCTCGGGGACGCTGATCTCAGTCACCCTACCGCTGGCGGCGGGGGTGCAGCCAGCCCCCTCCGCCGTGTCCATGAGTTCGCAGTCTTGACTTTTAAGAAGGTACCGCCACCATAGGAGAAACCGACAAATGACGTCGGCGCTTTTCCTCTTCGGTACTCCGTTTTCGCCCAATGCGTTTCTTTCCGGAGGCCAACAACTTCCTCATCTTAACTCTGGCCTTGTGCAGCTGCGATTTCGAATTGCCAATCGAACAGCTCAACTGCTCCGCGATCTCGTGGTGCTCGTAGCCTTCCACTTCGTGCAATATAAAAATCGCTCTGCAGCCTTCCGGCAATTCGTTCGCCGCCTGAGTTAAAGCCACGCGGTCCACGGCACCCATCAACTTGTTATCGTCTCTTCCAAATTCACGCGGCACCGGAGAGTAATCCAGATTACCCGGCTCATCCAGCGAAACCTCGCGCAGATGCCGCTTGCGGCGCGTCATCAGCACTGTGTTCACCACCACCCGGTA
>DASRWO010000245.1:0-7656 GCA_035654555.1 Candidatus Deferrimicrobiaceae bacterium | reverse complement strand
ACGTGACTTGGGCGGAGTTTCCAGCGACATCAATAAGCTCATCGATGCCGCACGTAGCCGATTGCCACGCGGATCGCAGGTCATCGTTCGTGGCCAGGTACAAACCATGCGCTCGTCGTACATAGGCCTGTTGAGCGGGCTGCTATTTGCGATCTTGTTGGATTACCTGCTCATCGTGGTGAATTTCCAATCCTGGCTCGATCCTTTCATCATGATTTCCGCGTTTCCTGCAGCACTGGCAGGGATTGCATGGATGCTGTTTATAACGCACACAACCCTGAGCGTGCCAGCACTGATGGGAGCCATTATGTGCATGGGCGTTGCAACCTCAAATAGCATCCTGGTGGTGAGTTTTGCAACGGAAAAAACGACGGAGGGAATGGATTCCGTGGCTGCTGCCCTGGAAGCAGGATTCACTCGTTTCCGCCCCGTGCTGATGACCGCTCTGGCCATGATTATCGGCATGGTGCCAATGGCTCTCGGACTAGGAGACGGCGGGGAACAAAATGCTCCCCTTGGACGGGCCGTTATCGGTGGACTGCTTTTCGCGACGGTTTCGACGCTGTTCTTTGTTCCGATATTTTTCAGCGTTCTGCAGGGTTCACGCCGGCGTCCAGCCCGAACAGGACAGGAAGGCTAGGTACCCAAGCCTATGGAGTCACTAATGCCGCGTCAAGCTGAAGATGAGAGAAGAAGCGGCTCCCCAGCGCTCTCGCTCTCATTTAATAATGGAGCAGCAGGGAATCGTCCTCACAAGCGATGGCTGGCCATGGCGATTGGATTGGGCCTGGTCGCCGCGCTGTTGGTATCGGGCATCTGGTCCCGGGTCAGGGCCCGTACGACCCTGAAGGTGGAGACGGATCAAAACGCTCTGACGGCCGTGTCGATCGTGTTGCCAAAGAGGACCGCTCCCGCGCAGGAGATCATCCTCCCCGGAAATGTACAGCCCTACATTACCTCACCTATTTTTGCACGAACAAATGGGTATCTGAAGAAGTGGTATTTCGATATTGGAGCACACGTCAAGAAAGGGCAATTGCTGGCTGTCATCGAGACTCCGGAACTCGACCAGCAACTGGAGCAATCGATTAGTAACCTGAACACCGCAAAAGCGAATCTGGCGCTGGCCCAGATCACCAGGAACCGTTATGAGGCATTGGTAAAGAAGAATGCCGTTCCGCAGCAATATGTGGACAACGCCGTCGGCACCTACAATGCTGACAATGCAATCGTTGAGGCCAGTCAGGCGAACGTGCGGCAACTTCAGGCAATGCAGTCTTTCGAGAAAGTCTACGCTCCCTTCGACGGAGTGATCACGGCCCGAAATACCGACATCGGCGACCTCATCAATTCTGGTAGCAACAGCAATGTGAAAACCGATCTCTTTCACATCGCTCAACCCGGAGTGTTGCGTGTTTACGTGAACGTGCCTGAGGAATATTCGCGAGGGATGAAAGTCGGGATGACGGCAGACCTTGTTCTGGCTGAATTTCCCGGGCGCAAATTCCAGGGAAAACTGGTGCGCACCGCCGATGCCATCAATATTACAACCCGCACTCTGCTGATCGAAGTCGATGTCGAGAATCCAACGGGCACATTGCTGACAGGCTCTTACGCAGAGGTCCACTTGCTGGTCCCCGCGTCGAAATCTACTTTCCTGTTGCCTGTGAATGCTCTTCTCTTCCGCTCAGAGGGTTTACATGTCGGCATTGTGAAGGAAGGAAGAGTCTCGATCTCTCCCGTAACTGCAGGACACGATTTCGGTAATGAAATAGAAATCGTCTCCGGCCTCCAGCCGGAGGATCAGGTCGTTATCAACCCGCCGGACTCGCTCGTCTCCGGACAGCAAGTGCAAATTGTTGATGCAACACTACCGGGGGATACCAAGTGAAGCGCTCTCGAAAGCTAATTTTGTTCGAGAACCCGCGGCTGACACGTTGGTTAGAACTTCTGCTAACTATAACGATGATTCCAATAGGCGGATGTGTGGTTGGGCCTAAGTATCACACGCCGACGGTACAAACTCCTCCCGCCTATAAAGAGTTGGGGGACTGGAAGCCGGCCCAACCGAATGACCAGAATCTTGGCGGCGAGTGGTGGAAGATTTTCCAGGATTCTCAGCTTGACGCTCTGGAACAAGAGGTGAATGTCTCAAACCAGAATCTGAAAGCCGCCGCAGCGCAGTATCAACAAGCCAGAGCCGTTCTGCGCTACTCTCGGGCTGACTACTATCCAACCGTGACAGTCGACCCTTCGGCGACTCGAACCCGTGTCTCCTCCAACGCTCCTAACGCCACAATCCTGCGTGGCACCACCTTTAACGACTTTGTGTTGCCGTTTGAAGTTTCCTATCAGGCTGACGTCTGGGGACGAGTGCGGAAAGCCGTCGAGTCTTATCGAGAGCAAGCGCAGGCAAGTGCGGCAGACCTGGCAACGGTGAATCTGAGTATGCATGCGGATCTGGCGGTTGATTATTTTCAGGCCCGCAGCCTGGACGCCGAGGAGCAGCTCCTGAACAACACGGTCAATGAATACCAGCAATACCTGGAATTGACTCAGGACCGCTTTCAAGGAGGGTTTTCTTCCGAAGTGGATGTCGAGCAGGCGATGACTCAATTGCAAACTACCCAGGCAGAAGCGATTGATGTGGGTGTGGCGCGTGCGCAGTACGAACACGCGGTCGCCATTCTTATGGGAAAGCCTCCGACGGAATTCAGCCTTCCTCCGCTGCCTCTCACCGCACCACCTCCGCACATTCCGATCGGCCTGCCCTCGGAATTGCTGGAAAGACGCCCGGATATCGCGTCTGCAGAAAGACTCGTCGCATCCGCCAACGCTCAGATCGGAGTAGCGAAAACTGCTTACTACCCTCTGGTCAACCTGGGTGCCACTGGAGGATTTGAAAGCTCCGCTATCACAACGCTCATTAATGGTCCGAGCGGCCTGTGGTCCTTTGGACTATCTGCCGTGGGTACCGTATTCGATGTAGGAAGGCGACGCTCCCTGAACGATCAGGCGCGCGCCGCGTATGACTACCAAGTCGCTACTTATCGCCAGAACGTGCTGACTGGATTCCAACAGGTCGAAGATAATCTGGCCGCGGTTAGAATCCTGGAGAAGGAAGCGACGGTGCAGGATGAGGCGGTGATGGCAGCGCAGAAATCTCTGGACCTTTCCGTCATTCGCTACAAAGGTGGCGTCACAGATTATCTCGAAGTGATCGTCGCGCAAAATGCCGCGCTCGCGGATGAGGTGACAGCAGTTAATATCTTGGGACGTCGCATGGCGAACACGGTCTTGCTGATTCAAGCTCTCGGTGGCGGATGGGATCGATCGAGTTTGCCACAGCGACCTGAATGTTGCGGAAAGCTGGCGAGCAGTACAGGTTCTCAGTAATTCGGCTGTGTCAGGCTGTTTTTATGTCTCACGCTACCGAGCCATTACCAAACCTTTTCAAGACGTTGAAACCGGCATGATGCGGCTGTTTCCGAAAACAAGCGCCAACAACTTGAAGAACCTGGAGCAAAAGTTCCTTAACCCGCATGCCGTCGATCCTCGCGTCCGCCTCTCGCGTCCGCCTTTCGACGCGTGCTCTCAGATGGTGACTTTACAAACTGGACCCATGAGCTTCGGGCCGGCAGCGCGACTTTCGCCGCCCTTCGCGCGCCGGTTCACGGCAATCTTGGCGGTGAGCAGAAGAGCTGACATGCTTGCTAGGACTATGACGACTGCTTTCCAGCCTCCAAGGATCGGATTGCTTTTCATGATCGTCAGAGCGAAGAAGACACACAATAGGTGCACACAGAACACGGGGAGCGAGGCTTGGCCCATCATTACCAGCGGCCGGATCGCAAGAGGCTGCAGTAGCGACCGAAACCTGATTGCCAGGACCGCAACTGCGGTGAAATCGATCATGCGGGCTACTCCAAAGTCCCACTTATCGAACAGCACGCCAGACTTCCCGAATGTGATTAGCCCGGCAACCTGCGCATAGCGCAGTACCAGGAAAAAAACCGCAACGGTCGCCGCCGGAAGCGTCATCCGTTTCACCCAGTCGAGACGGAAGTTGCCCTGCGCCCAACGCACGCCCAACCACAGTCCTACCAACCACCATAGCTGCCACGCCCAGAGATTGAATGCGCCCATTTGATTTAGCGGGATCTGCAGCCCGAAAGCGCGAGCCTGCAGGTGATATGCGAAAGTCTTGAATCCGAACTGCGCGAGTAGCCAGAGGGTGAAGCCCCCGGCAAGGGCGTACTTCCACCCATATCGTGCTCCTAGCACGATTGCGAAAGGAGTTAGTGCGAGAAGGATGATGTAAATCGGCAGGATATCCAGCAGCGGCGGCCTGTAGACCATTAATGCCGCATCGATGAATGCACGGGCGCGCCCTGCGGAAAAGTAGAAGTCGAGAAGGTTATGAACAGCAGGAGTTTTACCGTGCGCGGCAATCGGGGCTTCTATCACGAAGGCAAACGCCAGCAGCAACAGTTGGTAGCCGTACAGCTTTGCAGTTCGCAGCGATAGCTTCCGCCACATCGCGCCGTAGCCATCGCGCTCGGCGATGCGCAAATAAATGCGGCCGGTGAACAGCGCGGAGAGAAAGATGAAGCCTTCTGCCGCAGCGAAAAACCCAAAAGGCTGATTGACGTACACGCTCAGGACTGTCGGCAAATGAGTGCAGGTGATCCACACCAGCATCAGGCCGCGAAGGGCATCGAGTTCTTCTATTCGCTGCTGCATCAGTTCCCCGTGATCACTTGTTTGCGAACAGGGCATTGTCGCCGCTGAACTTTTCCAAGCCATGCGAAGCCAAGTATTGCTTGGCCTTCGATTCGTGCTTCAAATAGGCATCCCAGAACGCAAGTGTTTCGAGTTGCGCGCATTGGAATACCTCAGCACGATGGCCTCCATTTCCAAAAATGCCGGCGAACCCCATGTGCGTTCCGCCCATGAGCTCCACCTTGTATTTGTTGCCTGCGGGCGCCTTTTCGAATGCCTCACTTCGCCAAACTGGCTGCTGGCCAAATGGGCCGAAATCACGAGAGCCGTACATAAGCAGCATGGGCACACGAACGGCGTCCCACGAGTGCGCGCTCAGCCCCAGAACGCCTTCTCCTTGAGGAGACAGCATTACAACCGCAGAGACCCGCTTGTCTGTAAAAGTCTGCGGCCCGGTTTTTCCCGGCAACAGAATTTGCGCGCCGCCGATCAGGCCAGCCGTATAAGCGCCAAACGAGTGTCCACCCACGCCAATATGATGGAGATTGAGTTTGCCCGCGAGTTGGGGAGCAAACTTTTTGACATGCGCAAGCGAATCAATGATGAAGGAAATGTCCTTCGGGCGGTTCTCCCATTGGCGGGGATCGGTGAGCGCCTGGCGAAAGGTACCGCGAAAGCCGGCATCGGCAATCGAGTCGCCGTGAGAAGGATGGATGCTTACATATCCGTAGCTGGCCCAGTATTGGCCCAAGGCCCAGTAATTATCTTTCGATGCCAACGCACCGTGGGAGAAAATGATGACCGGAAACCGCCCTGCTGCATCGGGATAATAGATCTTGATTGGGATGTCTTTATTGCGAGCAGGATCGTGCAAGACAACGCTCTCGACTGTAAGTACTTTGTAGGGTCCTACCGATGGGGTGTATTGACACCAAGCTGTACACGATGACAAGCATACTAAAATGACCGCAATGGTTGTGATCCAACTCGGTGCCTTACGGCTCACTACTGGGATTTCCTCCAAATTCTCTCACCTGCTTCGCTCCGACTTAGATTCCATTTGCGCCCAATTAGTTTCATGGAAAACGCGCCGGAGTTCGTCCGCATCCGATGCACATCCCTTTCGGTTGCAGACAGATACCGTTCGGACGCAGTCGAGGCAGGGCATTACTAGGAATGCCCGTGTTCGCCGCCACCGACATTTTCAACATCACTTCTTCGCCTCTGGGGGGAAATGTGCAAACATCTTCTCCACGCCCTTGTCGAGATTCTTCGTGTTCTTATCTGCGTTGTTGGAAAGTGTGTCGCCGGACGAGGCTATCCAGATTAAGTTCTTGGACTTGGCATCAAATAGATCGACGATGAGAGAACCGACCTTGTAGGTTTCGGTCGTCGTGGTTTAATCCCCGAACCCTCCGAATCCCCTCCAACGCCACCCTCCTCCGAATCCATCATAAAAAGTGGTGAGAGTCTGCTGATTGTGCGTGATCTCCATCGCCACGACAGAGACATCGCCACCCGAATCCACCAGGGTCCAGCCTTTGGCTGCTAAAGCTCGATTCACGGCGTCCTTTATGCGGTCGACCAGCAACTGATCTCCAGTTTCTACCTTTTCCCAAGAGTGATGGAATATACGAACACTAGGGTAGCTACAAAACGCAGTCAGGTCTCTTTGGTATGTCTGCGTCCCTTAAACTTGCGTCCCTTTTTCGACACTTGTCGGCCCGCTGTCATTCCTATCCCGTGCCCAGCGGATGGCTGGCAATAAAGTGCTTCAGTCCAAGAACTCCATAATAATGAATAACTGCGCCTCGTAATTCCTTTTTCCGCAACCTCAGGTCCTCACACTCGAACCCTTGCTTTGTCCTTCAGCAACATTGAAGGTTTCTTGGCGAAAGTTCCGTGATCCGAGTCACGAATGCTTGTATCGAGCGTTTTCGAAGATGAGAAGATTAGAAGTGCCGTTGGTAATCGTGACGGAAACTGCGAATCATCGGAAGTGATGTTCCTCACGAGGCATTGTGATGCTGAACAGGGCGTCGACTCGAAACCTAACCCAGAACGTGGGATCAAACAGTAGCGCAGCCCATCCGATTTTCAAGATATTCCTCACCTCATCTCGCTCTTACTTCATGCCCAAGTCGGTGAGGATCTTTGGATTTTCCTCTCCTGTTGCCAGAAACTGGTGGCAGGCGGAGCAATCGTTCGTGATGGTCTGCCCGTCAGCACTGGTGTGGCTGCCGTCGTGGCAGCGGAAGCAACCTGGAGAGTCGTTGTGTCCTAGATTATTCGGGTGTGCACCCCAGGTCAGGCGCATGTCCGGAAAAACGTTGCGCAAATAAATCGTCGCCACTTCGTCGGCGGATTGCTGCACGATGGCACGCCGCTTCTGGTAGATGTCCGGATAATTCGTCCGATAAAAGCTATCGAGCTCGCTGACGATGTTCTGTTTTGCCACATCGCGTGCCGGATAATTCACCTTCAATACCTCAACCGCCTTCTTCTTAATGTAGGGCAGCTCCGGACTGATATGGCCGAGCGACATTTGCTTGTCCACGGCGTTGTCGGGCAGGTCGAAGGCGTGGGTAGGCCGGTTATGGCAATCCACGCAATCCATTACACGATGCTCACCTCTATCCAGTTCCTGCTGCGTTGGCTTCGCGTCAGTAGAAACGAATTCCGTCGTCTTTCCAGCATCGTCGGTGTAATAGACCACAGGGATCGTCTGGCGCTCGGTGTCGGTTGAGATGTAGCGGATGCGCGCATTGTCCGCCAGGTGGTGACCGTGGATTCCGACCGAGCCTTGCCAGGTTCGGCCACCCACCTTCAGCAGTAGCACGTCGGTCTGAGGCGTATTTTGTTCGTCATCTTTGTAGCTGGTATTCACCAGGAATTTGTCGCCAGTAAAGCGCTGTGGCCAGTGACACTGCTCGC
>DASRWO010000244.1:0-6713 GCA_035654555.1 Candidatus Deferrimicrobiaceae bacterium | reverse complement strand
GTCCAGAATAAAGAATTCGGTGCAAAACTCGTTCAATGTTCCGACAGGAACAATCGTCGCCGTTCCTCGCGAGAACACGCCGAGTGGACGAAGAATAATTAAGTGTTCCGGCAGGAACACAGAGGCGATCGGAGATTTTGGTGCCAAATGTTCCGACTGGAACATCGATAGTTGAAGTGCCAGGGGCTTTACAACGCCAAGTGCGGACATATGGGATATACTCCCACTTCTCGGTATTCAGATGGCATTTTTGTGGATTAAACTTAGACCTCAAGCCTGAAACTAGACATTGCTTCCCACCATTAACGATCTAGGTTCGGGACTCTCCCCAACAAGAATACGCGAGATTGTGATAGCGGGACGGGAACCGGTGGCTGCCACACCATCGCCGGCAAAGTCGAGCGCGCAAACTCCAACTGTGAAGAGCCAATCAGCAGCCCCAGTCGGCCTTCGGGACTCATAAGTCGGGCCGCGATCTGAAGTGCCTCGGCGAAATTCTCTACCGCCCGAAGCGTGACTGTGCCGTAAGTCTGTACAACCTCCTCGCCACGAATATTCTGTATATCGACGTCCGTCAATGTAAGGGATCGGCAGACTTCGCGCAGGAACGTGGCCTTTTTGTGATTTGATTCGATGAGCGTGAGTTGAATGCTGGGAACCCATAGTTTCATCGGAATCCCGGGAAACCCGGCGCCGGAGCCCAGGTCGGCGACTCGGACACGACCTCTCTCGGCCTCCGATGGGGAGGCCGCTTCCGGGAAAAGACAACGCGCCGCGAAAAGCGATTCGCCGAAGTGGCGGGTAACAATTTCTTCCTCGTCGCGAATCGCAGTTAGATTGATGCGAGCATTCCAATGCTTCAACATATCGATATACATCGATATAAGATCGAGTTGCGCAGGCGAGAGAACAGCAGATTCCTCGCCGGACCTTGCGTCCAGCCCAGAATGGCCAGCGTCTGGCACAGGAGAGAGAAACGGCTGCAGCAGTTGGGCGATGCGGGCGACGTGCATGCGCCCAGTCTACGGGAACTCCAAAGTTACAAACTTGGCGGGTTTCGATCCGGTATTTGTAATCGTGTGCGAGTAATTGCCCGGCAGCCATTTCGACTCACCAGACTTGAAGTGTCCCGGCATGGGCCCTTGGCCTTCCACATCGCTGCGGATATCGAGATCAGAGACCGCAACCAAGAGATGCGGCCCGATGTGGTGGTACATGGGAACGACTCCGCCAGGCTGGAGTTCGAACTCCGCGACGCGTATGCCGTCTTTGACGAAAAGAATCTGCTCGGTACCGCCCTCTAGCACCTTCAGCCCCCGGTCTTCGTCCCAATGGGCGGGGGAGTGCCGGAGAGATTCATCCTGAAGAATCTCGATGGTGACGTTGCGGAAGGGTTGATCGGAAATATTGCGAGCGATGTGGGCGAAGTCGGCGGAAGCGAAACTGGTTTGGCCATCTACCAGCTTCACCGTTACCGGAGCCTTGTCTTTGACGGCGTTGACGATCTGCGCATCGCCGAGATTTACGGCGATGTAATCATGGCGATGCGAGTGCATAAGCGTGTCTGCATGGGCTGGGACTTCGACGTCAAAAACGCGAACCGATTGATTTTCCAAGCTGAGGTGATGATGAGATTCCGCAGTAATTTCCACTTCGGGGGCGGTGGCTTGCGCGGCCAGCAGCGCGCAGACCAGCAGGAGGTGTTTCATGCCGGGGATTGTAGCATTGCTGCACAGCCCAAGACCCTAAACACTGCTCTACGGAGGCTAATCTTTGTGCCCTATCGGCGAAAATACCGAATCAGGTAGAGCACCAATGAGACCAGTATGCTCAGCACAATCGAGGTGGCCAGGGGAAAATATACCGTCGTGTTTTTGCCGCGAAAAAGAAAATCCCCAGGCAGACGGCCGATGGGAAAATGCATGCGCCCCAGCAGCATAAACGCGAAGCCCGCAGCCACCATGACTATGCCAAGCAGCACCAGCACTTTGCCGAGTTCAGCCATAGGCTCCCTCTACTCTTTCGGATCATACCTGCATGTAATATCGAGTGTCTCCGAAGTGGCGCCGTGTTTGCCGATTATTGCAAAAGTATTTGAGCTCCCTAGATTGATCCGCCACCGCATCCTACGAATACAAAACTCCGAACCCACAAACGAGTGACAGCCGACCGTCGCAGTGTCCAAATAGCGACGCAGATTATGCCCGTCAGCTCGGCACATCGCAATCTGTTTTCGCGTCGATCCTACTATGTCTGCACTCCTCAAGCACTTTGGTCGAGTGGCACTCTTCTTGCATTCAAGAAGCTAGCAGCAATCAACGTGGAGGTACGCAGTGAAACCTAAGGTTCGCAAGTGGAAACGCAACATGCTGTTCGGCGCGAGCTCGCTACTTTTGTTTGCTGCACTCGGCAGCTTTGCCGTGGAGCAAAAAACCAGCCAAGCCGCGGCAGCCGGTTCGGACGGCTACAAGAACGAATTTGAGGTAGACGTCTTCTTTGCTAAAGATTCGGCGGTGCTGGATCCGGCTGCGATCAAGGACCTTTCCAATCTCGCTGATATCGCGAAGCCGCTCGATGGTTACATGATCGAGATCGCTGGCTACTCCTCCAATACCCTGACCAGCGAAACCGACCGCAAGGTTAGCGAAGAACGCGCGGATTCTGTCGCCCGCTATTTCCGTGACGTGAAGAACATACCGATGCAGCGCATTCTGGTGCCGGTCGGCTACGGCAGCAAGCAACCGGTCGCCAGCAACCGCGATGCGGAGGGCCGAGAGCTCAACCGGCATGTCGATGTCAAGATACTCGTGAACAAGAGGATGGATTAGGGTTCGGAAGAAGACCACGCACTCACCCGTCACAGATCTCGCACCTGCTCCACCCTCGCGACCAACAATGACCTAGTAAATACCCCCTTAAGTCAACGCGAGGATTTCGGCACCGGCGGTCCATACAACCATCCTACAATCCCATGCAACTAATTTACTAGTTGACAATCCAATATCTGAAACGTCCAATTGTTTGTGGACAGAGATTCATATAAGGAGGGATGGTTTTGCCCCCCAGAAAATCATCGACCCTGACCGAAGCTGAGCTGAGGCTCATGGAAATTCTGTGGCAGAAGGGGCCAGCCACGGTTCAGCAACTGTTGGAGGAGCTGCCGGGAAAAATGCCGCTGGCTTACAACTCGGTTCTGACTACGATCCGAATTCTCGAGAAAAAAGGTTACGTGAAGCATGAGAAGGATGGCCGGGCTCATGTCTATGCACCTCTAGTGGAGCGTCAGGAGGCGACCCGGTCTGAGATTCGCCGATTGGTGACCCGCTTCTTTGCGGACTCTCACGAGTTGCTGGTGCTGAACATACTCAAGGATGAATCGGTCGACGCGGCGGAATTGAAGCGCTTGCGAAAAATGCTCGAAGGGAGCGACTGATCGGATGGGATTCGCAGCTCACTGGCAGGTTCTGGCACAGATTTTCGCCGATCGAATGCTGAACGGCGTGGGGGAAGGTATCGTCCTCGCAATGTTTGGCTGGGCCTTATTGCGCGTCAGTGGCCGCCAAAATTCCAGCACCCGGTTCGCCGTATGGTTCTCCATGATGGTGGCGATAACCGCGCTACCTTTTTTCGGAAGCATCGGATTAGGCGGTGCTGGCTTGCCAAGCAACTCGCATTCAGCGTTTCAACTTCCCGGATTCTACGCGGTTGACATTTTCGTAGTATGGGCTCTGATCGCATCTGCCGGCTTAGCCAAGATCGGTTTTGGTTTTTGGCAGCTGCGCCGCTTGAGGCAAAGTTGTACCGCCATGGATTCAGCTAGTCTTGATCCAGTTCTGCGCAAGACGCTGGCTGAATTCGGCTCCTCCCGACCTGTGGCGGTTTGCACTTCGGAAGGCGTCCGCACCCCGGCAGCGATCGGCTTTTTTAAACCGGCTATCATTTTTCCACCATGGATTTTGCAGGAGCTTTCTCCGGTCGAATTGAATGCCGTTCTGCTGCACGAGTTAGCCCACTTGCGTCGCTGGGATGACTGGACGAACCTGGCACAGGAAATTATGAGAGCGCTTTTCTTTTTTCATCCCGCGTTCTGGTGGATCGGACGGGGCCTGGCGCTCGAACGGGAGATGGCCTGCGACGATTTTGTACTGGCCGGTAACTCAAATCCTCGCGCTTATGCGCAGTGCCTGGTATCGGTGGCGGAAAAAAGCTTCTTGCGGCGAGGCTTGGCCTTGGCACAAGCAGTGGCGGGACGAATGCAACAGACAACGCAACGGGTCCTACGAATTCTCGATGACGAGCGCCCCAAGGCGACTAGAGTCTACAAGCCCGCTCTGGCCGTGGTCACCGCATTTTCCGCAGCATGTCTGATTGCGCTGCCTCAGGCTCCGAGGCTGGTCGCATTTGATGGCAATGGTTCTAAGTTTTCGGAATCCGCATTCCACGGAGTTGCCGCCATCCCGGCCCTTGATTCAGCCGGCATCGGAGCGAAGATGATTCCTGCCGCGCTGCATACCCAGGCTGCTCATCCCGTTCACAGCGATATTCCGCCGCGCACAGTTCCTGGCCGGGCCCCGCGACTAACATCGCGAAGCATTTACAACCATTTTGCGACGCCAAAAAATGTCGCCAGTGTAGAGGTGGCTGCGCGCCAAAGCGATGCTTCGCAACGGATAAATTCTTCCCGGATGATTGAGGCGAAGATGACCGACGCAAAGATGATCGAGGCGAATGGGAGCGCGCCCGAGTCTAACGCTGATGTTAGCTCTCCGAAGGCGATGTTGCTGGTAATTCAAACCGAAGCAGTCGACAGCGATGGCCAGGTGTGGAGCATCAGCATCATGCGGTTGACGGTATTCCATCCCGTTCATCGCCAGGTTCAGAAGGAAATTATTCCGAAATCAACTTAACCAAGTTTGCCCCTAAGCAAGGGTACTTATACGTTTCAAGAAACTAAATAATTAGTTGCAAGCTAAAAGTCGTACTCAAGGAGAAAAACGCAAATGAAAAACTGGGTTAGTAAAACCCTCCTGACGCGCCGCCTGATTGTGCCCATCGTGGCCATCGCGCTGGCGATGTCATTCACCGCTTACGAATTCACCAAGCCGGCGTTTGCCCGGGCGCCGATTGTCGGTCCCACCGCTACGCCGCTCGACGACAACAGCGTGGGCGCATTGCTTTCGCTCGATAAGGCAATGGAAACTCTGGCTGCGCGCGTTACGCCCGCGGTCGTAAACGTTGCCGTAACTTCCCATTCCAAAGCCGAGATGGCCGACGGTCAAACGCCCGCTATGCCAGAGGGCGTGCCTCCGATGTTTGCTCCCTTTTTTAATCATCCGATGAGGCCGCAAACACAGATTGAGCACGGCATTGGCAGCGGCGTGCTGATCTCGCCCGATGGTTACATCGTCACCAACAACCATGTGATCGATGGCGCAGTCGACATTCGCGTCACCCTCAACGATCGCCGGATTATGAAGGCCAAGTTGATTGGCGCCGATCCGCTCACCGATCTCGCTGTAATCAAGATCGATGGCACAAATCTTCCCAACGTGCCTTGGGGCAACTCAACTGCTCTGCGGCCAGGCGAGACGGTGCTCGCCTTCGGTAATCCGTTTGGCTTCCAGTTCACGGTTACGCGCGGCATCGTCAGTGGACTGAATCGGCCAAATCCGTTCTCCAAGGATCACCGTGCTCCGGGCAGTTTTGTTCAGACCGATGCGGCCATCAATCCCGGCAACTCTGGCGGACCGTTGGTCGACGCTCGCGGCGAGGTGATCGGCATCAACACCTTCCTGGTCTCGAGCTCGGATAGCTTTTCTGGCATGGGATTCGCGATTCCCACGCAGATCGTTCAACCCACGGTGGACGCTCTGATCCGTGACGGCAAAGTCACTCACGGATACATGGGAATCGGCATCAGCGATGTGACGCCGGAGAATGCGAAATTCTTCGACGTGCACAACAATGAAGGGGCCGTGGTCAGCCAGGTCGAAGACGGATCTCCGGCAGCGAAAGCTGGTTTGAAAATCGGCGACGTCATCACTGAGCTGAACGGTCAGAAAGTGAGCGATGCCAGCCAGCTTCAGATCGAAGTCGGACAGAAGCAGCCCAATACGACGATCAAGTTGGAAGTTCTGCGGAACGGCCAACCGGTCAGCATTCCGGTGACGCTCGAAGCCATGGGCAGCCGCGACAATCAAGGCAACCAGGTTGCCAGCAACGGTCATGGCAAAGCTCGCTGGGGTCTCGGCCTCGCGGATATGACTCCTGAATTGCGTCAGCAACTGCAGGCGTCCAATGACCTGCATGGCGCAGTGGTCGAGCAGGTTCAGCCGGGAAGTTCCGCTGACGACGCCGGTCTACAGCGCGGTGACGTGATCGTGCAAGTCGATCGCAAGCCGGTGCAGAGTGCGTCCGACGTGCAGAGCGCGTTGTCCGCTGTGCCGCAAGGGCAAGACGCTTTGGTGCTGGTGTGGTCCAACGGTGGAACAACGTTCCGCGTGATGCATGGCACTACTGCGAACGGAGACAAACCCGGTATGTAAAAACGAGTCCTCCTGAAGGTCCCGTGCCCCGAGCCGTTGCGCAACCACGCACGACTTCGGGTCGCGGGACCATTTTTTTGATCGCGATAAGAGCGAATCAAGAATACCGCGCATGCTGGAATCCACGACTCTATAGATTCTCTTGGATGAAGTGGGGGCTAAGGTGAA
>DASRWO010000243.1:0-5743 GCA_035654555.1 Candidatus Deferrimicrobiaceae bacterium | reverse complement strand
GTAGAAGGTTTCTCCGAGGTGTTGTCGCGCGAAGTGACACCGCTAGGC
The DNA here is from genome assembly GCA_035654555.1 of Candidatus Deferrimicrobiaceae bacterium. Classification (GTDB taxonomy): domain Bacteria; phylum Acidobacteriota; class Terriglobia; order Terriglobales; family Acidobacteriaceae; genus Sulfotelmatobacter. Next base: position 5,695 of record DASRWO010000243.1, on the reverse strand, counting down.
ATCAAGGTCACGATCATCGAGCCGGGTGGCTTCCGCACGGACTTCGCTGGCAGTTCCACCAAGCTGAGCGAAGGGCATCCCGAATACGACTCGACTGTTGGAGCAACGGCCAGGTTTCAGCGCGCCTATAACGGTAAGCAGCCCGGAGACCCGAAGAAGGCGGCTCAAGCGATCGTGCGGCTGACGCAGGAACAGAAACCTCCATTGCGACTCTTGCTCGGCAGCGATGCGTACAACGGCGCGGAGAAGAACGACCTTGCACGATTAGAAGAAGCGAGGGCGTGGAAAGAACTCAGCCTGTCCACCGATTTCGAGTCGGAGCCCCCACACCTGGAGGGACCAAAGTGAAACTACTCGAAATTCAATCGTCACCAAGAGGTGAATCTTCCGATTCGATCACCCTCACGAAATCATTCATCGAAGCGTGCAAATCCGGCAACACCTCGATCGTCGTGGATACGTTGAACGTATGGCATGAACGGCTACCGGAGTTCGACTCCGAGGCAATTGGAGCGAAGTACAAAGCGGTGAAGCACGAAACGATGACTAAGGCGGAGTCCAAGGTATGGGAGTGTATTCAATCGTTGATTAGACGGTTTCAGAACGCCGACCGAATCGTCGTAGGAACTCCAATGTGGAACTTCGGCCTGCCCTACAAGCTCAAACAATTGATTGATCTCGTGGCGCAGCGAAACTATCTGTTTACCTACGACGGCAAACAGTACGGCCCTCTCTTGAAGGTGGAGAAGGCAATCGCAGTCTATACACGGGGTTCGCGTTATCTTGCAGGCACTCCTATACCTCCCTCGTTCGACCACCAGGCACCTTACCTCGACTTCTGGTTGCGACTGATTGGCGTTCGAGAACTTCGCAGTGTGATTGTTGACAACGCGTGGAATCGAGATCGTCAGGAATCCGAAGCGAGCCTGGCGAAGGGCAAAGCGACTCTGCAACGACTGGTTGAGTGGTTTCTTAACTAGCATCAGAGCTGCAGCAACGTGCCACGCCTCTGATTTGAGGATCGCGTCGACTACCCGAAACGAATCACGTCCTCGGGTGGGAATTTGGGCCGGGCAACCGCGCAAGTGTTGACGAATCCAGTCAGGTCCCAGTTTGTCGGCCATGCGGAAGTTAGTGCAAACGCCATATGGGTCAAGCGCTAAATTTTCAGGCTTGGTCACGAATGGCTCGATGTGATGCTCGCCTATCTCAAGGGCAAGGACGCTGAGTCCGAAGAAGCGCAAGAGCATGCGAACAGCACCAGCCTGGCGTTGCACGCATAGGCGGGCTCAAATCAAAGTCGTCATGCACGAGAATTAGGACATTTCTTCCTGAATCCAAGACTGATTGTGGCGAATCTCACACGGGAGTCGGAGGGAGCACTTGTTACCTCGACAGCTTCACTTGTTGCACCACACCTGACGCTGAAAGGAACGCATGTGGACTCCCCTGACTCGACTTGGCTAACGCATTTCTTCGTCCAAGGACAAGGCCGTGCTAAACACCGTTTTGGCCGCTCTCCTTCCAATGGTTGTCACCTTCCTGCTCGGTTTCGTGGCGGCCTGGCGCCACGATTTTGCGTCGAAGGATGCATCGATCCTGAACCGGATGGTGTTGCTTTACGCCGTCCCGCTGGCTCTCTTTGCTGGAACGGTTAGCACACCGCGTACCGCGCTGAGCCAGGACGCCCCGCTGCTCATCTCGCTCTGCTTGGCCATCGTCGGTCTGTACGGTGTAGTGTTTCTGTTCTGTCGTTTCATTTTCCGCTTCCAGGTCAGCACCAGCGCGCTGGCCGCGCTGACGGCTTCCGCGCCAGCAGTGCCTTTCGTAGGTCCAGCCGTCCTCGGCGATCTTTTCGGACGGCTCAGCGCCATTCCAATCGCGATAGGCGGTCTCGTCATCAACCTAACGGTCGTGCCCGTCACGATCCTGCTTCTCGCATTGGATGCGACAGGGAGAGAGCCACAGCAAAACACTCCCGCCGCACAGGCAGGAGAGCATTCGGCGTCTTTCCCCAGCTCGCACGCCTCGGTTTTCGCTGCCAAACTCGCGGAAACTGTCAAAGAACCGATGGTTTGGGCACCCGTTCTCGCCTTCGTTATCGTGCTGAGCGGCTTCCGCATTCCTCAACTCATCGTTCACTCGCTTTCCCTGCTGGGACACGCATCCGGAGGCGTCGCCCTCTTCGCCTCCGGAATCGTGCTTGCATCCGGCACAATCAAGGTCACCCGGCAGGTCTTGTTCCTGGTATTCCTGAAAAACATTGCTCAGCCCGCCCTGGTCCTGGGTGGTTTTCGATGGCTCGGCTATGGCAATCCCATTGTCAGCCAGGCAGTGCTGACGACGGCCATCCCGGCCATGCCGATTGTCATCATGTTTGCTCTCCAATATCGCGTGGCACAGGCGGAGGCCGCTTCCGCCGTGCTCCTCAGCGTGATGGGCTCAGCCGTTACCATGGGGATTTTCATCGCCCTGACATCCTAAACAAATGAACTGACCCACAAGAAACGGAGGATTCCAACCATGACCCAAGTCGAAGCCCTCGCCAAGTATGCCGCCCGCGCTTCCTTCGCCGACCTCTCGGCCGAGTCGCGCAGGCAGTTACCAATTCACATCCTAGACTCGCTGGGCTGCTGCATCGCCGCACTGGGCGCTGGTCCGGTTGAGGCCTGTCGCGAGCAGGTGGCGGAGTTCGGCGGCACCGGCTCGTGCTCGCTGATCGGCAGCGGACACGCGAACCCGGTCTACGCAGCCTTCTGGCACACCGCTCTCGTGCGCTATGTCGACTTCATGGACAATTTCCTTGCTCAAACCGAAACCTGCCATACGGCAGACAATTTCGGCGTGGCGCTCACCATCGCCGACTACGTGGGCGGCAGCGGCCGCGATCTGATGCTCGCGGTGGCACTGGGCTACACGGTGCAATCCCGTTTTGTCGATCACGCCAACTTCATGAGCAGCGGCTTCGACCACACCTCGCAACTGGCCTTCTCGCTCAACGCCGCCGCCGGCCGGCTGCTGGGTCTAAGCGAGCAGCAAATTGCGAACGCTATCGCGATGGCTGCCGTCAGCGATGCCTCATTCGCGGTCGTTCGTGCGAAGCCGCTGTCGCAGTGGAAAGGCCTCGCCTCGGCGCAGTCGGCGCTCGGCGCCATGAACGCGCTGTTCCTCGCACGCCGTGGCGTAGAGGGACCGCTGCAAGTGATCGAGGGCCCGCTGGGCATTGATCACCTCCTGAGGATGAAGATCAACATCGACTGGGACAAGCAGGGGTACGAGGGCGTCGTGGGGAGCACCATCAAAAAGTACAACTCTATGATCCACACGCAGTCGGCGGTCCATTGCATGGTCGAACTCGCCAGGCAAAACAAGATCGACCCAACCAGGGTTGTCTCGATTGAGGCAGATGTGTTCCAACTCGCCTACGACTTCGCCGGCGGTGGCCTCTACGGGATGGACAAAGTCATCCGCACCAAGGAACAGGCGGATCACAGCCTGCCGTACCTGCTTGCCGTCGCCCTGCTTGACGGCGACGTGATGCCGGCGCAATTCAAGCCGGATCGCATCATCAAGCCCGACGTGCAGACGTTGTTGAAGAAGGTTTCGGTCCGACCGAACCAAGAATACACGGACGAATATCCCGCGGAGATGCCCGCCAAGATCACCGTCCGGCTACGGGATGGGAAAATAATCGAACACGAGGTTCTGGACTACCCCGGTCTCGCTTCCCATCCCTTCACGTGGGAGGACTCCATCGAGAAGTTCGACAGGCTCGTCGCCGGCCGCGTCGACGAGGGCCTATCTAGTGAGATCAAGGATGCCGTGCGGTCGGTGGAAAACATCCAGGTCAAGGACCTGATGAAACTCCTCGGCAACGTCGAGGCAGGCCGCGGGACACCATCGTCATCGAAAGCTGCCTGAAAAGCTGCGAAAGACAGATCGCAAGAGAAAAGATCGTGAAGGAAAAAGGAGAAATTCAAATGGCTATTACACCCGACGGAGTTCGCGAGATCTTCAAGGGACTTGAAGCCGGCGACGGCACTGGCTTTTTCAAACATGTAGCTGACCACGTGGACTGGATCGTGATGGGCACACACCCCCTGGCCGGTCACTACCTCAGCAAGCAGGCGTTCATCGCAGGCACCTTCACCAAGCTGGGTCAGGTTCTTCCGCAGGGCGCCCAGCTTCAAACGGAGCACCTGCTCGTTAAAGACGATGAGGCGGTGGTCGAGCTTCATTCTCTGGCAACCGCCAAGAATGGAATGCGCTTCGATAATCGCTACTGCTGGGTAGTCTACTTCCAGGACGAAGTCATTGTGCGCGTTCGTGCGTACCTCGACTCTGCCATGGTCGCCCGCTTGTTTGAGGAAAATCCGATTCCACAAGCGGCTTGATCGGCTTCCTAATTCCGCTGCGCGAGAGGAAGTTGACCCAAGTGCGATGCTCTGTTTCGACGAGCAGACAGCCACGCGGTCTTTGCGGTCACGTGCAAATTATCCCGAAGCGGCATCAAAAAAAGCGGAGAACCTTCTCGTCCCTCTCTGTCCTTCGTCAAAGAGGCTGCAATTCGCCGAGCATGGTCGGAAGCAGTTCAGAGACCGTGGGGTGAATGTGCATCGCCCGTTGCATCACAGTGTACGGCGCTCGGGCATACATCATATCCAGCACACAGTGAATGACTTCATCGCCTCCCGTGCCGAGAATGGCCGCTCCCAGGAACTGTTTCGAGTCCGCATCCACCAACACTTTCATGAACCCCTGGGTCTCGCCCTTCTCAACCGCCCGGCCAACGCGTGTCATAGGCCGCCTCCCGATCAGCACATGCCGTCCGGAGGCACGCGCTTCATGCTCGGTAAATCCGCATCGCCCGAGCGGAGGATCGATATAAAGGTTGTAGGCGCGGATGCGATCCGCAACGCTGCGCGTATCTTTCCCCGAAAGATGGTCCAACAGGTTGCCGGCGACGATCTCGAAGTCGTTATAAGAGGTGTGCGTGAATCCTCCCCGTCCGTTGCAATCGCCAAGCGCCCAGATGCCAGGAACATTGGTGCGCAGTTGATCGTCTACCACGATGTACCCGCGAGCATCGCGTGTCACCCCGGCCTTTTCCAAACCAAGGTCGTCGGTGTTCTGCGTCCGGCCCATTGCCAGCAGCAAGTGCGACCCGCTCACCTCCGGCGCGCCCTCGGTGCAATCCACGCGCACCCCGATCTCTTCTCCGTGAGTCATCAACTCAATGCAGGTTGCGTTGAGCCGCACCTGAATGCCCTCGCGCTCGAGGATCGCCTGCACTTCGGTTGATACGTCCTCATCTTCATGGCCGATCAAGTGCGAAGCCTTCTCGATGATGGTCACCTCGCTGCCGAAGCGCCTGAAAATCTGCCCGAATTCCAGCCCCACATAACCACCACCCACAATGACGAGATGTCGCGGCAGAGTATCGAGGTCCAGCAGCGTGGAATTGGTCAGATAAGGTGTGCTCGCTACGCCGGGCATGGGCGGTATCGCCGCGCGCCCCCCGACGTTGATGAAAATCTGCGACGCCGTCAGCGACTCCTCGCCCACCCGCACCTCGTTCGGCGATTCGAATTGCGCCTGCCCTTGATACACCGTGCAGTTCGGCGTGTTCCTGAGCATCGATTCCACTCCCCTGCTCGATTTCCCGGAGATTTCATCCTTGCGTGCTTTCACCCGC
>DASRWO010000242.1:0-2035 GCA_035654555.1 Candidatus Deferrimicrobiaceae bacterium | reverse complement strand
CCCGGAAACCTAGTGCTTCACCGAGAATCGCAGCGGAAGACAGCGCGCCGACAACCGGGACCAGTAGAAGCCCGGTCGATGCCGTCGCTGCGGGAACACGCTCAAGGGCAGCGAACCACGAGAGATAGCAGAGAGCCATGGAACACACCGCCTGGTAGGCGAGCCCGCCTGCTCCAGCGAAGCTCAGCGGCCTGATCTCCGACCCGTTGAGGGTCAAGCCAACGACGATCATTGCCGCCGAACCGAGGCCGATCAGCCACGCGGTTGAGACCATCGGCGGCAGTGGAATAGGCGCCCGGGAGGTGACCGCGCCTAGGGCGAACAGGATGGCCGCGGCAAGGGCGAGCGCCACGCCCGGAAACGTTTCGATCCCGCCTCCCAAATTTGCTCCCATAAGGAGGACCAATCCGGCCACGCCGAGGCACAGCGCGATCACACTTCGCAACCTGGGACGCTCCCCAAGGATCGGCCAAGCGAGCAACGTCGCCCAGATCGGCATGGAGAAAGTCAGCAGCGCAGCTTGTGCCACCAAAAGCCACAGCAGCGCCAAGGCTGTGAAGCCCATCCAGGCGAACACATTAATTGCCGCCCCGAGGGCGAGCCGCGACGCTAGGCTGCGCGAGGGTAAGAGGTTCTGTCCCCGCAACACCGCGATGGTGGCGAGGCCGAGCGCGGCAGCTAGCCCGGCACAGCCGCGGGCGAACAGCGGCGGCCAATCGTGCATGGCGATCTTCATCATGGGCCAACCGAGGCCCCAACCAACGGCGGTCGCCACCACAAGCAGCAGGCCCCAAGCGGGCGACTCGAGCGCTCGATCTGCTGCCAATGCCGGGGCGGCCTCGCTCACTCCACCGTTCGCAAAATTGGGATCGTCGGAGGACCCTCGGCCGGCGCCGTCGTAGCGGATAGCGCGATTACATTTGGTATCGGGCGTCATTTCGGTCTCTGCTGCAGCGGAGCCAGTCTCTTTTCAAGCCGCATTACGCCCGGCGCGCCGAGACTCGCAGAAATCTTGAAGCCAGCTTTTGCTGCCACCGCCAACATTCTCTTATTACTAGCAAACGTCTCAGCCGTGATCTGACGAACGCCGGCCTCTGACGCGAAGCGTTCAAGTCTGCCCAAGAGCAGTTTTGCGAGGCCGTTACCCTGCCAGGAGTCGGCCACCGATATCGCAAATTCTGCTGACGAGGCGTCGGCCGCCCGCGCATAGCGCGCCTCTCCAATCACAACTTCGCAGCCATCGACGAAGACTTCGGCAACGAGCGCGACATGATTGGCATAGTCCACCTGCGTGAATTGCCGCAATAATTCGGAAGACAGCTCACTGACGGGATGCATGAACCGACTGCACCGCGCGTCAGCGGAGAGACCATGGAAGAACGCGTTCAGGAGCTCTCGATCCTGCGGCAAGACAGGCCGGATAACGACACGTTCGCCAGCAGTCAGACGTACCACGTCGATCAATTCGGCAGGATAACGCTGGATTTGGTAAGCCATACCTCAATCGCTCGGCGCCCCAAAAATGAGACACTTGCTGTGGGTAGAGCAAGTGTCCTTTGCTGTCGGTGAACCGTTCTTCTGCCTTGGGGAGCCCCTCAGCATCGTTCGCATCGGACACGTGTCGGGTAACGCCGGTGTGATCCACTATAGTCTGCGTAGGTCCAGCTTATCGATAGGCGTAAGGTCTCAGTGCGAGGCTCTCGAATCCAATATCGAATAATTGAATTTTAATCGCACGAACTGATCAATCGCTTCCAGAGCCGCTGCACGTCGGTGACGCGCTCTCCGATCGCCGTCTTCGCGCCCGTCCTCTCCTTGAGATACGCGGCTGCGGAAAAGTGATCCGCATGGGGATGGGTATCGAGAATCCGTGAGCATCCGCTTGCGCATGAAGGCACTCCATTCGGATGAAGTTCGGCCAGTCCATATCCTTCGGCTAGTCCTCGATCGCGATGCCGCCCCTCATGATGACTTCTCCCTGCGCTCTACGGTTGCAGTCGACGGATATATGGAATCGTGCGCTTCGAGTTGCGCT
>DASRWO010000241.1:0-13930 GCA_035654555.1 Candidatus Deferrimicrobiaceae bacterium | reverse complement strand
CTTCGGCTTGGCCAAGCTGACTCGCCCGGAAATGGCGATGGAGACCATCGGAGCGACACAGGAATCGCACGGAGATTTGCACCTGACGAGCCCGGGCGCCACCGTAGGGACGATCGCTTACATGTCGCCAGAGCAAGCGCGTGGCGAACAGATCGACGCCCGCAGCGACCTCTTTTCTTTGGGTGTGGTGATCTACCAGATGGCGACGGGGCGCCTGCCTTTTTCCGGGGCAACGTCGGCCGTAGTTTTCCATGCCATTCTTGAACTCGATCCTACTCCCGCGCAGCAGTTGAACCCCGCGCTGCCACCGAAGCTGGAAGAAATTGTTGGCAAGGCCCTGGAAAAAGAGCGCGACATGCGCTATCAATCTGCGGCCGACTTGCGGGGTGATCTGAAACGACTGAAACGGGACGTGGAATCAGGGCGCAAGCCAGCGCAGGCGGCGCCGACCAGTGTCGGGTCAGTTCCGGTAACTCCTCCTTCGGCCGTGTCTGCTGAGCGTGTGCCTGCGCAGCGAACCTCCAGCAGCGCTGCGGTAATTACCGCAGTGCGTCAAAACAAGCTCGGCACCGGCTTCATTGCTGCAATCGTGCTCGTGCTGGCGGCGGCCGCAGCGTACGGAATCTACGGCTTCATAAGCCGCACCCGCACCGCTCCATTCCAGGATATTTCCGTCACCAAAGTGACCGACACAGGAGACGCAGTTCTCGCCGCGATCTCTCCGGACGGTAAATACATTCTGAGCTTGATGCGGAAGAATGGCTTAGCAAGTCTATGGCTTAGGAACGTCCCGACCAACAGCAATACTGAGGTGCAACCTCCCGCCGACGTTTATTACAACGGCCTGATTTTTTCTCCGGACGGAAACTATTTTTATTTTGTGCGCAGCGATCCGGGAAATCCGGAACTGAAATTTTTGTACCGTTCCGCGCTGCTGGGCGGCTCGCCGCAAAAACTGGCCGAGGACGTGGATTCCAACATTACATTTTCCCCTGACGGCAAACAAGTCGCCTTTATGCGCTATGACAATCCGGAGGAAGGAAAATATCAGCTCATCGTTCGTCCGGTCGATGGCGGCGAGGCCGATGAGAAGCCGCTGGCCAGCGGCTCCATGGCAGAGGGCCTGTCATCTCCGGCTTGGTCTCCCGACGGAAAAACGATCGTTTGCAACGAAGTGCGCGCCGGCTACGTGCAAAGCCTTGTCGCCGTGAATATCGCCGACGGGCAGCGCGAGGGGTTTTTCAAAGGCGAGGATAAGATCTTCGCATCTCCGGTTTGGATGCCTGACGGCAGCGGCTTGCTCGGACTTCTGAGAGATCCGGTCAATCTTCATCAGACGCAGATCGGATTCGTTTCTTATCCCGCGACAAAAATTTCTCCGATCACCCATGACACCAACACGTACTCCGACGTGAGCGTCGCCGCGGATGGACGCGCATTGGTGACCATTTTGAGCGAAGAGCGCTGGAACTTGTTTGTAACGTCGGGCTCCGCAGCCGCCGCCCATGTGGTGGGATCGGCCCGCTCCAACACCAATTTCAGTTGGACGGCCGATAATCAACTGATGGGGGATCAGGGAAATGTACTCACGCGAATCGATCCCGCAACCGGTAACAGAAGCGCCCTAACCCCGGAGCAGGGAAAGGCCGCCGGAGATTTTTCGGCTTGTGCAAATGGCCGTTACGCGGTTTTTGAGCTGCTCTCGCCTGGAGGCATGGGCGAGGTGAACATTTGGCGCATGGATGCGTCGGGCGGCAATTTGAAGCAGATTACCTCCGGTAAACGCGATACTCTCCCCCTCTGCTCGAGCGACGGCCGGTGGGCATACTACATCGATCAGAAAGCGGAATCAACTTTGGCGCGAGTGCCGATCGACGGTGGAGTTTCGCAGCCAGTATCGAGTCTCGCGATCAGCGACAGTCAGTTCGATGTTTCTCCGGACGGCAAATTGGCTGCATTCGCCACGCTCGAACATGCGCTGGGGCACAAGGACACGCTGGTGTTAGTGAACACGGACTCCGGGCAAACCAAGAAGCTCGATTTTGAAAAGCTGCGCATCGGGCTCATCCGCTTCAGCCATGATGGCAAAGGAATTGTCTATCCAACGCGGGAGAACGGCGTGGATAATCTTTGGCTGCAGCCGCTTGATGGATCCAAAGGCAAACAGATAACCGATTTTACGTCTGAGCGCATTTACGATTTCCACTGGTCATTCGACGGCAAGCAACTGGCGCTGGTGCGCGGGCATACTGATTCGGACGTGGTGCTGATTCGCGACGCGAAGCAGTGAGTTGAGCAGGTATCTCATTATCCTAAAAATCAAAAGGCGGCCATCCCTGGCCGCCCCTTTTTAAATTGTCGACTGCGAAGTGATTTAGGCACCCTTCACGTTCTCGGCCTGCCAGCCCTTCGGGCCTTTGACCACGTCAAATTGCACCTGCTGACCTTCTTGCAAGCTGCGGAAGCCGCTCGCCTGAATGGCCGAGAAGTGCACAAATACATCTTCGCCGTTCTGGCGGCTGATGAAACCGTAGCCTTTGGCATCGTTAAACCACTTCACCGTTCCTGTTTCCATGTGTTGCTATGTTCCTTTGTGTGATATAGCGCTAAAACTTTGGAAGGGTTCTTCTGCAGGCAGGTCACGCGCCGGTAAGCGGAGAAACTGAATACTGCGAGGAACTCTAAAGTCAAGCGCACACGAATTGTATTTCAAGCGCCGCCAAATTGCTACCCAAATTCATCCAGAAAACGGTTAAGTCTTTTTGTTGCATGGAGTTGGAGTACTCAGGTGTTTGCTCTGATTTGCCATTCAGGCGGGAAAAGGTAGATCATCGACAGTATGCGATGGAGTGTTTTTCTTTTGATTGTCACCTTTCTGACTTCGGCTTCAGCCGGCATTGTTGAAGATGTAATTGGTGCTTTGAATCGAAACAGCTTTCAGGCGGCTGAATCCGATCTCAGGACGTACCGGGCGCAAAATGGGGTCACCCCCGAATATATCGAGGCATACTCATGGATGGCGCGGGCAGCGCTCAATGCCCGCGATTACGACCAAGCAGCGGCTTACGCGAAACAAACCAAAGCCCTCGCGTTAGAGCAACTCAAACGTCGTCCGCTCGATGCCGAACCCCACGTAGCGACCGCTGTGGGCGCAGCGATCGAAGTGCAGGCGCAGACGCTCGAGGAAAAGGGCCAGAAAGCCCAGGCGGTCGCGGTGCTGCAGGCCGCAATTCAGACCTATCGCAATACTTCCATCCAGGAGCGTTTGCAGAAAAATCTGAATCTGCTTTCGTTCGAGGGGCGACTCCCGCCGCCGCTTCGAACGGAGGAGTTTCTCGGATCGAAGCCGCCATCGCTCACTCAGCTGAAGGGGTCGCCGGTGCTGCTTTTCTTCTGGGCGCACTGGTGCGTGGACTGCAAGGCGGAGGCTCCGATCATCACCCAGCTACGGTCGGAATTTGCTTCCAAGGGATTAACCGTGCTCGGTCCGACCCGGCTCTACGGATACACCGCGCAAGTGGAAAATGCAGCGCCCAGCGATGAACTTGCCTACATTGATGCCGTGCGTCATCGCTTCTATTCGGGCCTGCTCGACATGCCAGTTCCCATCAGCAAGCACAACTTCGACGTTTACGGCGCTTCGACCACGCCGACACTCGTGCTGCTCGACCGCGCGGGCAAGGTGGCCATGTATCATCCGGGAGCGTTGCCCTACGACCAGTTGCGCGCGGAGATCGAAAAAGTGGTCGCCCACTAAAATCATCGCTCCGCCGCCACTTCCCTCAGTTTTCCTGTTTTCACATCATAAATAAACCCTCTCACCGGAATCTGCTTTGGAATCCACGGGTGCGACTTCACACGTTGAACCTGCAGACGCAGGTTGGTCTCAAGGTCGTCGAAGCCAAAGAAGTGGGAAGGTTCGCTTGCAATAGCGCCCATCTTATCCGTCAGATGCGCTCTCAGTTCGTATTCCTTCACCTTAAGCAGCCCACAATCGGTGTGGTTGATGATGATGAACTCCTGCGTGTCGAGCAGATGATGCGAGACGATCAGCGAGCGCAGCGCGTCTTCAGTGGCAATCCCGCCGGCGTTGCGGATCATGTGCGCGTCGCCCGGCTTCAATCCCAGGCAACGTTCGAACAGGATTCGGGAATCCATGCAGGCGAGAACCGCTAGGCGGCGCCGCGGACGGACCTCGAGTTCCCCCAGGTTGAAGCTTTTAACAAATTCTTCATTGGCTTTCAGTAGCTCGTCGGCAACGGACAAGGTTGGCCTCTCTTAACCCTAAAATTGCATTTTCCCGCTGAACCATTTCTGTTTCGGTATCGCGCTCTAGTGATTGCCCCAGTGTAACCGCTACAATCGGCCCGTGAACGTAGATGACACGATTGTCGCGATTGCCACGCCCCCAGGCCGTGGCGGAATCGGGGTTGTGCGGATAGCTGGCCCGCAAGCTGTAGAAATTGCCAAACCATTACTGAGACTGAGACATGCGATGGAGCCGGGACGCGCCATCTTCGGGGAACTCATCGAAATGAATGGAGAAACCGCTGGGCTTCGAACAGCCGGACAGCCGGGCAGCTGTTCAGAGTCTGCCGAAGGGGCGGGTATTCCCACGCGCATCGACGAAGTCGTCGTAACATATTTTGCCAAGCCTCATTCCTATACTACGGATGACATCGTCGAAATCTCCGCTCACGGCTCGCCCGTCGTACTTCGGCATATCGTTGAACTCTGCATCGCTTCTGGAGCGCGGCTCGCGGAGCCGGGCGAGTTCACGATGCGCGCTTTTCTGAATGGCCGCATCGATCTGGCGCAGGCAGAGGCGGTGCGCGACCTTATTGAGTCGCAGACGTTGTATCAAGCAAAGGTAGCCGCGCAGCAACTCGACGGCGCTCTCTCCCGGCGGTTGCAGCCGATCAAACAAAAATTAGTCGAGTTGATTGCGGTGCTTGAGGCTGGAGTCGATTTCGCCGAGGACGACGTCTCAGTCATGCCTGACCATCTCATCCTGGAACGCATTTCTGCGGTGCGTCTGCCGCTGGAGCAGCTTGCCGCCAGTTTTGCCTACGGCAAGATTGTTCATCAGGGACTGACGCTGGCGATTGTTGGCCGGCCGAACGTGGGAAAGTCCAGTTTGTTTAACCGGCTGGTTGAGCGCGAGCGGGCCATCGTTACGGCAACTCCGGGCACTACGCGAGATCTGGTAAGTGAAACTGTCGCCATCGGCGGCATTCCGGTGCAGTTGGTCGATACGGCGGGCATCCGCGAGGCTCTCGATGAGGCGGAATCGATCGGTATCCGGAAATCCATCGAAGCTCTGGCGGATGCCGATCTGGTCTTAGTGGTGTTCGACGCTTCGCAGACGGTGACCCCTGAAGACCATGCATTGTCGCGGCAAGTGCAAAGTCGGCCAGCAATTGTTGTAGCGAATAAATGCGACCTGGGTTCCACTGGCGGCTGGTCGGCTCTAGTTGGGCAATTTGCCGCGATGGAAGTTTCGGCGCTGACCGGGCAGGGAATCGTCGAACTACTAGCGGAAATTTTGCGCCACATCGGAGGGGAAACCGGAGCACAAGCAGAAAGTGGATTTCTTACGAATGTGCGCCATCAGGGACTTGTGCAGGACTCACTGGTTGCTCTTCAGGCTGCCGCCAATGCAGTAACCGGCAAAATCCCGCACGAAATGATTCTGCTGGATCTCTACAGCGCTTTGCGTCCGCTCGATGCGATTACTGGGGCCACTACTACCGAAGACATCTTGAGCCTTATCTTCAGCACCTTCTGCATTGGAAAGTGAACAAGTCACCGGTCTGTCATGCAACTTTGAGTTTCGCGATGACCGTAGTTCCGCGCCCCTCAGACTGAATATCCAGACTGCCATTGAGCTGCCTGAGACGCTCCCGCATACCGCCAAAGCCGATTCCGGCGCGACCTGATTCCAGCAGTTCTCGCTGCCTGTCTTTTGGAATTCCTTTGCCGTTATCCTTCACCTGGACAGTGAGGCCGTCATTTTCCCAGGTCAAAGAAATGGTCGCCGAATCGCTTCCGGAATGGCGATGGATATTGGTCAAACATTCCTGCACGATGCGGAAGATAGCAATTTCAACTTCGTCGGGAAGACGACCAAAGTCAGAGGGAATATCGAGATCTACTTTTATCTTGCTGCGTTCAGAAAATCCGTCCACATACCAACGCAGCGCTGACACCAGTCCGGCCACGTCGAGCAAAGGCGGGTGAAGCAGATGAGAGATGGTGCGAATCTCTCGCGAAACCTGCTCAACCAGCATCGCGTTCTCAGACACCGCTCTCGCTGCTTCCGCATCAAGCTTGTGGGATCGCAATTGCACGACACTGATGTTCATTCCAATCGCTGCCAGCAATTGCCCGACGCTATCGTGGAGTTCACGGGCGATGCGTTTCCGCTCATCATCCTGCATGCGTTGAAAGCGCGCTGCCAGCTCTCCCTGTTCTTTTCGGGAGGTCAAGTCGCTGATCAAAACTCCGATTGCAGATTTATCGCGAGACAAGAGGCACAAGGAGACATGCGCTGGAATGGAATCCCCGCCGCGATGCAAATGCAGTTCACCTTCGCTGGAGCCAACTTGAGCTTCGCGTATTAGCTTCAAACAGGTGGGATGATCTTCGGGAGCCAAAAACGTTGTAAGCGGAAGCCCTATCAGTTTTTCGCGCTCCACTCCAAGTAACTGCGCCAGGCTAAGATTCGCGTAAACCAAAAATCCACTGGCGTCGAGCATGGCAGCCCCCTGCTGCATTCTCTCCACCAAAGTGCTGTAGGGAAGATCAGAGCCCTCGAGTGTGTAGACCCGATGACCTTCCAACTCTTGCACTACGAACGCGTCGACCGCACCATCGCGGATGGCACGCAAAGTTTGTTCGGCTTCTTCCATCAAGTGGACGTTCATTCCCGGTAGCTGGTTCTCCATCTCATTTCTCCCGGCTGGAGGCGTCGTGTTCAGCTTCACTTTTCCGGAGCGGCGGGCCGTAATTGTAACCCAACTAAAGCTCGTTCAGTATCGCGAAGATCACCCACAATCTTGCGCAGAGGCTGAGGCAACTTTCGCACCAGGGTGGGAATTGCCAGGATCTGGTCCCCTGCGGCCAACTGAGGATGCTTCACCAAATCAACCACCTCTATATTGTATCGCCCGGCCAAGTGTTCATCGCATATTTTTTTCAGGTTCGCGAAAGCCGTAACCGATCGCGGAGTCTGGCCCGCCACGTACAGACGAAGCTCCCACACTTCGCCTGGATCTTTGTCTTCCTCTTTGATTTCTTTGAGACTCATAGGTTGCGGGCTAACGTTTGCTGACTTTTTCATTCTGCCCCCTAATCCTCTTCTCCGAACTGGTGACCTTTTGGACTTTATCGGCCCCGCGGCTGCGAGCCATGGCGTCGCGGGTGACCGTAATGAGTTCTTCCCGTGAAGCTTCCTCTGCTCCAGCCGTAGCCGCCTCTTCTTCTTCAACCTCGAATTCTTTACGCAGCGCCAGTATCCGGGCCTCAAGCGCTTCTCGCTTCCGCACGCGGTCACGCTGTTGGCGATCAGCTTCCTGCTGGCGTGCCAGCATTGCGCTCTTTTCCCGTGCCTCCTGGGACAAACGAGAGGATCCAGTGAGGACACCCTCGGGCCCGACGTAGACATCGAGCAAATCAACTCCATGATCGGTCAATAGAAATTCACGGAGTTGGTTCGAATGATGCATACCGCGAGACTTGAGTACATAAAGCGCGCGGTTGCGCTCGCCGCCTAACTCGATGTCGCGCACAAACAGCCAGGTATCGACGATCGAGGATATTTCCACGTCGGTTTTCTCGATCGCGTCGCCCCCGCCGGTTAAGTTGGTCAGGAAGCCGGTGATACCCTTTTGCTTCAGGAAGTCGATCAGGCGTATCAACATGACGTGCGCGTCCCGGCGATTGCCCGCTTGTATCAGGCTGCCCACGGGATCGATGACTACCGCAGCGGGTTGAAGCTCTTGAACGATCTTGTGGATGATCGCCAAATGCATCTCCAGCCCATAAAGCGTCGCGCGACTGGAATGGAAGCGCAGCAAATTCTTGTTGGTCCACTGTTCCAGGTCCAAGCCGATGGATTTCATATTACGAACCATCTGACCCGGTGATTCCTCGAAGGAGAAATAAAGGCAGCGCTCGCCGCGGCGGCAGGCGGCGTCGACGAAATGCGCGGCTAAACTGGTTTTTCCGGTTCCTGCAGTCCCGGAAACCAGCACGGTGCTGCCGCGGTAAAATCCATTACCCCCCAGCATGGTATCCAGGCGAGGAACCCCGCTGGAGATGCGCTCATGGCTCGCATCATGCTGCAGGCCCAGCGAAGTAACCGGCAGAACACTGAAACCATCTTTATCGATGAGGAAGGGATATTCGTTGGTCCCGTGAGCCGTGCCGCGATATTTGACAATGCGCAGCCGACGGGTAGATATCTGATCGGTTACGCGGTGGTCGAGCAGGATGACGCAATCAGAAACATATTCTTCCAATCCGTGACGGGTGAGCGCTCCTTCGCCGCGTTCGGCGGTGATGACGGCAGTTACGCCCTTATCTTTGAGCCAACGAAACAGGCGACGCAATTCCGCCCGTAAGATTCCTTCATTCTGCAGCCCGGAGAAAAGGTTCTCAATAGTATCCAGAACTACGCGCTTAGCTCCGATGGTGTCGATGGCAGCGCCCAGCCGTATGAATAAACCTTCCAGATCGTAGTCGCCGGTTTCGTCGATCTCGCTGCGTTCGACGCGGACGAAATCAATGGCGATTTTTTTTTCTTTGGCCAGTTCGTCCAGGTCGAAGCCGAGCGAGCGGACATTTTGCGCCAACTCCGCCGCAGTTTCTTCGAAAGCCATAAAAACGCCGGGCTCGTTGTAGGCGATAGCGCCCCGAATCAGAAACTCCATGGCAAGTAACGTTTTGCCGGCGCCCGCGCTGCCGCAAACCAGAGTGGGCCGGCCAGCGGGAAAGCCGCCTGCGGTTATCTCGTCGAGCCCCTGAATGCCGGTAGGCGCTTTAGGGATGCCGCGAAGGGTTGTACTCGTTTGGTGAATAGACCTGCTCTTACGGGTTTTTCCTTGCATTGTCTTACGCTTGCCTTACCGTTCAGCTGGGATTTGCCGCAATTCCAGTTGGCAGTCAGCGCCTTAATTTATCACACTGTCCCCCGTCGATTTCTTTCCTCGCGGCCTTGGAGTATCACAATTTCTAGTCAGGCCGTATGTTCGATTTCGAACAAAAAACGGTGGAATCCGCTGCTCTTACAGTAAGCAACTCAGGATCTTTCTACATTCGCTGGGATGGGTGTATACAGTAAATGCTGTAGAGGTCGAAAGGATTAGTTTTTGGAACCGGACTTTGTGGCTATTTGTCGATCCGAGGGGTGCGCCTTATCCCGTAACGGCGCACCCTCCGAGAGGGCTATTAGAAGCTGAACCGCGCCTGCAATTGGATGGTGCGGCTGCCCAATGCTGCCAGCTGGCCGTTGCCGCCAGCCACGCCGAAATCCGAGTTCGGAGTCACCGTCCCGTTCGGGGCAACTAAACCGAGGACCCCGTCGATCGATTGAACGTTAAGATTTGTTTTATTAAACAAATTGTAGACGTCGGCTCGGATTTCGAACTTCGCGTTCTCCCCCAGTCCGCGAATTCGGGGCAGGCCGAAAGCTTTACTCAGGCTGGCATCCACGTCGTTGTAGCCAGGTCCGTTCAGGCTGTTGCGTTCGATGCCAGGCAGCGGCGCCGGAGAGGTAGCTGGGAACGTCGCCCCTTGCACATAAGTGGGAGCGGCAAAAAAGGTGGTGCCATTGCCGCCGAAGTTCGGGTTGATTGCTTGTTCGTAAGTTTTGTTGCTGGTGCTCGTGCCCGCTCCCGGCAAAATCGCGGCTGGACGGAGTTGGCCGTAACCGCTGCCCGAGTAGTACACATTGCTAGTGATGTTGTAGTAAGGGTTCCAGGGAAAGCCGGAATGTACATTCCAGATTCCGCTCAAGGACCATCCACCTGCCACCTTCTCGATCCAGCTATGGCTGCCGCGGAAAAATACTGGCTGCCATAATCCATAGATCTTCCCCGCGTTACGCACGTCGTAGTTAGCTCGTCCATAGGCTGTACTCGTGTCAAAAGGATAGGGATCTTCGTAGTACGGTCCTGAATTTTCGTCCATGGCTTTTGCCCAGGTGTATTGCCCGGAGACCTGAAAGGTGTGCGAGAAGTTGTGCGTGAGGGTGGCGAGAAGCGCATTGTAGTTTCCGTTGCCAGTGTTTTGCCAAAAGTTGATTGTCTCAACCACTGGATTCAGAGCCAGTCCGTTGGCGGCGGCAACAGCATCGTAATTTTTCAACACGAATAGGTGCCGCGTTTCGTTTCCTTGGTAACCCAGAGTGAACACCGAATTGAATGGCAACTGATCCTGCATGTCCAGCGAGTAGTGGTAGTTGGCGGTAGTTTTGGGGTTCGCCTGAAAAGCCGCTACCGAGATTGGCGATCCGCTGATCGGCAGGTTGTTGCGGCCAAAGGTCGTCACTGCGCTCGGATTCGGTGCATAACCAAAAATCGAGTGAACGTCGCTGGCGGTTTGGTACAAGATTCCGTTTCCGGCGCACGAAGGGTCGGAAGTGAAAGGGTAAGGGCAGTTGAAGTTTCCCGTCACGGCGTTGGGCGGATTCCCGGAGGAATTGGCCGTAATAGCAATTTCGTTTTCGTTATAGCTGATGCCAAATCCGCCGCGGATCACAATCTTGCCCTGGTAGGGCTTGGGCTGCCATGCGAATCCAATCACCGGACCAAAATTGTTTTTCTGCGGAGTGTAGAGGTTTCCACCCACGCGGATGTTCATGCCGGTCAGCAGATTTGCGCCCGATCCAAATTGCAGGACGTCCTGATTGTTCTGCTTGGTGTAGAGCGACCCAAAGTAAGACCAGCGGAGCCCCAGGTTGATGGTCAGGTTCGAGGCGATTTTGAAATCATCCTGCACAAACGCGCCCCAGATATTTTCTCGATCATCCTGGCGGTTGGCGAACGGGATACCGGTCTTCGCGTTAAACACTGCGGTTTCAAAGAATGGGGCGTCGTTCGCGAAATCCCACAGGTTCTCGAAATTGAAACTGGGCCGTCCTCCACCCAGATTTTCGTTCAAATACGAGAGCCGGGTGAGATCGCCGCCCACTTTGATGCTGTGACGGCCCAGCACTTTGGTGAGCACGTCATTGTAGCTATAAGTCCACTGGTTATATTGGCCCGGGGGCGGAGCTCCGAAGTATTGAGGCTGAATGGAACCGATGAACTCGATGTTGGCTTGCGGCAGTCCAAAAGGTTCCTGCGGGTTGCTGGCAAGTTCGTTATAGCGCCAGCCCGCGGCGTTGCCGCGTGCCTGATTCAGCAAGGTGGAAGAGAAGGTATGGTTCCAGATGAGTGAAAACGCGTCATTGAGCACGTCGTGATGCCACAAATTCTCCTTACGGACCGGGCCTTGATAATCTGTAGTCGAGCTTGGCACCCAGTAGAGGGTGAAAGAGAGCCTGTCTTTAGCGGTGACATCGGCGTCCAGACGGCCGTTGTACTGACTTTGGGACACCGTCGTCGGATTCAGTGTGTTGAAGAATGCTATGTCCGGTATTCCGTCCAGTCCCCCGCCTACACCAGGCGAAGTGGGGCTGCCTCCGTAGGTCAGATCTTGCAGGCCCAAGCCGGTTTTCAAAGGCGAGCCGATGTCCAAGCCTTGTGAACCGTTCGGGCCAATGGCCGCGCAATTTGCAGCTGTCAGTGCGATTGATGCGCAACTGCGCGGGATAATCGAACCCCCAGAAACCGCGTTACCCGGATAGGTTAGATAAGTTGATGCGATACCACCGGCGGCCGCTGCCGAGAGATCAAACTGCGAAGTCTCATACCAGCCTTGCGCCGTACCAACCTCGGTAAGCGGACTGGTTTCCCAGTTGAAGAAAGCAAATATTTTATTCTTCCAGATGGGCCCACCCAGGCTCCCGCCGTAGTTGTTGAAACGCGCGTCATTCCGGTTCAGGCCGCGCTGCTCTGGCGTGCCCGGCTGATCGGAGCCAAGGCCGTTCCATGCCTGATAAGCGTTCAGCCCGGGCCGTGAAGCCTTGAAGAAGGCGCTGCCGTGAAGATCATTGGTGCCGCCCTTCGAGGTGACTTGAATTTGCGCGCCGCTGAAACGGCCGTTCTCCGCATCGTAGCTGTTGGAAACAATCTTCATGTCCTGCACCGAGTCTTCACTCGGCGTGATTACAGACGCCCCGCCCCAAACGGCGCTCACCGTGCTGATGCCGTCGATGGTTACGCTATTGGCGAGCTCCTGGCCACCGGCACTCTGGATCTGAGGAGCGTTCTCGATCTGGAAGACACCGGCAGCAGTGTTGCCAGACCCACTCACTCCTTGTGCTCCCGGCAAAGTATAGGATCCGCCGCCTGCGTTTTGTGCCGCATCCCCGAAAACTCCCGGCGCCAATTGCGCCAGCTGAAACACATCGCGATTGAATGACGGCATATGCTGGATCTGGTTGCTGGTGACGGTGCCGCTCACGGTGGCCGTCTCCGTGTCCAGCGTCTGGGTTGTGCCCGAGACGGTTACAGTCGTTTGAACTTGACCCAGCTCAAGTTGCAGGTCGAGCGAATTGAGCTGTTCGGGAATGATCTGAACATGGCCGAGTACTTTCTTCGTAAAGCCCTCATGCTCAACGGTAAGTCGATAGGGAGCAGGCCCAAGCGCGTTGAAGTCATAAATGCCGTTGCTGTCGGACGTGGACACCATGGTGTGGTTCGTGTCTGTATCCACCAGGGTGACGGTCGCACCAGGGATCACTGCGCCCTGGGTATCCTTTACCGTTCCTCGGAGAGAAGCGCGAAACTGAGCATGCGCGGTAGCGACTAAGAATGTGACCGCCAACGTACTTACCAGCAACTTTCGATGCAGCATAAAGGGCTCCTTAAAAGGTGGAAATGGCGGCCTTGCCAAATCGGCATTGAATGGAGTGGTGCGTCAGGAAATCAATGAACCGGTCACAACGGATGATGCTGGGCATCTCCGCCGCGCGTGCTAGCACGCGGCACAATCCAAATCCCTCATGTAGGTACATGACGGCTAGCTTGGATCGAGTGCGGTAACCTCTGATGTAATGATTTCGCCTTAGGTTGGTTTAAGGTTTTAGTCTGAGTAACTCAGGAGGAATCCTCGGCGTCGTCAATCGTTCGCTTTCGTTAGAAGTACCGCCCGCGCGGCTGCGTTACTTATCCGCGACAGGATTGTCCTTATCCGCAATGAATCCAATCTTCGTTAACATCGGTTGAATCTCCGGATTCGACATAAACAATTTCCAGATGAGGCCAGTGCGATAGTTTTCTACCATTACCACGATTGGGGCTTGATCGAGTCCCATGTAGACCGGGGAGAACCAATTTCGGCCGAGATTGAAAGCGTCTCGCGGACCATAAACGCCCCACAACCGGTCACCCAGCGTACGATAGAAAAATTTCAGAGCGACCATCGAGGCTTCCGGCGTGTACGGGAAAGAGGAGAGAGCGCCAGTGGGCGTGATCGTGCCATCGTCGCTGCTGGGGTTTGGCGCATGCGCCAGATAGCCCAACTGATCGTCGCTGGCGGTAAGCCCCCAATCGTTCGCTCCGTAGCCTTCAAAGTGATCGGGATTGGCCTCGCAATAGGCGAGGTCGATGAGCGCGATATCGCGGTTGTTATCGAAGTAATCGGTGTAACGATCACGAATGCCCCGGGGATCGAAACCCATGAACGAATATTGCGTGAAAAACAATGGACCGCCCGTGCCCTCGCCCACCGCGAGCTTGATTCCATAATAGGTGTGGCCGTTGATGTATTGATCCCCTTGCGTCGTTCCCGACCATCCGCTGCGGTAGGCCTTCGCGGCCTC
>DASRWO010000240.1:0-9967 GCA_035654555.1 Candidatus Deferrimicrobiaceae bacterium | reverse complement strand
GGATAGCGACAACAAGGTGAGCATTCGAACGGTCGCGGTGGGCGACCCGGTGGGCAACCAGTGGGTGCTTCGCGTCGAAGTCTGCCGCCAATTACTGCGGAATCACTACGCTCCCTGCTTCGCCATTAACTCATTCATCTCTGTGTTGGCCGCGACTTTCCCTGGTGGGCAATAATTTTAATTTGAGCGCGGATTGGTACCTACAAACGCCATTTCTGTAAGCCAAGATTGCGTCCCAGCATCCGCTGCGAGAAACTACAGTCCCTGAAGAAATAAGACGAAACCAGAGTCCATTGAAACTCATCTCAGAAAGAAACACCATGAGTGACTACCAGTGAGTGATACCAGTCGTCTGAAATCGCACGGCACGGCGATACGGCGTGGAGTGTCTCGGGCCAGCATATCCACTTGCCTCTGACTCCAAATTGCGAGTGCAATGCACGGCGGTTCGGGGAGGGTTTTGAATGCCATGATATTTGCAAAGGTCTTTACCAGTCCACTGCAGCGCCCCCGACCAACCTGCGATCAGACCGGCTTTAGAGCCGTGGCCGAGATCGACATGACTTGGTGGGAGGGGAACAAGGTCAATATGAAGGCCTGACTACCGCTGAAATCCATCGCGAACACCCGGCTGGGATCAAGGGACATAACCGATTTGCAACCAAACGATGAGGATTCGGAATGAGCACCAAAAGCACACCCCGCCCAACCTCCGCCAAAGTCGTTCCAATGACCACCAGCTCAGCCAGCATTGCACAGCTTCTCCAGCCCTACGGGCTGGGTGCCACTCCGTTTGTCGGGACCGAAAACGCGCTCTACGAAAGGCATCTCGTTTTTGACCGGGCAATCGATCCTAAAGTCGCGAGTGCGCGCGAGCGCTTTGAAGCGTTTTCCCTCTCCGTGCGCGACATTCTCGCGCAACGCTGGGTGCAGACGAAGGCAACCTACGAACAACAGAATGCCAAGCGCATTTACTACCTGTCCATGGAGTTTCTTATCGGCCGCTCGTTGGCCAATAATATTAGCAACCTCCTGCTCGACCCGGTTGTACAGCGCGCGGTTCAGGAAAAAAGTATCGATTGGCTCGAACTGATCGAGCAGGAACCGGACGCCGGTCTGGGGAACGGAGGCCTGGGCCGCCTGGCAGCCTGCTTCCTCGACTCCATGGCTACCATGCAGCTCCCTGCCACCGGCTATGGTCTGCGCTATGAATATGGCATGTTCAAGCAATCGATCGTGAATGGCTGGCAAAAGGAGACCGCCGACAATTGGCTTCGTGACGGCGATCCCTGGGAGATTGCCCGTCCCCACGAAAAAGTCGAGATCAAGCTGAACTGCACCTTCCATATCCAGGATGGAAATCTTAAGGCGATTCAGGGTCGGCCGTCGACTCTGATCGGCATCCCTTACGATCGTCCGATGGTGGGCTTCGGCGGAAAGACGATCAATACGCTGCGGCTGTGGGCCGCCGCTGTGCCCGATTCCTTCGATTTTCAGGAATTCGGCACCGGTGACTTCGTCGGCGCATTGGGGGAGACTCTGGAAGCGGAAACGATCACGCGAGTGCTTTATCCGGACGATTCCACGACCGCCGGCCAAGGACTGCGCTTCGTGCAGGAGCATTTTCTGGTCGCATGTTCGATGGCCGACTTGATTCGACGTTTTCTGCGCCACAACACCGATTGGGACCAGTTGCCCGAGAGGGTCGCGATCCAACTCAATGACACGCACCCGTCCTCGTCGGTGGCGGAATTAATGCGGATCTTGCTCGACGATGCGCACCTGGGATGGGACCTGGCGTGGGACCTGACAAAGAGGTCGCTCGCCTATACCAATCACACGCTGCTCCCCGAGGCTCTGGAAAAATGGCCGGTGGAGTGGTTTGAAAAGCTTTTTCCACGGCAGCTGGAAATCATCTACGAAATCAACCGGCGCTTCCTCGACGAAGTTCGCCGGCGCTTTCCCGGCGACGATGGCCGTGTTCAGCGAGTGAGCCTCGTGGAAGAGGGCAATCAGCGCAAGATCCGTATGGCTAACCTCGCGATCGTTGGCACGCACAGCACCAACGGAGTCGCGGAGATCCACACAAAACTATTGCGAACCACCACTGTCAAGGATCTGGCCGAAATCTTCCCCGAACGCTTCAGCAACAAGACGAACGGCGTAACTCCTCGACGCTGGCTGCTCGGCGCCAATCCTGAACTGGCGGGCGCCATCACCCAAGTCATCGGCGACCGATGGACGACCGACCTGAGTCAGCTCAAACAACTCAAACAGTTTGCCGACGACAGCAGTTTTCGTGAGATGTTCCTGACCGCAAAGCGGGACGCGAAAGCGCGCTTTGCTGATTGGCTCAAAGCGACATCCGGAGAGATCGTCGACCCGAATACGATTTTCGATTGCCAGATCAAGCGCATCCACGAATACAAACGTCAGCTGTTGAATGCGTTGCGGATCGTCGTCGTCTACAACCAGCTACGGGAGAATCCCAAGCAGGAGCTGGTGCCGCGCACATTCTTCTTCGCGGGTAAAGCGGCGCCGGCCTACCACCTGGCAAAGGTGATTATAAAGTTCATCAACAATCTCGCCAGCACGATCGACGCCGACCCAGACATGCGCGGCCGCCTCAAAGTTCTTTTTCTCCCCGAGTACAACGTTTCGCTGGCAGAGCGGCTCATTCCAGCCAGCGATGTCTCCAACCAGATCTCTACCGCCGGCTACGAAGCCAGCGGAACCAGCAATATGAAATTCATGATGAACGGAGCATTGACCGTAGGAACCCGCGACGGCGCGACCATCGAAATGGCGCAGGAGGCTGGTGAAGAAAACATGTTCCTCTTCGGCCTTACCGTGGAAGAAGTCGAGAACAGCCGCTCCTGGTACAACCCCTACTGGCATTATGAACATGAGCCCCAGACGAAAGCTGCTTTGGACCTCATCTTCTCGAACTACTTCAGCCGTAATGAACCGGGGGTATTCGATCCGTTGCGCGATACCCTTCTAACCAACGGCGATCATTACATGAACCTGGCCGATCTGACCTCTTACTGCCAGGCACAGGATCGTCTCGGCACTATGTATAGCGACTCGGGAGCATGGGCGCAAAAAACCATCCTGAACGTCGCCAGCTCAGGAAAGTTTTCCAGCGACCGCACGATCACGCAATACAATTCCGACATTTGGAAGGTGGAACCATGCCCAGTACGCTAGAAACACGCTCCAGCGCAAGCGCACCTATCGGGGAAACGATTTCTCCACTCGCCGGCAAACCTGCCCCGAAAGAGATGTTGATCGATGTGGCTAAGCTGGATAAAGAATACTTCGATCGACATCCAGACCTGCAAGATCCCAACCAGTTAGTCAGCTTCGGTACCAGCGGACATCGCGGCTCTCCCCTCCACGGCACCTTCACCGAAGCGCACATTCTCGCCATTACGCAGGCCATCTGCGAGTACCGGCGTCAGCAAGGAACTGATGGCCCCCTCTATATGGGAAAAGACACCCACGCCGTGTCCGGCCCCGCGCAACGCACCGCTCTCGAAGTGCTGGCGGCGAATAACGTTGAGACCATCATCCAGGAAAATGATGGGGTAACTCCCACTCCCGTCATCTCGCGCGCCATTCTCGTTTACAACCGCGATCGCAAACAACACCTGGCGGACGGCATCGTCATCACGCCGTCGCATAATCCGCCCGAGGATGGCGGTTTCAAATACAACCCAACCAATGGCGGACCGGCCGATACCGACGTGACCGGCTGGGTCCAGGACCGCGCGAACGAATTGCTGCGAGCCGGGAATGTCGGCGTAAAGCGAATTCCGTTCTCCAAAGCGATCCAATCTCCATCGACACACCACGAAGATTTCATTCTGCCCTATGTGCGCGACCTCAAGAACGTCGTGGACATGGATGCAATTCGCGGAGCCAAGCTCAAACTTGGCGTGGACCCCTTGGGCGGAGCCGCGCGCCCTTATTGGGAGCCGATCAACTCCACTTACGGCTTGGATATCGTCGTCGTCAATCCCATCATCGATCCGACATTTTCCTTCATGACAGTGGATCACGACGGCAAGATCCGCATGGATTGTTCTAGCCCGTATGCGATGGCCAGGCTGGTCGGGTTGAAAGATCAATTCCAGTTGGCGTTCGGCAACGATCCCGACTCTGACCGGCACGGGATTGTAACTCCTGTCGCTGGGTTAATGAACCCGAACCACTACCTGGCAGTGGCCATCCAATACCTGCTTACGAACCGCCCGCAGTGGCGTCACGACGTCGTAGTTGGAAAAACCCTGGTGAGCAGCAGCATGATCGACAGGGTCGTCAGGAAGCTAGGGCGCCCACTACTCGAAGTGCCAGTCGGCTTCAAGTGGTTTGTGCCAGGGCTGTTCGACGGTTCATGTTGCTTCGGTGGGGAAGAGAGCGCCGGAGCCAGTTTCCTTCGGCGGGACGGAACCGTGTGGGCGACCGACAAGGACGGACCTATCATGGATCTGCTGGCAGCTGAGATTACCGCCCGCACCGGCAAGGATCCCGGCGAGCACTATCGCCAACTCACCGAAGAGTTCGGCACTCCGTACTACACGCGCATCGATGCGGCCGCTACCCCCGAGCAGAAATCAAAATTGCAAAAGCTTTCACCCGCGGCGGTAAAGGAGTCTGATCTCGCGGGCGAGCCCATCACGGCCAAGCTGACCAACGCTCCCGGAAATCATGCTCCCATAGGAGGACTGAAAGTCACAGCTCCGAGCGGCTGGTTTGCAGCGCGTCCGTCCGGCACGGAAAACATTTACAAGATCTACGCCGAGAGCTTCAAGAGTGAGAAACACCTGAATGCAATCCTGAGCGAAGCCCGGGAGATAGTAAACAACGCACTGGGTTCCGGAGTCGGGCCAGGAGCCGGACAATGACCGGTAACGGCGGCCCGACCGCTCCCCCGCCGTTTCCTCCCGAGTATCGCTCTTCCGGACTACTGCTGCACGTCACGTCTCTCCCGTCGCCGTATGGTATCGGTGATGTCGGACCGTCGGCTATCGAATGGGTGAACCGTCTCCACGATTCCGGCCAGGGCTGGTGGCAAGCGCTGCCGCTAGGCCCAACCGGCTACGGAAACTCACCCTATCAATCTCTCTCGTCATTTGCCGGAAACGCTCTGCTGATCAGCCCCAGTTCTCTTATCTCCGATGGACTGCTCCAGACGAGCGATGTGAGGTCGAATTTCGCAGCCGACAAGGTAGAGTACGAAACCGTTATCCCATTCAAAGAACAGTTACTGGAAACGGCGTGGAGAAACTTCAAAACCGGCGAGCGCAAAGACCTCATACCAGCCTATGACGAGTTCTGCGCCAATCAGGCAAGTTGGCTCGAAGACTACGCTCTATTCCGCGCCCTGAAATCCAAGTATTACGGTGCGTACTATCTCGACTGGCCAGCCGAGATAGTGCGGCGCGACTCAAACGCCCTGGCCGATGCACGTCGAGAATTGGAAATTAAAATCGATCAGGTTCGCCTTGCCCAATTCCTCCTTTTACGCCAGGCCGATCAGCTCAAGGACTACGCCCACGCTAAAGGCATAAGTTTAATCGGAGACCTACCCTTCTTCGTTTCTCCTGATTCCAGCGACGTGTGGGCAAATCCAGAGTTGTTCCTGCTCGACGAGCATCGTCGCCCCCGATTCGTGGCCGGAGTTCCACCCGACTATTTCAGCGCGCAAGGGCAATTGTGGGGCAATCCCGTCTTCAACTGGGATGCGCTTCGTGCCACCGGCTATAAGTGGTGTGTCGACCGCCTGCGTGCTCTGCTCGCGCACGTGGATGTGATTCGCCTCGATCACTTCCGCGGCTTCGCCGCCGCTTGGCAGATTCCCGCCGGAGCCCCCACCGCGCAGAACGGCCAATGGGTACCAGGCCCGGGCGCCATCTTTTTTGAAGCCGCGCAAAAAGAGCTGGGACGCCTTCCCTTGATCGCCGAGGATTTAGGTATCATCACACCCGACGTGCGAGCTCTGCGCGATCAATTTCGCCTGCCTGGGATGCGCGTCCTGCAATTCGCCTTCGACGGACACGATGACAACCCATATCTCCCCCGCAACTTTGTTCCCAACACAGTCGCCTACACCGGCACTCATGACAACCCCCCAACCCGGCAGTGGTACGAAGAATTGCCCGAGTACCAGCGACAACATTTCTGGAACTACGCCAAGCACGAACTGCACGACAGCGCCGATGCTGCGCCCGAACTCATGCGTCTGGCATGGTCGTCGGTGGCCGCGCTAGCCATAGCCCCGCTGCAGGATCTCCTCAACCTCGGCGGAGATAGTCGTATGAACGTCCCCGGCCAAGCCGGCGGAAACTGGCGCTGGCGGAGCTCTGAAAACATGCTCTCTTCCCCGGCCTTTGAATGGCTGCAAGAATTAACGGAAAGCAGTCGCCGCAGGTTTGAGGCAGCAAGTCCGACCCGCTTATTCGCTCCGACAGGATCAATCTCTAATTAGCAGGAAATACGAACGGACGGCAGGATGGCAGCGCGCGTACAAGCAATAACGAAAAGTCCCGTTCTCAAAGGTCGGGCCTGGAACGATCTCAGATCCCACTTCAAGAAAGTTAGGGAGTTACACATAGGCGCCACATGACGAATCGATCGCCAAGGCTCGTTTCAAAGATAACGCCATGAATACCGGGCGGCGGGAACGTTTTACGGACGAAGAGCAAGCGAGGCATTGTGAAGGAATCAATTCAAGCGACGCTTGCTGACCCAGTTCAGCCGGCAACTGCCCCAACGACTGCGGCCTCAACCGCCGGATCGATTGCTGTCCCGACTGCCGCGCCGATGCTTCGTCCAACCTGGGAGCAGGCCGAAGGCAGCCCACTGCCACTCGGTGTCAGCTGGATCGAGGCAGAGCAGGCATTCAACTTTGCCGTTTACTCCGAGCATGCGGAGAGCGTCACGCTCTTGCTCTACTCCGCTCGCGATTTGGCGAATCCGCTTCACACCTTCCGCTTCGATTTTCTGCGGAACAAGTCCGGGCGAATCTGGCACTGCCGGATTCCACTTACCAAACTAGGGGAGTCCCGTTATTACGGTTACTCGGTCTCCGGACAAACCACTTCTTACCTGCACAGTTTCGATCCGCAGAAGATCCTGCTCGACCCGTATGCGAAATCTGTTTTCTTTCCCCCCAATTTCGATCGCGAACTGGCGATGCGTGAAGGTCCCAATGCCGGGCGCGCGCCTCTAGGCGTGCTGACCGGTGATCGCCAAACATTTGACTGGGCCGGAGACAAGGCGCTCTATCACGAGTCGGATGCGATCATCTACGAGCTTCACGTGAAGGGCTACACGAAAAACCCTAACTCCGGCGTGGATCCATCTCGCGCCGGAACCTATGCCGGTCTTGTCGAAAAGATCCCCTATCTGAAGGACCTCGGAGTAACTATTGTCGAACTCATGCCGATTTTTCAGCGTGATCCTCAAGAAAAGGACTACTGGGGCTACATGCCTCTGAATTTCTTTTCGCCACACGCCCAGTATGCGAGTACAGGCAACGTTCATGAGCAGCATCTTGAATTTAGAAACATGGTGAAGGCGTTTCATCAGGCGGGCATCGGCGTGGTGCTCGACGTCGTCTACAACCACACTTGCGAGGGCGATCACCGCGGGCCGATCTACAGCTACAAGGGTTTCGACAGCGAGAGTTATTACATGCTGTCCTCCGATTCAGCGAACCCGTACGCCAATTACTCCGGCACCGGCAATACATTGAATTTCAGCCAGGAACAAGTGCGTAAGATGGTGATGGACAGCTTGCGTTATTGGAAAAAGGAAATGCATGTCAACGGATTCCGCTTTGATCTGGCGTCGGTATTCAGCCGCAATGCGGACGGATCTCTTAACTGGGGAGAAGCTCCAATCTTCAGTGAAATTGCCGCAGATCCGGAGCTGAGCAAGTTACGGTTGATCGCGGAACCGTGGGACGTGGGTGCTTATCAACTCGGCCGCGGATTCCCGGGGATGACTTGGCTCCAGTGGAACGGCCGGTTTCGCGATGACGTTCGCCGCTTTGTCAAGAGCGACGCCGGAATGGTCTCCGACCTGATGCGGCGTATTTATGGCAGCGACGACTTTTTCCCCGACACTCGCGCCGACGCATATCACGCCTACCAGAGTGTGAACTTCGTAACTTCGCACGACGGCTTCACGCTTTACGATCTGGTTTCTTACGATCGCAAACGCAACTGGGCGAACGGTAATAACAATCAGGATGGCACGGACGACAACCACAGCTGGAACTGTGGCCACGAAGGGGATGAAGGAGCGCCGTCGGCAGTGCTGGCGCTGCGCCGGAAGCAGGTTAAGAATTTCTGCTGCTTGCTGATGCTGTCGAACGGGATCCCTATGTTCCGAGCCGGAGATGAATTTCTGAACACGCAGTTCGGCAACAACAACCCCTACAACCAGGACAATGAAATTGGATGGCTGGACTGGAGCCAGCTCTCCGCCAATCAGGAAATCTTCCGCTTCTTCAAGGGAATGATCTCATTCCGGAAGGATCACCCAACTCTCTGCCGCAGCCGCTTTTGGCGCGAGGATGTCTCCTGGTACGGAACGGGTAAAGACGTCGATTTCTCCACCAACTCTCGCAGCCTGGCATTCTGCCTGCACGGAGCTTCTCAGGCTGATGACGACATCTACGTGATGATCAATGCGTATTGGGAAGAGCTGTACTTTAATATCCAGGAAGGCACACCGCAAGAGTGGAAGCGAATCGTGGACACGGGCCTGCCGGCCTCTGATGATTTCTCAGGCACCGGCGTCCCGCTGGAGCGGATGAGTTACGCGGTGGCTCCAAGGTCGATGGTTGTGTTACTTCGACCGAGGAACGAATCAGCTGCGAAGCTTTAAGACAGGGTTGGTTAAGGCAATCGAGCACAGCGAACAACTGGTACGCGCGCAACTCAACCTATATTTCTTAGCCGCGTTGCGCGATTTCAGCGTAGCCGTCTAACCCTTGGCTCGCAGTGTGGGCGGTACCGGCAGGACCGATGTCCAGCCGCGCGATGTGCCACAAACCGGAAGGCACCCGATCATTATGCCGTCCGCGCCCCTAGACTCGCAGTCCGTAGCACAGCAGTTGTTACGAGATGTTACGAACTCAGGCGCAATACGGTAGTTCGTACTGAAAACAAGGAAGCTGGAGCCGACGAGCGGATTTGAACCGCTGACCTGCCGATTACGAATCGGCTGCTCTACCAACTGAGCTACGTCGGCCTCCCTCACAACATCAACAACTTAGCGGGAATCAGGAGATTTCGTTGTATCCCATCTATATCCCGTCATTTGCAGGCCATCGGCATGTCAATCGACGGGGATGGCATGGCGTACTTCTTTCCCCGGCCATAGGGCAGAAGACGAGACAACAGCGATTTGATTTCACGCTTCGACATCACACCGATTGTATCAGTGCCGCGTTTTCACTCACGGCTTTTTACAACCACGGATTTTTCCTTTAGTTTCTTACCGTGTCAGCGAAGGACGTAAGCCCCTTGTGCCAAGTTTCAAGCGTTGAGCACGCGTCCATTGCTAGAGTTATCTATCAGAGAAGTGCGAAAGAACAAGACAATGCGGGAAGAGCCTTCGCGAATGGTTGATGAAAAGGTGCCGATGATTGAACTGCACTGCCTAAACCGAACGTGCGGACGGACCCTCGAAGTGGAACTTCGGACGCTCTTCGAAAATAAGGGCAGGTGCGTAGTGGCAGAATCCTGTCAACAGTGAAAACCTCCTCCGCTATTTTCATTTTCCGCTCGCTTATGCAGAAAACCGCTCGTCAATCCTCTGCCCTCTGCGTTGCGGAAGAAGATTTTGCGAAATTTGATCAGGCCAAAAATAAAAAGGCCGCCCGGCAACAGGGCGACCTCTTCTTTTTCAAGGGAGAATAGTTCCAACAGAGGCTTGAAAATTCCGTCGA
>DASRWO010000239.1:0-2413 GCA_035654555.1 Candidatus Deferrimicrobiaceae bacterium | reverse complement strand
TTAAGCGCCACACTGTCTTTTTGCCGCTCCGCTTGGTTCCAGGCATTTTCCAGCGCCAGGATTCGACGTTGGTCGTCGGGGCCGCTCACAATCCGAGCGCCAAGTTGAGGTTGCGCTATAGCAACAGCAGAAAAATGGAAAATTTGTTCCATCGTTATTCCGGCTTTGATGAAGACTGTAAATAAGAATGCCCGCAAACTTCCCGGGAAGCCACGCTTAAAAGGAATATCAATGTTTACCGGGTAGAGAGTGGTAGACCCCGATTCCATACGTGGCTGAACCTGAGCTGAACAGATGAGCAAAACCTGGTGCGTGTAAGTGAGTTACTCAAGCAATTCAAGCCAACACACGAGTGTATCGGCGAGGCATCTTAAGTCATATCTTAAGTCGCAACAATCATCGCCGGGAAGAACGAAGGCGCCCAATTCCAGTTTTGTCCAGCTCAACCTGGGGAATGCAGGCAGGGTGGAACCATCGCAGTGTGCGGCAATGGTAGAAGGGACGAAATGATCTCCGGCCCGGGGAGAGAAACCGGTGAGCAAGTCGGTGGCGGGGCCGGCGGCGGCGGCAGGTCGAGAATCTTCTCCGGGTCCGAGCTACAGAAGAGTTGCAGCAGAAGCTGGAACGGATCCTTGCCTTGCTGTTTGCTCGTCTGAATTACGGAGGTGAGAACGGCTTGCGCCCGGGCTCCCTTCCAGGTGCGGTTTCCGCCCCAGTTCTTGCGCGCCCCGATCAGGGCGCGTACGGCGCGCTCCGCGCGATTGTTGGTGGCGTCTAAGCCCGGACAATAGAGAAACGTAAACAGATAGGGGCGTTCCCGCCATAGATGATTGGCCAGGCGGCGATTGGCCGGGTCGCGATGGGGGCGTAGTAAGAGGCGATCCAATTTCGCTTCCAGCCGTCCGCTAGCGGTCCACAGGCCGTGCACCGAGATTTCCTGCTTGGCATAGCGGTCGCGCAAGGCCAAGGCTTGCTGGAAGATATCTTTAATCGCCAAGGGGAAGCGCGCGGCTGTGGGAGAGGCGATCTCGATCATCTTTTGACAACGGTTGAGGATATGCCCGGCGCAGCTCTGATGGGCCGCCTGCACAAATTTCAGATAGACTCGCCAGCCATCGCGCACCAAAAATCCGTCGTAATCGCCCCCCAACAGGGAGGCGGCCTGCTCAAAGCCGCGGCCGGGCAAGATGTCGCAAACCGTGACCATCTCATTGGTCATTACCCACAGCCACTGCAGCTGAGCCTCGACCTTCCACCCGGTCTCGTCCAGGGTGTTGACGTAATGTTTCTGGGCCGCTTGGCGAAGGGCCTGCCAAGTGGCTTGCCCGCGATGTGCTGCCCGCTCCACCGCCCGGCAGATGGTACTGCGATTCACCTGCAGACCGAAGCCGGTTTGCAGCGCCGCGGCCACGTCGGCATGGGGCATGCTCAGGCCTTTATTCATCTGCACCCCAAAGGCCAAAGCCTCCGGCCCGATCTGCACCGCGGCCGCTCCTAAGGCATCGGAGGTCTGGCGGGGATCGCGCCCTTGTACCCGTTTCTGGCACTTGCGGCAACGGCAGATGGGAATATCGAAACGGCGCCAAATGGTCTTACGTACAATTTCTTGCTGAAACTGCGACGCGATCCTTTCCACTTCCAGTTCGCCGCCACAGTCACAATGTGTGGGCGCGGGCACGGGGATGACTTCATCGACTTTCTTGGGAATGGGCTTGCGATGGTGCTGGCCATAGGCAGTGCCGGGTTTGCGTCCTGGGGACTTGGGATGGGGGTTGCGCATGCCGCGGGAAAAGGGGGCGGCTTGTCTTTTGGCTGCTCGTTGCGCTTCCTCCAGCTGCTTCTTCAGCTTCTCGTTTTCTTGGCGCAGTCGGTCTCGTTCCCGCTCCACTCGCTCCCGCTCTTGCTGCAATCTCTCGTTCTCTCGGTGTAACCTCTCGATTTCCTGGCGAGCGCCACGCCACCGCTCTCGCAGTTCCGCTAGCTTATCCTTCCAATGTCGCAGAGTATCTCGGGGAAGAAACACCATAGTACCCACTCGTGCGACTTACCCTAGCCAAGAGCGGAAGAATTGTCCAGCATGATTTCATATCTCGGACTCTAAGTTGTTAACCTTTCGGGCGTGGGGCTCGTCCCGAGGCCTATTTTTGAGGGTTCCAACACGGTAAACAATGATGATAGCAGGTTTATGCCTTCGGCCAAGGGTGAACAACCGTCCGAATCCAGGTATCCCTGGACAGTTGTCGTAATGGCTTATTGTCCTTCTGGGATTGATTTTGCTGATCCTTCACTTAGTCCGAGGCTGAATACTCATAAAATGTATAGCAGCGTGGTCTGCTGAGGAGTGTGTACACGTTGCGTCGAAGACGCTTGTTGCCCTCGCGACGCACCTCTCGAATACATCGGCTGTTCAACA
>DASRWO010000238.1:0-15711 GCA_035654555.1 Candidatus Deferrimicrobiaceae bacterium | reverse complement strand
GTTTCGCCGTCGGCGACCAGCGCGGCGAGAACTAGTGACGCGGAAGCCCGCAAGTCGGAGGCGAGGACGGCGGCCGCGCTCAGCGGAGTTTTGCCGCGGACCACGGCGCGGTGGCCTTCGATTTTAATATTCGCGCCCATGCGAACTAATTCCTGCGCGTGCATGAAGCGGTTCTCGAATATATTTTCCGTGATCACCGAAGCGCCTTCGGCCTGCGTGGCCAGGGCCATGAACTGTGCTTGCATGTCGGTGGGGAAGCCGGGAAATTCTTCGGTGCTCATGTCGGCGGCGGTGAATGGATTGTCTCCCATGACGCGGACAGACTCCGCCGTGCACTTCGTCTTAACGCCAACTTCTTTAAGTTTGCTGAGCAGAGCGTCGAGGTGAGCGGGATCGCAGCCGGTGATGTTGAGGTCGCCGCCGGTCATCGCTCCCGCGATGAGAAAGGTGCCAGCCTCGATGCGGTCGGGGATGATGCGGTGTTTCGCACCTTTTAGATTGGTCACACCTTTCACCCGGATTGTGGGCGTGCCTGCGCCTTCGATCTTCGCTCCCATTTTGTTGAGCAAGGCGGCCAGGTCGGCGACTTCGGGCTCGCGGGCGCAATTCTGAAGAATCGTTTCACCTTCGGCGAGAGTGGCGGCCATGAGCAGATCCTCTGTGCCGGTGACGGTGATTTTGTCGAAAACAATTTCCGTTCCCGTCAGGCGATCGGCGGAGGCTTCTACGTAGCCGTGGTCTTGCGTGATTTTTGCGCCGAGTTGTTCGAGGCCTTTGATGTGCATATCGATGGGACGGCTGCCGATGGCGCAGCCCCCGGGCAGCGAGACACGGGCGCGCCCGCAGCGTGCAACCAGCGGCCCAAGAACCAGCGTGGAGGAGCGCATCGTTTTTACTAACTCGTAAGATGCCTCTGGGCTGGCGATATTTTTGCAATGCAGCGTGGTGCGGTGCTGGGCGCGTCCATAGCCGAGTTCGACCTCGGCGCCCATGGCGGCGAGCAGGTTGCGCGTGGTTTGAATGTCGCGCACTTGCGGAATGTTTTCCAGGATGACGGGTTCGTCGGTGAGCAGGGCGGCGGCCATGCAGGGCAGCGCAGCGTTCTTCGCGCCGCTGACGCGGACGGTGCCGAGCAGCGGCTCACCGCCGCGGATTACGAGTTTGTCCATACCAGTTTGTCCACACGAGTTTGTTCATGAGCTAGGAGTCCTTGAGCGAAAAAACTATTCTAGCGGGGAAATGAGGCCGGGATGGGTAATCGGGAGGGCACGACCTTGTGGGGCAGTCAAGAAGGTCAAACCCCCACCCTCTCGCAAAATACGCGAGAAGGGTGGGGCACCCGTTCGTCATTTCACTTTCTTAGAAAGTCTTGCGGAAGAGCCAGAATAACGATCCCGAGAGCAGCATCGCTACGGGCAGGGTGAGCACCCACGCCAGAGCCAGGTTGCGCACGGTGGACCACTGGATGCCGGAATGATTGGCGGCCATGGTGCCGGCGATGCCGGACGAAAGGACGTGGGTCGTGCTGACGGGGAGGCCGAATCCGTCGGCGGCGCCGATGGTGGCCATTGCGGTGATTTCCGCCACTGCGCCTTGGGCGTAGGTGAGATGACTCTTGCCGATTTTTTCTCCGACAGTGACGACGATGCGCTTCCAACCGACCATGGTGCCGAGGCCGAGAGCCATGGCCACTGCAACCTTCACCCACAGCGGGATGAAGCGGGTGGAATGGTCGATATGCTTTTTGTAGTTGGCGAGGGTGGCATTTTCGGAGGCAGTGAAAGTCGGGTTGTGATTTTTCTGCATCAGGCGGATGGCTTCGCTGATGAGATACATGTCATTGCGAAAGTTGCGCACCTGGTCATTGGGGATGTTCTTCATCTCTTTGTAGAGAGCGGTTTCGTTGCCGATGTCGTTGACGAGGGTACGCAGCGCGAGCATGGTATTTGGCGTGAACTCTTTGTCGCGAATGTAATTCGTGACGTCGTCGTGAGCGTCACCGACGGCGGCGTTAGGGCTGACGTAATTGGTGAGGACGTCGGCGGCCTGGTGGGAGACGGCGATGAAGTCCTGAGAATCCTGGTAAGTGGTGGCGTGGTTGAGAGCGTAGGCGGTGGGAACAGTGCCGATCAGGATGAGCATAATCAGGCCCATGCCTTTTTGGCCGTCATTGGAGCCGTGGAAAAAGCTGACGCCAGTGCAGGTGAGGATGAGGAGGCAGCGAATATAAAACGGCGGCGGTTCGGTACCTTCGGGAGCGGAGTAAAGCTTGGGATCTTTGATCAGGGCTTTAGCGAGGAGCAGGAGTAGTCCGGCGACACCGAAGCCCACGATGGGCGACAGCAGGAGCGCTTTGCCAATGTTGGCGGCCTGGCCCCAATCGACGCCGCTGGTGCCGCTTCTGCCGTTTATGAGTTGATTGGCGATGCCGACACCGATCACCGAACCGATGAGGGTGTGCGAACTGGAGGCGGGCAATCCGAAATACCACGTGCCGAGGTTCCAGATGATGGCGGCGACCAGCAGGGCAAAGACCATGGCGAACCCAGCTTTGCTGCCGACTTGCAGAATTAGTTCGACTGGCAGTAGCGAGACGATGGCGAATGCTACCAATCCGCTGGAGGCTAATACGCCGAGAAAATTCCAGAAGCCTGACCAAACCACCGCGATATGCGGCTCCAGCGAGTGAGTGTATATAACGGTGGCGACTGCATTGGCGGTGTCGTGGAATCCATTGACGAACTCGAAGCCGAGTGCGACCAGCAAGGCTATACCCAGAAGGACGAAGGGCATCACGGATTCGCTGTGCACGAAAGAGAGATCGTGCAGCAGGCTGTGACCGGCGTAGCCAACGCCGATCACCAGCACGATGCCAAAAATCAGCATGCCCCATTTGCCAGGAGAGCGGGAAAGCTTTTGGTCGAGTACGCTTGGTGTTGTAGTTGCGGTGGCCATGGTCACTCCTGGGCTCGAAAAAATGTTCAAGATTGCTGAAGGCCGCACTATACGGAAGGATTGTTAAGGCAGTGTGAAAATCCTAATCAGGCCAGCAGTCGGCGAGTAGGCGGCAGGCCGAAGCTTGCGTAGTAAAGTCCCGTGTAACAAAAGCCAGGTGAGAGACATCCAATACGGGCAAAGCAAAAATTCTAAGGAGGATCATATGGCGAAGGTAAAGCTGGCACTGTTGGCGCGGGTTGAGGCGAAGGCAGGTAAGGAAGCTGAAGTGGAAAATTTTTTGCGAAGCGCATTGTCGATGGTGGAAGAGGAGCCGGCAACGGTGGAATGGTTTGCCATCAAGATGGGCCCCTCGACGTTCGGGATTTTTGATGTTTTTGAAGATGAAGCGGGACGGCAAGCCCATCTTGACGGGCGAGTCGCTGCGGCGCTGATGGCAAATGCGGGAACTTTGCTGGCAAAGGCTCCAGTGATTGAGAAGTGTGAGGTGTTGGAAGCGAAGCGGCCTAAATGAAGGATAACTTTATGATTTTACTGGCTTTGATCGAGTGCAAATTAGTTATCAACCCTGCCGGGGAGTATGGCAACTAATTAACAGATGCCAATAAAATCCCGCAGCAGCGCGTCAAGATGCGTTCTGCAAACAATGGAGGAGTAAGCATGGCAGACGATATGAACAAACAGCAAAGCGGTCAGTACGGCCAAGGGCAGAACCAACAGAGCGGTCAACCGGGACAGCACGGTCAGGGCCAAAAGAGCGGACAATCCGGACAGACAGGACAGTCCGGTCAACAGCAAAAGGGGAACGTTGATCCAAACAAGGTTGATCCAAACAAGAAGAACCCTTCTCACAACGAGGAGCAGGAAGAGCGGGACCGTCAGCGCCGCGCGTCATAGTTCTAAATGATGTTCTAAAGCAAAAAAAATAAAGCCGTAAAAGTTAAGGAGTTCCAGTCGATGGCTGGAACTCCTTAACTTTTTCTCCCTAGATCTCCCGTTTGTGCATAGCGCCACTCGATAAGGTTTCGGTGTTTGGGCAGGCATTGTTTACAATAAGGGATTCGTCTAGCCGCGTCGGGGAATCCCTGCGCTGGAGACGAATGCGCCTTGGAACGACCTGAACAAAAACCCGACGTCTCAGCCCGCATCGTACCTGCCGTGTACTGGCGCGTGGAGGGGAGCCTGCTCGACTTGACCGTCGTACAGCCCGTGGCGTTTTTTACCTGGAACGCGCAAACTTTTACAGAACGTTTTCGCCGCCGCGGTCTGATCTTCCTATTGGCTGCGCTGCGGCCGTTTCTATACTCGACCAATCGAAAGTTCGCGACCCGGGTTGTGCACACAGCTTTGCGCGGGGTAACGCGCGATCGATTGGATCTGCTGGGCGAGGAATATTTCCAATACAAATTGAAACCGCAGTTGAAAACACGCGGAGTGGAGCGCGTGCAGGAGTTGGTGCGCGGTGGCGCGGATGTGGTGTTGGTAAGTCAGGGACTTGAGCATGTAATGAAGCCGCTGGCGCAGCATCTTGGGGTCAATCGGTTGGTGGCGAACAGGTTGGAATTTCGTGACGGAGTGGCGACAGGCAGGCTTTTGGAGCCGGTGATCCGGCCGAGGGGAGCATTTGCCAGGATCCAGGAACAGAGTCCCGACGGGCGACGCGCGCCAAAAACTCTCGCGCGGCAATTGGATATAACGCTCGAGGAATTGCGCAGGGCGATCATTGGATCCAGTCGAGAATCGGCGTCCCTTGAGCACCCGATCGTGCACTTCGAAGGACGGCAGCAAGCGAAGGAATTCTCGGTGAGGCGGGCGCTGGCGGGCAAGCACGTGATGTTGATTGGAGTCACCGGATTCATCGGCAAAGTATGGCTGGCGAATATTTTGATGGAGCTGCCGAACATCGGACGGATTTATCTGCTCATCCGGCGGCAGAAATCAAATCCAGCGCTGCGTCGATTGGAAAAGGTGGTGGAAGAATCGCCGGTGTTCGATCCGCTGTTCGAAAAGTATGGAGTTGGGCTCGGAGAATATTTGCGGGAAAAGGTGGAGGTGGTTGAGGGAGATGTTACGCGCCCGGGCCTGGGGCTGGAGCCGGAAGTGGCTCGAGGGCTGCAAAAGAATCTTGATCTGATTGTAAACAGTTCGGGGTTGACGGATTTCAATCCCGATCTGCGGGATGCGCTGAGCACGAATACCGATGCCGCGATGAACATCCTGGAGTTCTTGCGGGCGACCGATCACTCGGGATTGCTGCACCTTTCCACTTGTTATGTGGCGGGAGAACGCGATGGCCGTGTGGCGGAGAAATTGATTCCGAATTACGCGCCGCGCCGTGTGACGAACTTCGATGCCGAGCAGGAATGGCGGTCCCTGCAACAAGTGATCGCGAAGGCGGAGGCGCAAGCCGAGGGCGAGGAAGTGACGGCCGGTCTGAGATCGCAATCTCTCGCAAAAGAACATGCGGCGAAAGGCCTGCAGGGCGCGGCTCTGAACAATCAAATCCGCAAGAATCGGATTCGATGGTTGAAAAGCTATTTGACTGAAGAGGGCACGCGCCGGGCGAAGGAACTGGGCTGGCCTAACACTTATACGCTCACGAAGAGTCTGGCAGAGTCGTTGATCGTAAAATATGGCAAGGGGCTTCCCATCGCGGTTGTGCGGCCAGCGATTGTAGAAACGTCGGTGGCAAAGCCATTCCTGGGGTGGAATGAAGGCATCAATACATCCGCGTCGCTATCTTATTTATTGGGGACATATTTCCGGCAGTTGCCTTCGAACGAGAGCAAGCGGCTGGATATTATACCGGTGGACGCGGTGTGCGATGGCATGACTCTGATTGCGGCCGCTATTGTGGAGCGGCGCCACGACGAGTTGTATCAGTTAGCAACATCCGCGACGAATCCTTGCGATATGGGACGGTCGATCGAGTTAACTTCGCTCGCGCACCGAAAACATTACCGGGCACAGGAGGGGTTGGAATCCTGGCTGCGGTTGCGGTTCGATGCGATTCCGGTGTCGAAAACGCGATACCAGAGAATGTCGGCGCCCGCGCAGAAGGCGATTGTGAAGTCGATCCAACGAGTCATGTCGCCGCTACCATTGAAAAAGACGCCGCTGGTGAAAGCCGAGAGAAATCTGGAGCGGCTGGAAAAATTGATTGAGCTTTTTGAACCGTTCATCCTGCTGAATGAGCACGATTTTGCGGCCGACAACGTGGAAAAATTGTCACACGCCCTGGTCGAAGAGGAGCGTGAGGAATTTGGATACAAGGCGCGAATGCTTGATTGGTGGGATTATTGGATCAACGTGCATATTCCTGCGTTGCGAAGGTGGACCTATCCGTTGATCGAGGGAAGACCGCTGGAGGCGCGCACGGCGCGCAGTTTAGAAAATGGCGAGACGGTCAAAACCGGTACGAATGGGAATTGGTGAATGGCAATATTTCTGACAGGGTCGACGGGATACATTGGAGCGCATGTGGCAGCGAATCTGCTTCGCGATCACGGTGCGGCGCTGAACGTACTGGTGCGCGCGCGCGATGTAGGCGACGCAGAGGCGCGCTTGTGGCAGGCTCTGCAGCTACATCTGGACTTCCCGCAATTTTACGAATTTCTGCAAACCCGGGTGCGCGTGTTTCGCGGCGATTTAACCGAGTCAGGCTTTGGATTGGGACGCGACGAATACGATCGGCTGGTACACACGACCGATTCAGTGATTCATTGCGCGGCATCGCTAAACCGGAGGTCAGAAAAGAGCTGTCTGAATGTAAATCTGCGCGGCACTCTAGAAGTGCTGACCTTGGCGCGCAGTGCCGAACATTATCACGGATTGCGGCGCTTCAGCCAGGTGAGCACTGTGGCGGTTGCGGGCAAGCGGCAAAATGAAGTCGTCAGCGAAGACCAATCCATTGACTGGGATCGCTCAGACTACGATCCCTATGCGCGAACGAAAAAATTCTGCGAGCACATGATGCGCGTGTTGTTGCCGGAGACTCCGAAGACTGTTTTCCGTCCTAGTATCGTGCTCGGTGACAGCCGCTATGCGGAGACGACACAATTCGATATGGTGAAGGCGTTTGTGTTTCTGGCAGGATTGCCGGCCCTGCCGTTCCGGCCCACGGACAAGATCGACATCGTGAATGTCGATTTCGTGGCGGAAGCGATCGCGACGCTGCATCAGAAGGAGCGTCCGCAATTCGATACCTATCATCTTTCGTCTGGTGTTGGATCGCAGACGTTTCGTGAGATCACGAAGGCATTATCGGCGGCGCAGAATAAACGCGCGCCTATGTTTGTGCCGGTGGCAGAGCGTCCGTTTGCGGGATCGGTGAATTTCTTAGCCAATCGTAAGGGAGCGATTGCGAAAGGCGCGTCGCTGATGAAAGTGTTTATGCCTTACTTGGTATGGAACACTGTTTTCGATAACTCCCGCGTGACTGCCGAATTAGGAAAGAAGCCGGTGCCATTTTCCGAGTACTGTTATCCGCTTCTGAAGTTCAGTAGTGAGAATGATTTCGCCTACCGGTATCGTCCTTGGCCAGCAGCGGCAGGAGGCACAGCCGCATGATGGACTTCATTCTTGAAGCCTGGGTCAGTACTTCCATCGAACGCGCCAAGGCCGGGTGGATGCTGGGCGCGGGCAAGCGCTGGAAGCCGGGTGAGAAGTTGAAACTGTTGTTCGCGGGCTACAACGGCACACGGAATATGGGATCGGATGTCCGCGTCGAAGAAATGCTGCGGCAGATTCGGCATATTCTGGGCGCGGAGCGGGTGGAGTTTAGCGTGATGAGCCAGAACTTCGATTTCTCGCGTGGATATTTCGAGGGCACGAAGCAAGTGCATCTGCCCGATATTTTCCCGCCTTTCCTGGCAAACGAAGTTCCGCAACACGATGGAGTGGTGGCGTGCGAAGGTTCGATGTTCAAGAGCAAGTTCGCGAACGCCTTGACCACGATGATGATTGGCTCGCTGGGAATTGCGGCGGCACAGAACAAGCTTTCCGTGGGATATGGGGCAGAAGCGGGTCATATGGACTCGTTGGTGGCGAAGATGTGCGGCCGCTATTGCAAGAATTCGTTTGTGATTACACGGAATGAAGAGTCGCGTGGAGTATTGCGCCAGCTGGGCGTGCCCACGGAACTGGGAACTGACACCGCCTGGACCTTCGAGCCGCGCCCGCCCGAGTACGGGCAAAACGTGCTGAGGAAAGTTGGTTGGGACGGGCGAACGCCGGTGCTGGTGGTGTGTCCGATTAATCCGTTTGAATGGCCGGTCAAGGCGTCGGTGGCGAAGTATGCGGCACACAGTTTGACGGGCGCTTACAAGAATAGCCACTACCGCACTGTATATTTTCACAACTCGGGGCCGGCGGCGGAGCAGGCATACCACAAATATTGGAACGCGATTGCGAATGCGGTAGATGCATTTCGTAAAAAAAAGAATGTGTTCGTGATTCTCGCGGCCACGGAACGGCTGGATGCGCGTCCTGCGAATCGAATTGCGGAGAAGCTGGGTGGAGTTCCTGTGCTTACGTCAGACGATTACAACATGTATGAACTCGTCAGCGTACTGCGGTCGTGCCATATGATGGCGTCTTCGCGGTATCACGGGATTGTTACCTCGATGCCGGGTCTGGTGCCGTCGGCGGGGATCACGATGGATGAGCGCATTCGCAACCTGATGCGGGAGCGCGGACATCAGGATCTCCTGATGACGGTGGATGATCCTGGACTCGAGGGCAAGCTATTAGCGGCACTGGAAAAGCTGAGTTGCGAGGGCGAAGCGATTGCGGCCGGGATCGCGCAGACGGTGGTGAAGAATTTGAAAGTCATGGCGCGCATGGGTGTGTACTTTGAAGAAGAAGTGCAAAGAAGGTATCCGGAGTTTGAGACGCGCCGGGGCGAGTGGAGCTGGGAGGATTATCTGCCGCCGATGGGCAAGGGACTGCGTGGGTTAGTTGCAGCTTACAACTGAGGTCCTATGCGTTTGTTTGAAGTTTTGATCTTGCAATTGATCTCTTGAATACATCCATTCCATTTGTCGGAGACATTTTTTCGCAGCTGCAGGCGGCTGCGGATACGCGAATTCTTGCCGAGATTCGTGAAGGCCAGGTCACGGGCGTGACCGCAAACGAGTTGCTGGAGCTGATTCGCAAGGCGAGAACTTTTATTGCTTCAAAAGGGCTGAAGAAGGGCGACCGGTGCGGACTGCTCGCGGCTAACAGTATTCGCTGGGTCGCGATGGATCTAGCGCTGATGGCCGAAGGACTTATCGTGGTGCCGCTGTATTCGCGACAGGCTCCCGTGGAGCTAGTCGCGATGATGAAGGATTCCACGCCCTCGCTGGTGTGTTGTGGAGATGTCGCCTTGCGGGATGGAATCGCGCAGAGTTGGGCAGAAGCGCCTCCGCAGTTTTTGTTTGATAAGATTTTTGCTGGCGTAGACGGAGTGACGCTAGAGCGGCCACAGATAGGGAAAGACGATCCGGTGACGATTATCTACACGTCTGGCACCTCGGGCGAGGCTAAGGGAGTAGTGCTGACCGCCTCGAATGTGGGATTCATGCTCGACCGCACGGCGGAGCGGCTTAGCGAGTTGATGGCTGGCTTATCCTCGGGCGTGGGGCGGCAAGATCGAATCTTCCATTATTTGCCGTTTACGTTTGCCGCTTCATGGATTGCCTTGCTCACGTTCCTAAAGCGGCGGAGCCTGGTCACCATCAACACGGATCTGGCGAAGATCGCGAGCGACATGCGGGCAGTGGCTGCCGATTATTTTCTGAATGTGCCGCAGTTATTGGAGCGAATGCGCCGAGCAGTAGATGAACAACTGTGGCAGACCGGCGGAGTGCCGCAGACAATCTATTCGCGGGCCAAGGCTGCATGGGTGCGGCGACAAGAGAAGCAGCCGAAGACGGGTGATGCAGTGTGGCTGGGACTCGCCAATAGGCTAGTGTTTCCGGCGATCCGGAAGAAGATGATTGGGAAAAATCTGCGCGCGTTGATTTGTGGGTCGGCGCCGCTGAGTGCCGAGACACAACTTTATTTCATGATGCTGGGTATTCGTGTGCTGCAGGTGTACGGGCTGACCGAGACTACGGCAATCTGCACCATGGACGATCCGAACCGGGTCGACGTGGGATGCGTAGGTCCAGCGATTCCCGGGATGGAGATGAGGCTCGGCGAGAATGATGAGATCGTGGTGCGCGGGCCGAATATTTTCAGGGAGTATTGGAACCGGCCGGAGCAGACCGCGGAAGCGCTGCGCGATGGGTGGTTCCACACCGGCGATCAAGGCGAAGCGAATGCGGGCGGAAATTGGAGAATCGCGGGACGGATCAAGAACCTCATTGTGCTGGG
Source organism: Candidatus Deferrimicrobiaceae bacterium (assembly GCA_035654555.1). Classification (GTDB taxonomy): domain Bacteria; phylum Acidobacteriota; class Terriglobia; order Terriglobales; family Acidobacteriaceae; genus Sulfotelmatobacter. Next base: position 5,397 of record DASRWO010000238.1, on the reverse strand, counting down.
CTCGGGCCACAAAATTTCACCGGAGCCGATCGAGAATGCAATTGCAAAACTTTTGCCGGAAGCCCAGCAGGCAGTCGTGATGGGAAACGGACGGGGATATTTGTCGGCGCTGGTGACCGGAAGCGTAACCGCCGAGAAAGTGCAGGCAGCGCTTGATGCGGTAAATCTGGAGTCGCCGCACTACAAGCAGGTGCGGGCCTTTCGCGTAATCCCTGAACCGTTTTCGATCGAGAACGGATCGCTCACAGTAAATGGAAAGTTGAAGCGCGATGTGATTGCAGGGCGGATGAAGAATGAGATTGAGGACATGTACCGGGTGAAGCAGGCAGTGTAGCCGAGAATGCAAGGACTTTTACCACGAAGGACAATAAGGTGCAGGAAGTAAAGGTCGGGCCGAAAAGCGTGAGCCAGTATAGCGGCAGCGCTTTGTCTTGGGCTTTAGCCGACAGCGTGATTGAATTGGCGCTGCACCGTGGACCTTGCAATGAGCTGGGTTCGGCGTCGCTTGAAGAATTCGAGAAGTTCGCGACTGCTTTAGCAGCCATAGAAGGGCAGGCTCATGCGCTCATTATTTATAGCGAGATGAAACCGGGATTTTGCGCCGGTGCGGATCTGCGCGAGTTGTACCAGCGCTCGCAAGCGATGGAGAAACTCGATGCGGCAAAGGGCGTGCGGGATTTTCTGGAGCGCATTCACCGCGTGTTGAATATTATCGATGCATCGCCGTTGATAACGATAGCAGCAGTGCACGGGGTCACGTTCGGTGGAGGATTCGAGCTCGCTCTTGCCTGTGATTTGATTGTTGCCGACAAGATGGCGCGGTTTTGTTTTCCTGAACTGAGGCTGGGATTGATTCCAGGGTTTGGCGGGATTCCGCGTCTGAAGCGCGATTTAGGGAATGCAGTAGTGAGGGATCTGTTGCTGACGGGGCGCAGTTTCAGCGCTGCGAAAGCACAGCAAATTGGACTGGTCAGTCAGGTAACTGGGGAAGGCGAGGCTCTGCGGGCGGCACGAGCGACGGCGGCGCAGTTGAAGAAGTTCGACCGTGCCACGGCGGCGGCGGCGAAGAAGTTTATCAAACCGATTCCGCATGAGGAACTGCGTCGGGAGATCGATTTGTTCTGCGAACTGTTTGCGCGCCCGGCGGTGGAGGCAGGATTGCGGAAGTTTATCGAGAGCACGGATGCGCAGCCCTATCTGCCGTAGTTGGTTGCGAGTACCGTGTACTGCGAGAAAGAGGATTCTTCACGGCTCGAAGCCGTTCGGAATGGCATTCTAGTTTGGGTGAAAATATGCAGACTGCTGAACAAACGTTGGAGGAAATATTGAATCTTGCCGCGGCGCACTTCAAAGTGCCACGAGAGAAACTTTCACCTGATGACGATTTTTTCAAAACTTTGGCAATCGACAGCTTGCAGACGCTCGACTTATTGACCAAGCTGGAGAATCATTTTCATGTAGAACTTCCAGATTACGAATTGCAGGGAGTTTCGGACTTTCGCACGCTGGCGCAGAGGATTCAAACGAGGCTGTAACGAAGAACTTCAATTGCTGATTGCTGATTTTTGATTGTTGATCAGAGCTGGATTGAAATTCGGTGTTTTAGATCAACAATTGACTTTCCACAATCGGCAATTTTCTTATGCTCGATCTCCAGAAATATAGTTGCCTGGGCGCGGCACTGCGTGATGCGCTCGACCGTTTTTCCACCGAGACCTGCCTGATTGAAGCGGATCGCGATCGCGAGAAGACGCGGTTGACCTACTCCGACTTCAAGGAAATCAGTCTGCCGTTGGCGCGGGCGCTGGAGGATGCGGAATTCGATGCAGGTGACCGCGCCGCCATCCTGATGACCAATCAGTCGAAGTGGCTGATTTCCGCGTACGCGATTTTCTACGTGGGCGGCGTCCTGGTTCCACTGGATTACAAACTGACGGCGGCGGAGCAGTTGCAGTTGCTCGAACACTCAAACGCCAAAGTGTTGGTGGTGGAGTACTACTTGTGGCGGGCGATCATGCAGTCGCCGGAATTTAATAACATCAAGACAAAGTTAGTTCTGGTAACGGAGGCTCCGCTGGGCTCGGACCTGGCGGGCGGATTCCGCTGGGAAGACTTCAAGCGCAAAGGCATTCCGGATTTTGTGATGCGGCAACGCGAGGACGTGGCCTGCATCGTTTATTCGTCGGGAACGGGCGGACGTCCCAAGGGATGCGTGCTAACGCACGAGAACTATCTGGAACAGTGCCGGGCGTTGACGGCATGGTATCCATTTTGGCCGGGAGTGCGGTATTTGAGCATTCTGCCGACGAATCACGCGATTGATTTCATGGTCGGATTCATCGGGCCGTTTGTGTGCGGAGCATGCGTGGTCCACCTGCGAACCCTGCGTCCGGAATTTGTTCGCGATGCTTTCGTGCGTTACCGAATCACCTATGTTTCGCTGGTCCCGATGATCGTGAAGAACCTGGAGCGGGGGCTGCGTGCCAAGTTTGACGAGTTGCCTTCATGGAAGCGTGCGATTCTGAATCGCATGATCGCGGTCAACAAGTTACTAACCCGGAGTCGACCTCGCGTAAAAATGAGCCGCATGTTGCTGCCGCAAGTTCATCGGGCGTTCGGCGGAGAGTTATTGGCGCTGATCACCGGCGGGGCATTCATGGAACCTTCGACGATGCAGTTTTTCTACGACCTGGGAATTCCGGTAGTAAACGGTTATGGGCTGACGGAAGCCGGAACGGCGCTCACTTTGAACGATCTGAAACCGTTTCGTGCGGATACGGTGGGTAAACCACTCCCTGGCGTGGAATTGCGAGTGCTTAGTCCAAACGAGGAAGGAATTGGGGAGATTGCGGCGCGAAGCAAGACAGTAATGTCGCATTATTTGGACGATGCGGAATTGACGCTGGGAACGATCGTGGATGGATGGCTGCTGACTGGTGATTTGGGCCGCTTCGATAAGAGCGGACATCTGCAACTTTTCGGGCGAAAGAAAAACATGATCGTCACCGAAGGCGGGAAAAATATTTATCCCGAAGATATCGAGACGGTGTTTGACGGACTTCCGGTGAAGGAATACTGCATTTTCGCAGCGAATTACGTGTGGCCGCAAAAAGAATTGGGACGGGAAATGCTGATAGTGGCGCTGCGACTGGAACAGAATCAGCGCTTCGACAGCGCGCTGCTGCAGGAGATAGTGAACCGCAATCGACGCCTGCCGGATTTCAAGCGCGTAGGCGGATACCTCATTTGGGAGAAAGACTTCCCGCGTACTGCCTCGATGAAGGTGAAACGACAAGAGCTGGCGGAAGGAATCGGAAAAGCGGTAGAGCGACGAGCAGTGGTGGCGCTGTGAGTGAGGATGGCCGCTACCTCGCTATCGTGAATCCCGCGGCAGGCGGCGGACGAAGCCGCAAAATGCTAGGGCCGGCGCTGGAGCGGTTGCGAGCGGGTGGTGTCGCGATTGAAGTGAAGGAGACCCGAGGCGCCGGCGAGGCTACGCAAATTGCGCGCGAAGCTTACCGGCAGGGCTTTCGAAAATTTATTGCCGTGGGCGGGGACGGGACTTCATATGAAGTGGTGAACGGCCTTTTCCCGCAGGCGAGTGCTGAGGCGCGTCCGTCGCTGGGTTTCTTGCCCCTGGGGACGGGCAATTCTTTTCTGCGCGATTTCAGCGATCGCGGAGTGGAACATGCGATCGATTCTTTGATTTCGAATCGGACTCAAGCCTGTGACGTCCTGCGCCTGCGCCACCGTGGCGGAGTAGTTCATTACATCAATCTGCTTAGCGTCGGCTTTCCCGCTGACGTGGCGACTCTGCGGGCTCGGCGATTCAGCGGCCACGGGGAGCTAGGATATGTCATCTCTATTTTTCTGGGACTGGTGCGATTAGAAAGGCGGCCGTTTCCTGTGCGCGTTGACGGAGAAACGGAATTTGACCGCCGGCGCTGCCTGTTTCTCACCTTTAACAACAGCAAGTTTACCGGCGGCACGATGATGATTGCGCCCAAGGCCGAGACCAATAGCGGTCTGATTGAATATGTGCGCTGGGGCGCGATTGGGCGGTTGGGACTGATGCGCAATTTGCCGGGACTTTATGATGGCACGCACATTCATCATCCGCTGGCGGAACGAAAGGCAGTGCGCAAAGTGGAATTCGATTTGAACGCTCCGGTGGACGTGATGGTTGATGGCGAAGTGTTGACGCTGCAATGTGAGGCTTTGGATGTGCTGCCCGGGGCTCTCCATATTGTCGCCTGAGCGCATGTTATAAAAGGGGAATGCGGGAAATGAATCATGTCTGAACAGAGGCGAAAGCAGCAGCAGAAGCAGAATCCAGTGGAGGAACCGACTAATTCCTCGCGGAAAACGCTGATTTGGGGCGGCATCGTGTTAGCGCTGCTAGTGGCTTATGGGGCCTGGTGGTACTACACAAATCATCGATACGACGGGTTTGCGAAGTGCCTGGCGGCGAAGCAAACCAAGATGTATGGACTGTATTGGTGTCCGCATTGCGCTGAGCAGAAGGCGATGTTTGGAAAAGCATTTCAGTATGTGCCCTATGTGGAATGCGCGATCAAGGGTTCGCGGGAACTAGCTCCGGCATGTAGCGCTGCAGGCGTAAAGTTATTTCCAAGCTGGCAGTTTGGCTCGAACCCTCCGAAAGAGGGAGTCTATCCTTTGGAAGAGCTTTCCGATAAAACCGGGTGCGCACTTCCGTGAGTGCAACATCCAATCGGACTACCGGACTTTTATACACATTGATAGCGGTTCTGGCACTAGCCGGGATGGTGGTCTCGGCCGTATCACTGCAGCGGCATTACGCGAAATCGGCGTCAGCCTTCTGCGATTTTGGAGAGAGATTCAATTGCGACATTGTGAATCGCAGCGAGTATTCGACGGTGATGGGCATTCCGGTTGCTGCAATCGGTGTGGCGGGTTACGGAGTCCTCCTCGCGTTGGCTATTTTTTACCGCATGCGAATGCAGACGCCGATTCGCGTGCTGGGGGCATCTTTGGCGGGGCTTTTATTCGCCTTGTATCTCACGTATGTCGAAGGCCACGTGCTGGAAACCTGGTGCATTTTGTGTTTGAGTTCGCTGGCGCTGATCACACTGATCACATTGCTGGCGGGTATTTTAAAGGTGCGCGCCGGGAGCCGCGTCTGACGTTTGCCTGATGGGAAGAATCCGAAAAGAAAATAAAATTGGAGTCGTTTCCGACGTGATTCGCGCCGGCGGGGCAACGGGAGACTTGCGACTCCACGAATTTCGCAGCCGAATCTTCAAGAACACTCGCTTCTTGCGGGTGTGGTTGCCTCCGGGCTACGACAATGCCGAAAACGGAGATCGCTACTATCCGGTCCTTTACTTGAATGATGGGCAGAATCTATTCGAGTCA
>DASRWO010000237.1:0-2364 GCA_035654555.1 Candidatus Deferrimicrobiaceae bacterium | reverse complement strand
CATTCTTGCCGGCGCGCACCAACTTCGCCTGGTCCGGAAAGGAGAGCCCCTCCGCTGATACCAACTCGCCCCGTTCGTGCAGCTCTTTGTTGAGACTGTGCATAAAGGCGATGTGCGCCTGCAGGTCCTTCTTGGGCCATGACGGCACCCCCTCGCCAGCCTTCATTGTGTTCATCATCAAAATGTATTTCATTATCCCGCTCCTTTGAGTCTGGTCTTCGCGATCTGGTTTTCGCGATACGTGCTCTTATCCTTAAGTCGGAGCCCGTGCAAGATCTTCGACATCCGTCAATGCGATTTCGACTCGTGGCTCGGGAACTGGCGCACTTCGATTGGCATGTTTGTCGGCTTGCCGCCGGGCCCGGGAACTGCAGAAATTTGTGCCGCTATGGCGTAGGCGCGCTCGGCATTGGCAACGTCGACGATCCAATAGCCCAACAAAAATTCCTTCGACTCGGGAAAAATTCCATCGGTGACCGGCATGCCGTTTTTCCCGCCGCGTACGACTTTGGCTTCACTCGGTTCGGCTAAACCCTGTGTGGCGACAAACTCTCCCGATGCGGTGAGTTCCTGGTTGATGCGGTGAAGAACCGCCATGCTCGCGTCAATATCCTGTTTCGACCAGGCGTGATATTCTTCAACGCCTGCCCTCGTCCCTGACATCAGCAAAATGTATTTCATGTTCATCGCTCCTGTGATCTCTTGAGTGGGTTGAGCTGCTAAGCCCTGTTCTGCGTGTGGAACATCCAGCGCACACCAAATTTGTCGTTGAGTGCACCGTAGGCCCCGAAGAATTGCTGGCTGAAGGGATCTGTGACATCGCCCCCTTCCGAAAGTTTTTCAAACAAGGACTTCAAATCCTGGAATGAACCGCCGCTGAGATAAAGACAAACGGTGTTGCCGCGAACCGGCGTCCGTTCCGGACGCAGCCAGTCCGATGCCGAAATATCCACATTGCTGCCTCTCAGGCGGGCATTAAGAACCTTATTGTGTTGGAACTCCGGCATTCGCTCCTGCGCTGGAGTGTCTTTCACGAGCGTCAAAGTCAACTCTCCTCCGAGACAGGAGCTGTAGAACTCCATGGCCTGCCGGCAGTTGCCATCAAAAAGTAGATAGAGTGTCAGGCCCGTCATTTTGCGTCTCCTTCGTAGGTTTAGCGCCTGCGATCTGCGCTTTCACCCTGTAGTCGGAGCCGGGCCGGCCATTCTCTACATCCTCCCAATAAATATTTTTTGGGCCAAAGCCCCTACCCATGTCGATTTCGAAGGCCCAGAACCGACAATAAGTGGAGGCGAGAAAATGCCGAGCGAGGAAATGGTAGTGGATGTTAGCCAGGATTACGTACTGGCCTGCGACGTGCAGCAGGGCTTTATGCAGGCGCCCTGCACAATTAGCGATTCCTTCGACTATAGCGCACGCTGCCGTCAGGTTCGCGCTCTCGGCGGCGATTGCTACAATTTTATCCCTCTCAAAAGTGATCAAGTAGCACTGGTCATTGGAGATGCTTCGGGCAAAGGTTTGGCCGCGGCACTCATGATAGCCAATGTACAGTCGTCACTTCGGACGGCGGCATTGCTCACCGAAGACTTGGGCGCGATGTTCCAGGTCGTCAATTATCAGGTACACGCCTCGTCGTCCGAGAATCGATATGCAACCTTATTCTACGGAGTATTCGACCGATCGACCCGCACCCTGCGCTATGTAAATGCCGGACATAATCCGCCGATCCTGATTCGGCGGGATGGTTCCATGCACAGCCTCGAAACCGGTGGCGCGCCCGTTGGACTGTTCGCTGATTCAGAATATGAAGAGGGTTCCTTGAAGCTCGAAACCGGTGACCTGGTGATCGCATTTACTGACGGACTTATTGAGGTGACAAATCGGGCCGGCGAGGAATGGGGAGTTCAGGCCTTATTGCAGGCAGCTGCTTACGAAGTACAACGCTCTCGGAACGTTAATGACCTCGTCAACTTCATCTTCAATTCTATGGATGCATTCTCTCAAGGCCGCCAAACTGACGATGCGACTTTGGCGGTCCTGCGGGCGATCTAAAGATCTGTCTCTTGCTCGATCACGGACAAACGTTCCCTAAAAAGGGCAATTATTTACTCGACTCGCCCGCCGAGCAGCCCTGCGATGGGTTCGAGCATTTTGTGCGGAGTATAAATGCTAACCCAGACGCATTGCTAAGTATGTTTACTCTTTACTGTGACGACAGTGGAACCCATCCGAAATCCGATGTTGCGGTCGCGGCCTGCTACGTCGCCACGGTGGAGCAATGGACACACTGCAAGCGGAACTGGGATGAAGCCAACCAGCGCGAAAAGTTCGGCGTGTTCCACATGGCGGACTTTGTTGCGAAGC
>DASRWO010000236.1:0-9865 GCA_035654555.1 Candidatus Deferrimicrobiaceae bacterium | reverse complement strand
TCCTCAGGATTAACGCCTGAGAGTCAATCGTTTCTGACCCGGCACGGCTAAAGGGCGTGCCCTTTCAAAACGGTCTTACTGTGCCGCTCAAAATCGTCTGCAAGCCGAGTGTCGTGCGCACTTGCAGAAAGCCGCGATCGTCTAAACCCTCCGTGGTGCCTTCGAGCGTTGCCCCATTTTCCTCGATGCGAACCCGCTTCCCGCGCACCCAGGATGACTGTTGGGCGAAGCGCTCCAGGATGGATCGCCGAGCCTCTTTTTGTTCGACCAGCAGACGATATTCCCGGTTGAGCGATTTTAGCAAAGCCGCGGTCAGTTCCACGCGCGACCATTCGCTGCCTGTAGATAAGCGCAGCGAGGTGGCTTCGGCCCTGAGTTCCTCCGGAAAGCTTGACTGGTTTACGTTGATGCCGATTCCTACCACGATATAGCGGACGCGAGTAGCTTCGGCGTTCATCTCGGTGAGAATACCGCAAACTTTCTTGCCTGAGATGAGGACATCGTTTGGCCACTTCAGGTCGGGAGTCGCTCGAGCGTCAAGCGATTCGATTGCCGAACGCACCGCCAATCCCGCCGCCAAAGCCATGACGAGCACCTCGGAAGGAGGGAGCGCGGGGCGCAGCACGAGCGAACAATAGATTCCAACGGAACGGTCGGATTGCCAGGTGTGCGCGCCGCGGCCTCTGCCTGCGGTTTGTTCTTCTGCGAGAAAGACGGTGCCTTCGGGAGCGCCATCGGCGGCGGCTGCCATGGCTGCGGTGTTGGTCGAGCCGATTTTGTAGAAGTGATGAAGCTTTTCGCTGAAGATTGTGCCGCGCAGCAACGGCACGAGAATCTCAGGCAAGAGGAGATCGGGCATCGACTTGAGTTGATATCCCGTGGCGGGGTGGCCGGCAACATCTACGCCCAACCCACGCAACTGCTGGATAAGGCGCCAGACTTCAGAGCGGTTCGTAGAAATTTCCTGCGCGATTTTGGTGCCGCTTACGACGACTGTAGCGTGCTCCATTAAAAGGCGCACGATGCGGCCGAGACGAACGTCGGTAGCTTGATTCGGGTGCTCGCCAGCTTTCGCAGCCATGAGTGCCCGCGGCACACGAGTTTTGGTTGCCTTCTTGATTCCGGAATTATGCGGGACGCGGGGGAAAAGCACAATCAACGGCTTTAACCACGAAGGGCACTGAGGTTCACGTAGAGAAAACGATTCTACGCGGGCGAGACGCGCATGCTCATATCCACGGCTTGGGGCGAGTGAGTGAGCAGGCCGACGGAAATGAAATCGACGCCGGTGTCGGCATAGGCGCGAACGTTCTCCAGACGGATCCCGCCGGAGCATTCCAGGGGAACTCGGCGCTCGAGCTGGGCGCAGCGCTCGACGGCGCGGCGCACGTCTTCGGGAGACATGTTATCGAGGAGGATGGCTTCGGCACCGTGGGCGAGCGCATCGTCGAGATCCTGGGGGGTGCGCACTTCTATCTCGATGGGCTGAGAGCCGCGACGGTTGCGCACTGCGCGCTCGAGCGCAGGGACAATTCCACCGGCGAGAGCGATGTGATTGTTCTTGATCAAGACTCCATCAGAAAGATCGAGGCGGTGATTCTGGCCGCCGCCGCAGCGTACGGCGTATTTGTCGATGACGCGCAGGCCGGGAGCAGTTTTGCGAGTATCGAGAATACGAGCTTTGGTGCCGGAGACTGCATCGACGAACTTGCGGGTCACGGTGGCGATGCCGCTCATGCGCTGCACAAAATTCAGGACGACGCGCTCACAGGAAAGCAGTACACGCGCGTTGTGGCGGATGACGGCGACGGACTGTCCTTTGTGCAAACGCACACCATCGAAAATTTCGGGATGGGTGGTGACTTCGTGGTGCGAAGTGACGGCGCCATCGAGGGCGGCGTAAACGTCGAGAATGCGGGCGACGCACCCGATGCCGGCGAGAATGCAATCCTGCTTGGCAAGAATGGTGGCGGAGGCGCGCTGGTTGGGATCGATGCACGCGTAACTGGTGGCGTCGCTGGTGGCGCGGTCTTCGAGCAGCGCGTTCTCGATTATCGAAGTGATGCGTCGGCTGTTAAAGTCCATAAGACAATCGACTGTCGCCAGATTCTAGATATCCGGTCCCGTGCCATTCAAGGAGCGGAGCTGGTTCTTTATTTTCTCACGCAGGCCGATTAATTCCTGAGCGCGCCGTCGCAAACCTTCCACCACTTTTTCCGGAGCTTTTGCGAGGAATTGCTCGTTGCCTAACTGGCGCTGATTGTTGGCGAATTCTTTTTCGAGTTTCTCCAGTTCTTTGTTTAGCCGTTCGCGCTCGACGACGACGTCGATCTTTTTCTCGTAGATTACGTGAACGTCGAAACGCGCGGTGCTGCGGGCGCCAGCCTGCTTGGCGAGCGAACCATCCACGAAACTGACCTTCTCTACATTGGCAGAACGGTCAGACAGGATAGCGGCCAGACTCCGTTCTATCATTTTTCTAATTTCAGGTTCGTGTACGAAGACTTCGATCGGAACCTTTGCTTTAGGCTCGACCTTCAATTCCGCACGGACATTTCTCACGTTCACGATCAAATCCTGCAAGATCGCCATCTCGGTTTCGGCGTTCAGATCGAATTGATTTTCGTCGGCTTGCGGATATGCGGCCAAGGCGATTGACTTTAGCGGCGGATTGCCTTCATACATCGCTTGCCAGATTTCCTCCGTGATAAACGGCATAACTGGGTGCAGAAGCCGGAGCGACGCGTCGAATAGGTTGACCAGATTGGCGCAGGCGATGCGGGCTGGGGAATTGTCTGAGCCTTCCTCGAAGTTGAGGCGTGGCTTGATCAGTTCGATATACCAGTCGCAGAATTCGCCCCAGAAAAAATCGTAGATACGGTTGGCGGCTTCGTGGAAGCGGTAGCTGGCTAGCGCGTCGTTTACTTCTTTCGTGACGCGATTGAAGCGGGAGAGGATCCAACGGTCCTCGAGGGAACTAAGAGTGAAGGCGGCGATGCCTGTGCCCCCTTGCGGCCGGGCTTCGCCCTGGGCCGGCCGGGCGAAGGCGCCCGTCCCTACACGAGTTGAGTTGGCCCACACGAAACCTAGTCGATCCACGTTCATGAACATGAATCTGGCGGCGTTCCAGATTTTGTTGGCGAAGGCGCGGTAACCTTCGGTGCGGCTTTCGTTGAAGGCGATGTCGGTGCCGGGCGCGGCCATGGCGGCCAGCGTGAAGCGAGTCGCATCCGTGCCGAAGCGCTCGATGATCTCGAGAGGATCGATCACGTTGCCTTTCGTTTTCGACATTTTCTGGCGATCGGCGTCGCGGACCAGCGCGTGAATATAGACCTGCCTGAAAGGCACGCTGTCATTCTTCTTGTCGGCCCAGCCGCTGGCCTTTTTGATTGCGGGATCCTGTTCGTGCCCTTGCATGAAGTGGCAGCCGAACATGATCATGCGTGCCACCCAGAAAAAGAGAATTTCGTAGGCGGTGATCAGCAGCGTGGTGGGATAAAAGACCGCTTGATCACGCGTCTTCTCCGGCCAACCCAGCGTGGTAAAGGGTAAAAGGCCGGAGGAGAACCAGGTGTCGAGCACGTCGGAAACCTGCTCTAACTTTGTGTTGCCACACTTTGGACAGGTGAGCGGCTCCTCGCGGGCGACGATCACGTGCTTGCATTGGTCACAGGTCCAGGCGGGAATGCGATGGCCCCACCACAACTGGCGCGAGATGCACCAATCGTAGATGTTGTTCATCCAGTTCAGATAAATCTGTTTGTAATTTTCCGGGACGATGGTGATCTCGCCACTTTCGACGGCCTCGATTGCTTTCCGCGCGAGCGGCTGAATTTTGATGAACCATTGTTCGGAGAGGCGCGGCTCGACCACGGTTCCGCAGCGATCGCACTTGCCAAGAGAGAGGGCGTAGTCTTTTTCGGCGACGAGAAATCCTTGCTCCCGCAAATCGGCGAGGATGCGCTTGCGGGCTTCGTAGCGGTCGAGGCCCGCGTAGGCGCCCGCGTTTTGATTCATGTGGGCGTGCTCGTCCATGATGTCGATTTGCGGCAGGTTATGGCGCTGGCCGGCTTTGAAATCGTTGGGATCGTGGGCAGGCGTTACTTTTACTGCGCCGGTGCCGAACTCGGGCTGAGCGAGTTCATCGGTAATGATGGGGATCTCGCGATTCATCAGCGGCAGCAGAACTTTTTTTCCATGGAGATGCGTGTAGCGCTCGTCTTTGGCGTTGACGGCGATGGCGGTATCGCCCAGCATGGTTTCCGGGCGCGTGGTTGCGACCGTGATGAACTCTAGCTTTTCTGAAGAGGCGCCGATGACGGGGTAGCGAATCTCCCAGAGCTTTCCGGCGACTTCTTCGTGCTTCACCTCGAGATCGGAGATGGCGGTTTCGCAGCGCGGGCACCAGTTGACGATGTATTTGCCGCGATAGATCAGGCCCTCTTCGTAGAGGCGGACGAAGACTTCGCGCACGGCGCGAGAAAGATTTTCGTCCATGGTGAAATATTCGCGGTCCCAGTCGACGGAGGCGCCGAGGCGCTTCATCTGATCGAGGATGGCGCCGCCGTAAAGTTTCTTCCACTCCCACACGCGCTCGATGAATTTCTCGCGGCCCAGGTCGCGGCGCTTCTTGCCTTCTTTGGCGAGATCGCGCTCGACCATCATTTGTGTGGCAATGCCGGCGTGGTCAGTGCCGGGGAGCCACAGCGTAATGAAGCCGCGCATGCGATGCCAGCGAACGATGATATCCATTTGCGTCTGGTTGAGCATGTGGCCCATGTGGAGGCGGCCGGTGACATTGGGCGGAGGCAGAAGCAGCGTGAAGACTGGCCGCGTTTCTCCTAGTGGCGGCGTGGGGACGGAGAAGAGCTTTTCCTTGATCCAGTAATCGGCCCAGCGCGTTTCGATCGCACCGGGCTCGTAGGATTTGGGCAGGTCGTGGGGCATGTTCGCAATCGGCAGCTGGCGGTCAAACGAAAAACATCTAACACGGGGGAGACAGAGGGATCACAGGGTAGAACTCTTCTCTATGTGTTGATTTGCCCCGAAGTTTGGACGGCGGCCATCAATGCCGATGAAGTTTGATCTTACAGGCGGAGGAAAAGAAGGGTCAAACGGCGGAGGGGGTTATACGACCTGAGGGGATTTTGCTACCCCCCACCACCGCCACAGCTCTGTCCGAGTATCGCCATATTGTCTCAGTCTGCTTTTCGTTTTCATCTACGCATTCGACGCCATGGAACGGAAACAAAAACCGATACGGCAATATATTTGGAGCTCGCGTACTGCACCTAGAAAAGCGAATGAGAGAAGAGCTAAGAGCCCATGTTCGAGATAATTCTATTCTTGGCTTTTATCCGGGTATTGCACACCATCTTCACAGCTTCTTAAAGAGGAAGTCGCCTGGAAACATTGCAGCGTGGTTCATCGATCCAGACCGTTTTTTTCGTTGCACAAGGAATACGGGCGACCAAACTCGTGGAGTGTTTGAAGGTGCTCGACGAATATGAACAAGAAAAATACGGCTAACCGGCTCAACCAGGGCTTAATTTGATCTATAGTCGGAATTACACTATCGTCTATTCCAATACATCTTCGGTAATGGCGGAAGCTGTAGCGTTTTCTCGAAGTGGTCAACTCCGGTCTGAAGTTCAGGCACAAAATGTCAGAAGGCTGCTCGCAAGGGCTCGGCACCGCTCTGGTTTTTTGGCGATGCGGGTTTAAGGAGGGGGATGGTCGCGAAAACACGGGTGCCGGAGCTGTCAGATTCGATGCTCATTCTTCCTTCGAATTGACGCAGGCGTTCCCGCATCCCTCTGATTCCCAACCCTGAGCGTCCCGACTGGATTTCAGCTAACCGAGTGGCCGACATGCCCTTGCCTTGGTCTCGGATATCTAGAATGATCTGATTCGACTCCCGAACTATACGGATCAAAGCAGTCTTACTCTCGGAATGTCGATGCATATTTGTTAAACATTCCTGGACCAGCCGGAAGATCATGAGCTCCATTTCGCGGGGCACTCTCTCAAAGTCCTTTGAAATTTCAAGGCGGACTTCCAGACCGCTGCGTTCGAGAAGGCCTTGAACATACCAACTGATGGCGGAAAGAAGCCCGCTCTCGTCCAACAGCGGCGGATGCAAGAGGTAAGAAGTCGTGCGTATTTCGCGATGCAGCTGTTGAACCATTTCTGCGATTTGGTCAAACTTCGAGGCAGCCTCAGGTATTTTATGACCCTCTTCTTCGATGAGGAGCGCCAAGTGTATGCCAAGCGCAGTCAATGTCTGACCAACGCTGTCATGCAATTCGCGCGCGATGTGTCGGCGTTCTTCATCCTGACTTCGCAGCAATCGCCACGAAAGCTCCCGCACCTGCTTAGATTGTTCCTCCAGTTCCCGAGTACGAGCACGCACCTCTGAATCGAGCGTTTGGACCAACTTGCGGTATTTTTCCTCGGCCTCCTTGCGAGCGGTGACATCGCTGGCCGCCCCGAACCACTCCACGATCTGGCCGTTTACGTCGACCAGGGGGACCGCCCTTGAATATGTCCAGCCTAGGGTTCCGTCCATCCGGCGGACACGATGTTCAAGCTGGAACATAGTCTTTGTCAGCACCGCCTCGCGTATTGCCTGCAGCACAAGCGGCTGATCGTCCGCGTGAATATATTCGTTCAGCCAATCTTTCGTTGGGTCGCCCGTGTCCGCGACGAAGCCTCTACCATCGAGGTGTCGCATCTCGGCCCAGTCATGACTCATGCGGTAAACTACATCCGAACTGGCATTCACCAGCGCGCGAAACCTTTCCTCGCTCCGCCGCAACAACTCTTCCGCTTGCTTGCGTTCAGAAATATCGCTGGTGACGGCAAGTTGGACGACTGTTCCGTCCGGATTTCGCAACGGTGCGGCATGGGTTTCCATGTGCCGCCGTTTGCCCTCCAGCCCTACGATGTCGAACTGGAGTGAACCGTTCTCGCCCTGGCAGATGCGCTCATTGAAGGTTTTGAACCTATCCCGGTCCGCAGGTGCAATCAGATCATAAATGCTCTTGCCCACCACTTCATCCGCGGAAGCGGCGTCCACCATCTGCAAACCGGGCGAATTCATGTGCAACAAGGTCCCGTCTGCCGAGACCAATTTGACACACTCAGGCGTGGTTTCAACAATTGCGCGAAACCGCTCCTCGCTTTCGCGCAAAGCCTTCTCGGTTCGTTTTTGCTGGGTGATGTCATTGTTTGTTTCCAGAATGCACCACGTATTTCCATTCGCCTTCCGATCCAGCACCCACCGGCTGATGACAACGACTTTCGCGCCGTCTTTCGTTGTATGAACCAATTCGCCGCTCCAGTGCTCTGCGCGGTGAAGTTCTTGGTTGATTTGATCTAAGTGTGTTGGGAATTCGGTGTGCAAAAAGTCGTGCGTTACGCGGCCCAACGCTTCCTCGCGGGTAAAGCCGTAGAGCTCCGTTGCAGCCCTGTTCCAATAGGTAACACGGTCGGCCGAGTCGCGAACGAAGATAGCATCACTGCTCAGATCCAGCAGACGAGCTTGCTCCGATAGAGCCTGCTCCGCCTGTTTTCGCTCAGTGACATCCTGGAATGTCAGAAGGATTAAGTCAGCCCCTTGCCGCGCCAAGCGACGTGCATCGAGGACAACCGTCCTGGGGCCGAGCGTTGGGAACTCACGCACGATCGCGACAGGTTGAAACTGAGCATGGCCGGAAACGGTTGTTTCTATCGATTTCCAGACTTCGGAGATTTCCCATTCGTGGTTGCCCAGCTGGCGAATCGAGATGTCCTGCGTCTGATCCCGCGAAACCCCGAACAAGGAATAAAACGCCCGATTTGCCGTCTGAACTTGTAATTTGGCGTCGAGCACCACCAAGGGATCGGTTACGGTATTGAGAATCGACTTCGTGTATTCCCGCTCGTAAATTGCTTGGTCGATACTTGCACGAAAAGCCGTAACGTTCGTAAAGGTGAGCACCGCGCCCTGAATCTCGCGATTGCTCCCCGCGTAGGGAGCTATCCGAATAAGAAAATGTCTATCGCCGTCGTGCGCTTCTGTCCGACATGGTGTCCCGTCCGCAATCGCTCGCGCACAGACCCTACCGAGATCCTCCGCGCCAGCAAGAGTATTCGCAACAGAACAACCGAGATCCGAGGCCGCCAAGCCAAGTACCGTTGTGGCCGCGCGGTTCATACGGGTAATTCTGCAATCACGGCTGATTACAATTATTGGCAGATCGACGGCATTAAGCAGGCCGATATCGTCACTGCTCGCGTCTGCATTCGCAGTGTCGCCCGTATCAGTGCGCGCGACGAGCTTGTCATTCATGGCCATGCAGTATCTCTATCCTACTTCAACAAGTAGTCCGATACAGGACACGACTTCGTTGTAAGACGTTGTCGGCTACCAAGGGTAGAGTCTGACGCAATGCCAAGAGCAACGCCTGAGATCGCGGCATGTGGAACACACTGGAATATTGTGACAAGAGTTGGCTTTCCAGGACGCGAGATTCGTCCGGGCCCACCGTGTCTCGAAGTGCGTCGGACACAGCTCGCTCAAGCCGCGCGTAATCTTCGACGGGGATGAGATGAGAGTGATTCTCGCCCAGCCTCGGTAGCATACGAGCGTGCACGTCTCCGTTGAAGTTATCCATTAAGAACGAGCAAAAGATCGCGATATCCTGCTCATGCGCGAGCTGGTCGAACTGATCTTCGAGCTGCATACTAGCGGCAACGTCCCCTCGTTCCCAAAGAATGTTAACCATCTCACCCCACCAGCGCACCTTCGGGTAGCGGCCCTCTCGGCGAGCTTGCGAGACTACGTTCGCAGCCAAGCCCATAAAGACGGGCGAATCAGGCATCCCGTCACGCATGAACGTGGGCAGCAGATTGTCCGCGTCCACAACAGTTAACTGCCCCCGTTTTTCCGCCGTTTTCACGTCGACGCCCTCAGCTTCAAGGCGAGGCCGAAAAGCATCCCAATGCGCGACCGTCGGAACTAGAATTACGCCCTCACCGTTGGCTATTGCCGCAGCCGCAAAGCGACACACGGCCCGATTGAGAAATTGCTGATCCTGATAAAGCTGGACAATGTGATCGCGCGGGGCGGCACTGGCTAAAAGACCGTACCACGGTTCACCTTGGCCCGCTACGAACCCGCTCCCGTTTTTTGTCTGTTCCGAGCCGAAGTTATTTTCCATTGCCACTCCTTAAGCATCATCGGGGATTCAAACCGTGGTTCTCAAAGATGCATGAAGGCCGGAGTAGCAAGCTATACAGTGTTTCCTGTAGAGACCTGGCGACCGGCCCGATTTCCGCAACCACGGACCGCGACACTTCCGGACTCTGGACCGCAGAATCCGCCGCCCACATCCGCGCCCGCACCGCGAACGCCCGCACCATCACCGACGACAACATGGGCACTGAATGCAGTAACTTTATGCGGGTCTCGCAGGGGCGTATGCCGCAAGAGACTCCTGTCAGAAGTAACAAGTAAAAGAGGTTCAAGGTTGGGCTGTTTCACGGTGATATCAACGCCTCTCCGGGGAGATCGTCGCTCATTGCACAGGCTGGAATTCGATCAGCCTCTGGAAGCAGCTAGGATCAAGGACAAAAATTAATTATCACGGCAGGCGAGTTCTTCCAGTCGATTCTCGATAAGACCTAAGAGAACGTTGACTTGCCAGACGAGTTGGGACAGCTCTTCCTGGTCTTGCGCGTGGACCGCTCGTTCCGCCAGTTCGCGGAGAGCGGATGACATGCTGTCGTCGACGTTCATGGGTGACGCATCAGGTATTTGATGGTTTGCCGACTTCTTTGGGGAATCAGGGGTCACTTCGACTTCCTGTCCACGTGAGCGACT
>DASRWO010000235.1:0-3395 GCA_035654555.1 Candidatus Deferrimicrobiaceae bacterium | reverse complement strand
CGTGGCCGGCCGCCACTGGCAGCAAACTCGCGCCGCTCGCTCTGCCAATACTTATTGCATTCGGGACGAATACCTTAATACCCCCGCTCCCACTCTGCTTCGCGGACTCGAAGCGCTGGCGTTCGCGATTCATCCCGAAGTATTTGCTCGACCGGAAGGAATCCGTCAAATTACCCGCGTTTCATCTTCTACGGACGCGAGCCTCACGCTCTGAGTTAAGATTTTCTTTATGCCCACACAAACCAGAATGGAAGAGGTTCGCAAAGAAGTTTCGACGCTCGCGGAAGCGGCCTCCACCGCAAAGGCCCTCATGCAAGGGGTTTGCCAACTCTTGCACCAGCGCATGTTGAAATATAACTGGGTTGGTTTTTACATACTCGAGCACGGTACCGAACCCGGAGTGCTGGTGTTGGAAAGTTTTGTGGGAGCCATGACTCCGCATACGCGCATTCCACTCAACCAGGGTATCTGTGGCGCGGCCGCTTCCAGTGGCAAGACGATCGTGGTGGACGACGTTGCCAAGGATTCGCGCTATCTCGCTTGTTCGCTTGAGACGAAGTCGGAGATCGTTGTGCCGATTTTTGTGAAGAACCAGGTTGCCGGCGAACTAGACATCGATAGCCACTTCGCGGCCGCGTTCGGTGCGGAGGACCAGCGGCTCGTCCAATACTGCGCCGAACTCGTGGGCAAAAAGCTGGAGCGATCCGTCGGCGAATTCTTCGCCACTGATAACTGATAACTGATTATTGATAATCGATAATTGCTATCCGTCATTTATAGGAATGGGCTGTTTTGTTGTCCAGGATCCGGCAGAATTATGAAACGAGTCGTAGCCGCAGTCATCGAGAAAGACGGCAAGTTGCTGGTATGCCAGCGCACGCGTCATCAAACTATGCCGCTCAAGTGGGAATTCCCTGGAGGAAAAATCGAAGAAGGCGAGCAGCCTCGAGACGCCCTGCGCCGGGAACTGGAAGAAGAACTCGGAATTCACGCCAAAGTGGGTCACGAGATCGCCCGCGTGCAGCATGTTTACCCCAATGGCGCTGCGGTTGAACTCAGGTTTTTTATCGTACGGGAATACGATGGCGAAATCGAAAACCGCATCTTCCGCGATCTGCAGTGGGCCGCTCCCATCGCATTGCCATCCTATGATTTTCTTGAAGCCGATGCATCCCTGGTGAAGGATCTCGCTGCCGGAAGGCTTCCCTAGATCCTTATTTCGTACCCTAGCTACCTGCCTTTCCAGTGACGGAAGCGAACGCCAGCGCCAGGGACAGTCCGACAATCAGGATAGTCGTCGCCCACGCGACAGCATTGAACAAATGGGAGTTTACATACTCGCCCATCAATTCTTTCTTGTTAATCAGCAGAAGCATGAAGATCAACACAAACGGCAACACGATTCCGTTCAGAACCTGTGACCACAAAACGATTCTCACCAGCTGCGCTCCGGGAATCAGAAGCACCAGAATGCCGCCGGCAACGATCAGGAGAGTGTAAAGCCAATAGAAAAATGGAGCCTCGCCGAATTTCTTGTCGACCCCGGATTCAAAGCCCAATCCCTCGCAGACCGTGTACGCAGTAGAAAGCGGCAAAATCGAAGCCGCGAAAAGTGAGGCATTGAACAATCCCACCGCGAACAGAATGTAGGCGTATTGGCCGGCCAACGGCTTCAGAGCCTGTGCGGCATCGGCCGCATAAGTAATGTCGCGGACTCCGTGCACGTAGAGTGTGGCGGCGCAGGCAACAATAATGAACCACGCCACGATATCCGTGAACATGCAGCCCGTGATCACGTCCCAGCGCGAAGCTTGGAGTCCGCGCCGGCTTACGCCTTTTTCCACAATCGAGGCCTGAAGATAGAATTGCATCCAGGGTGCGATCGTTGTTCCTACAACGCCGATTACCATGAACAGGTAAGCCTGGTCGCGGAAGGCTTTGAGCGCTGGCGGCTTAATCGTGGCGATGGCCGCATCTTTCCACAATGGATGCGCCAGCACCCCGGCGAAGATGTAAGTGATGTAGAAAAACGACGCCGCCAGGAAGACTTTTTCAACCGTCTTATACTGGCCTTTCACCACAATCAGCCAGACGATCACCGCGCAAATCGGCACGGTGATGTAGCGCGAGAGACCAAATAATTCCAGGCTGGTAGCGATGCCGATAAACTCCGTCACTACGTTCCCGAAATTGATAATCAGAATTCCCAGCATCATCAGAAAAGTAATGCGGAGGCCGAATTCCTCGCGGATCAAATCGCTCAATCCCTTGCCGGTCACCGCGCCCATGCGCGCGCTCATCTCCTGCACCACGATCAGCGCCAGCGTGACCGGGATCATCGTCCACAGCAGGAGAAGTCCATACTGGGCTCCGGCCTGCGAATAGGTCAGGATGCCGCCCGCGTCGTTGTCGACGTTTGCCGTGATGATCCCAGGTCCTATTACTGCCAGGAACAGAAGGGTGCGGCTTTTCCAGCGTTTCAAAGGTCTCATGCGCACATTTCGCAGACATAAAGATGGAACACAACTCAGACGGGTGACGGAACAGAATAAACGGAAGCCGTGAATCTGAATACATTAAAAAGTGTGCGACCGGCAGAAACATTTTTCAGTGGCTATTACAGCAGACATCCTCCTCGCCCTCGGGCAAAGAAACGTTGCATTGCCTGAACTGCTGATCGGGGAATTTAGCCTCGCACCGGCTGTTCGTGCCCGTGCGGCTTCGCGAACAGAATCTCTACGATCAGCAGCCCCGCGCCCACCACAATAGCGCTATCCGCCAGGTTGAAAACCGGCCACTGATACTGCTTGATATACACCAGCAGAAAATCCACCACGCGCCCGCGCGCCAGCCGATCCCATAAATTCCCTAACGCTCCCCCCATAATCAGTGACAACCCCACACCGGTGGCAGTGTGAGCATGATTGTTCTTCCACAGCAGCACCGAAACTACAACGAGCGCCACTACGGAAAAAGCGATGAGCAACCCCGTTTTCCAGGGAGCAGTCGAGTCGGCAAAAAGACTGAAAGCAGCGCCCGTGTTCTCAGTGTGCGTGATTCGAAAAAAGCCAGGAATCACCTGAATATGCGCATAAAGCCGGATTCGCTGCGCCACCAAATTCTTGCTCCAGCGATCCAGCGCCACAACGGCGACGACGATAATCAGGTAGATGGCGCGGGCGGAGTTCTTGGTCATCCAGACTATGAGCCTCGAAAATATCTTAACCCGCAAGCGGTCTCGCCGCTCAGCCATGCTTCCAGTTTCAGCAAAATAGACGATTTTTCAGACAAGAATCGCTTCTCTGCGGCCGTTGTCCGTGTTCTCCACGTTTCAACGTTTGAGAATTCCCGCATCAGAGAAGTATCCTTAGCCCATCGCCTGCTCTGGAGAACAT
>DASRWO010000234.1:0-5374 GCA_035654555.1 Candidatus Deferrimicrobiaceae bacterium | reverse complement strand
GGCGAGCGATCCCCAGAAGACCGAGAACGTCAGAGGAATGAACGCAAGTACTGCAGCCAGCGCTGTGAGGACAACTGGTCGCGACCGCTGAACCGTGGCTTCGACGACGGCATGGAAATCGTCGAGCCCTTCCTCTTTATTAGTCTTGATCTGTCCGATGAGGATGAGCGTGTTGCGCATCAATATTCCAGCCAGGGCAATCAATCCAAGGATCGAGTTGAACCCAAACGGTACGTGGAAGATGAGAAGAGTGGGAACGACCCCGGCTAGGCCTAAGGGTGCTGTCAGGATGGTCATCGTCAGTGCCGACAAGGACCTGACCTGGAAAATGATGACGACGAGCGTGCACACGAACATGATGGGGAAGACCTTGGCGAGCGCGGCGTTCGCTTTGGCCGACTCTTCCGCATTGGCGCCCACTTCGATTCTGTAACCGGCGGGCAGTCTTTCGATGATCGGTTGAATCGATTTCAGCACCTCCGCAGTCACTTGGGGCGGTTGAACTGAATCATCCTGATCGCTCTGGACGGTGATGGTAGGCGTACGGTCGCGGCGCTTGAGGATCGGGTCTTCCTCTCTGACTACGACTGTTCCGACCTGGCTGAGCGGAACTGTTCGCCCGTCTTTGGTCGCAAGCGTCATATTGAGCAGCTTGGTTGGGTCGAGACGATTCGAACCCGAAGTACGCGCCACTACATCGACCGTACGAATATCTTCACGCACCTGCGTTACTGACACGCCAGTCGTGAGGAACTGAATCTGCTGACCGACATCTTGCGAAGATAAGCCGATCAACCGAAGCCTGTCTTGATCGAGAACGAAATGAACTACTGGAGCACGCTCGGTCCAGTCCTCGTTCGCTTGTCGGACATTCGGATTGGCTTGCATCTTGGCCAATACCTGATCCGCAATGGCGCGTACTACGATCGGATCTGGACCCATGACGCGAAATGCAATCGGAAAAGGTGAATAAGGGCCAAAAACAAATCGAACTGCCCGCACACGTGCCTCAGGAGCTAGGCTTGCAGCGATCTGCTGCTGGAGACGGAGGATGAGTTTATCTCTTTCTTTCGCGCCCGGCGTCAGAATGATCATCTTGGCAAAGTTGGGATCTGGCAGTTCGGGATTGTACGCAAGCCAGAAACGAGGAGCACCACCACCTATATAGGAACTGACAATCTTCGCCTCGGGCTGCGCCCGTAGCCAGTTTTCAACCTTAATCACGGCGGCCTGTGTGGCTTCGATACTGGAACCCTGTGGCAGGGTCACGTCTACCAGGATCTCAGGTCTGTCTGAACTGGGAAAGAATTGCTGTTTTACAAATCCCATTCCGAACACCGCCGTAAAGAAGATGAGAACGACCGCCCCAGCTACGAGGAACTTATGCCCTACCGACCAGACAATCACCCTGCGAAGTCTTTGATAATTCGTTGTCTCGTAAATCGCAGCGTAGCCGCCTCCCATGGGAGTGAAGTTTGGAAGGAGCTTTACGCCGAGGTACGGTGTGAAGGTTACCGCGACAACCCAAGAGGTCAGCAAAGCGATGCAGACAACCCAGAAGAGATTCCTGCAATATTCGCCTGCGCTTGACTGGGCAAAGCCAACAGGCATGAGACCGATGATCGTAACCAGAGTTCCCGCCAACATCGGCGCAGCTGTATGGCTCCACGCGTAACTTGCTGCGTTGACACGATCCCAGCCCTCCTCCATCTTGACGACCATCGTCTCGATGGAAATGATTGCGTCGTCCACCAGCAGTCCAAGCGAGAGAATTAGGGCGCCCAGTGTAATACGGTCCAGATCCTTGCCGGTCGAGAGCATGATGACAAGGGTCGCCGAAAGGGTAATCGGAACCGCAGCCGCAACGACAATTCCGACCCTCCAGCCAAGGCTCAGGAGGCTCACAATCATGACCACGAGGAGGGCCACGAAGAACTTCAGTTGGAACTCACCGACCGCTTCCTTGATAATCGTCGACTGGTCCGTCACGTTCGCAAAGCTCATCCCAGCCGGGAGACTCGCCTGGATCTTCTTTTGCTCGGCTTCCAGAGATTTGCCCAATTCCAACCCGTTGAACTCATCTCTCATTACAACGTTGAGCATCATTGCAGGTTGACCATTGTGACGAACCAGGAACGTCGCGGGGTCTTCGTAGCCGCGTTCGACATCGGCAATCTCCGACAGTTTCAATGTTCTGCCGCCCCCTGTGATGGGGGTGTCCTTGATCTTTTGTAGATCGTTCAATGCGCCATCGAGGCGGACATATACCTGTTGGTTGTGGGTATCGATAGATCCCGAGGGCGTCACTGCATTCTGGCGGACCAGCCCGTCAAAGATGTCGCGCGCACTGACCCCGAGGGTTGCAATTCGGTCATAGGAAAACTGAACAAATATCCTCTCTGATCGCTCCCCGAAGACATTGACCTTTTTCACTCCGGGAACATGCAGCAAATCCTGGCGCAGGGTCTCGGCCTCTCGTGTGAGGAGTCGAAGCGGTAATCCGGGCGCCTCTAACGAATAAACAGAGAACGCGACATCTGTATATTCGTCATTCAGCACGGGAGCTAAGACTCCTTGCGGCAGCCGGGACGATTCATCCTGAATCTTCTTGCGGCCCTGGTAGAACTCTTCCTGAACTGCCTCGGGAGGTGTGTAGTCCTTAAGGGTGATCGTGAGAAATGCCAGGCCCGGCCGGGTAAATGTGTCCACATGATCGTAGTAAGTGAGTTCCTGCATCCGCTTCTCCAGCGGTTCAGCAACGAGGTCTTGCATTTCTTGCGCGGTCGCACCTGGCCACGCTGCCGTTACGGTGAATACCTTGACCGTGAAAGTCGGATCTTCGGCGCGACCCAGGTTGAAGTAAGCAAACGCTCCCGCAATGATCACCGCGAGAAGGAAGAAGAGAGTGACGGAGCGCTCCCGAACAGCGAGCGCCGAGAGATTGATTCCGCTCTCGACCTTTCGCTCTTTCTCAAAATGCGGTTCTTGGATTTCGAATTTGCTCATCGCAATGCCGCCTTGTCTTCTGCAATCCGGACATGCTGTCCGTCGCTAAGAAGATGTGCGCCCAGCGCGACGATCTGTTCTCCCGGCTGTACGCCCTCCGAAAGAATGGCGCTCTCCTGACCCAAACGAAGAACCTTGACCTTTTGGAATGAAACCGTCGACGTCTTTTGATTGAGCACCCACACGCCGGGCCCATTGCCGCGATCGGTAATCGCGGCAATCGGAACTTCCTCAGGATCGGAAGCTTCGGTCTCTGGAACCTGAACGGTCACTGTTGCGCCAAGCGGCGCCTTGGCACCGACAGATCCCAAGACATATCGAGCTTCGAATGTCCGGGTCTCAGGATCCGCGGCATCGGACAATTGCCTTAGTCGGGCGGGAATGTCCGCGGTTTCGCCATATAAGGATGCGCGCGCAACGGACGCGAGAGCGGGTCGAATGGTCTCTGGCAGGTAGATAGCGGCTTCGCGGGGGCCGGCGTGAGCCAATTTCACGACCGTTTGCCCGGCTGCTACGACCTGGCCCGGCTCAGCCAACGTCTGAACAACGGTGCCATTCGAGTCTGCAAGAAGGAGAGAATAGTCTCCCTGGTCTTTGGCGACCCTTTCTTGTGCTTCGGCGGAGGCGAGTTGTGCACTGGCCGCGTCGGCCGTTGCTTTGATTTGATCGTAATCTGAGGCTGAGACCGCTCCAGTCGCCACCAGTCCCCTGTAACGTGCCTCATCTGCGCTTCCCTGCTTAGCCTTCGCCCTCAACGCCGCCACATTTTGAGTTTGTGTTGCGATGGCGTGTGCATAGTCGGTGACATCAATTTGCATCAACGGTTGACCAATGTGGACCTCTTGGCCTGTATCGACGAAGCGCTTGGTTACCTTACCGGGAACCCGAAAGCCCAAATCACTCTGAACGCGTGCGGTAACGACGCCGGTGAACGACTCAGTGTCTGCCACAGGGGCGCCCACTCTGGCAATGAGCACCGAAAGAGGTTGTGTTCTAGGGTCTAGTTCTTGGGGCTTCGAGCAGCCCACCAAGGCAATCAGCAGCGATGCCAATCCCGGTGCGATGAATTTTATGATGGTCATAGTTCTTTTACTCCAGAATCGTGAAACTCCAAACGGTTCGTCCGTGGACTTAGGACGGGTTGAAGCAACGCGTGAACACCCGCGGTGCATAGAACGCTCCGCAAACTGTGACCGCAGGTTCATGGGGTCCAGCCCCCACCGAGCGCACGGAACGACCCCACGGCCGCCCGTGCTGCGGCTTCTCTGGTTGAGGCCAGGTCATCTCTCGCAACGAGGAGCTGGCGATCGGTATCAAGGACATCCGTCAATGGGATTACTCCAGCCTGATACGCCTCTTGTGAGCGATCCCTTGCTCTTTGCAGGGCAGCGATTTCTATCTTGATTTCGTCTCGCCGAACCTCTGACTGCGCGAGAACGCTGAACGAGTCTTCAACGTCTTCTGTGGCGTGCAGTACTGAATTTCGGTACTGCAGGAGAGCCTCTGCATTCGCGCCCTTCGCCTGCTTGACCTCTGCGTCGACACGACCGAAGTCAAATAGCCTCCATTGAAGACCGGCAACGACACTCGGTTGAAATCCTATTTCGCGGAAGAGATTTCCGGGGCTGATTGCTTGGTTACCAAGAAGGCCTGACAAGGAAATCTTTGGGTAATATTCCGCAATGGCCTGGCCGATGCGCGCGTTCGATGCAGCCAGCCTTCTTTCGGCGGCGATAATGTCTGGCCGGCGGCGAAGGAGATCGTTGGCGTTTGCTGTCGTGGCAATCGACGGGACCGATGGAATTTCAGCAGATGTCTTCAACTCGGCCGCGTATGTCCCGGCCTGAGCCCCCATGAGCACATCCAGGCGGTTGAGTTGTGCCTCAAGGATGATCGCAAGAGGCGGCACTGTGGCCTTTGCCTGAGATAGAAGGGCCTCAGCCTGAGCAAGCTCTCTGTCGGATGCGACTCCTGCAGCTCGTCGCTGGGAGACGAGGGCGAGCAGGTGCTCATCAGTCGCAATTTGCTCCCTCGCGACCTTGAGACGTACTTGAGCACCCCGAATCTGCATGTATCCATCCGCAGCCTCGGCAACCACTGAAACACGAACTCCAAGCCTTTCTGCCTCGGCCGCCTGGGCTTCGGCGCTTGCAGCTTCGGCGCCTCTCCTCAGCCCACCGAAGAGGTCAGTTTCCCATGACGCTTCCAGCCCGAGATCCAGATAGCTTTGATTGCGACTGTAACCAGGAAAGACTCCGGCATAACGGCCGAACGGACCATTCAGCGACTCTCGAAATGAATCGGAATGGGCTGTCAGCGAACCAGACGGTTTCAGCTGTGCGCCCGCCTCTTTCGCGGCCGCGCGGGC
>DASRWO010000233.1:0-3207 GCA_035654555.1 Candidatus Deferrimicrobiaceae bacterium | reverse complement strand
TGTCTCCGACCGGATCGGCCTTATGCGATGCACGAGGCAGGCGCGACGCTGCTGGTGAATGTCATGCGGATTCCGTGTTTCGGGCGCAGGATGACCATGGGGCGAGCTTCAATCATTTGGCCCGGAGCCAACTGAAAATCGTATCTTCTGAGCAGACCGCTCAAAATCATGAGGATCTGCAGCATTGCGTAATTTCCGCCGATACAGCCTCTCGGCCCGGCCCCGAAGGGAAGATAGGTGAATGGTGTGCGCACCTTATCGTTTTCTTTGGTGAAACGCTCCGTATTAAAGCTCTCCGGATTCCGCCAGTAGCGTGGAGCGTGGTGCGCACCGTACACATACACAATGACCATCGATCCGCGGGGTATGGAGACGTCGCCTACGCGGTCGTCTGCGATGGCCATGCGGTCGACCATCCAAAATGGCGGGTAGAGGCGGAGCGCCTCACAAATGACCTGAGTAACAAATTCGAATTTGGGAACGTCGCTGTAGTTCACGGGGGCTTCGCCGAGAACGGAATCAAACTCGTGCCGCACCTTTTCGAGACAATCCGGGCGCGAACTCAAAAGATAAAGAAGCCACGATAGCGCATTCGACGAGGTTTCATGGCCGGCCACCAGAAGTTGCATGCTCTCGCTGAGGATGAGCTCATCGGGCATGCTGCTGCCATCGCTGTAACGCGCATCCATTAAGGTTTGCAGCAGGTCGTTTCTGGGCAGATCATGTCCGGGCGCTTCGTTGCGGCGTTTCCTGATGTATTCGAGCAGAACGGCGTCCGCGCGGGTTCGCATGTCTTCGTGTTTGCGCAGTTCGCCGGAGACGGCGAACCAGGGATTCAGATAGGGCTGAAGGGTTTGCCGAACGATGAATTCCTGGACGGTGCAGATAGTATGGCTGACTAGATCGATATCTTCATCCTTCAACCGGGCGCCAAACAGCGATCGGGCGACCATGGCGAAGGTAATTTTCATCAGGTGTGTGTAGATGTCGACGGGACCACTGCGGACCTGTCTGTCGAAATCCCGCAGCGACTCGGCAAGGGACTCTTGCATGATGGAGGACAGCGCGTCGAGTTGCTTGCGATCGAAGCCTGTCTGGATGAGACGCCGCTGCGTGCGCCAGGCTTCTCCGTGAGTCGTGAGAAGACCTTTCCCCAGGAAGTGGCCCATCCGCTTTACTTGAATTTCGGACTTCTGGTAGTTCTCCGCATTGGTCTTTAACACGTGCTGAATGACTGCGGGATCGATGGTAATCATCGCCTCCTTGAGACCACCGATGCGAATCCAGAATGTATCGCCGAAGGTTTCGTTGTACCTGGACAAAATCTCTACGGGATTGCGGGCCATTGCGCGAGAATCCGCAAAGCAGCGAAAGCGGGGAACAACGGGGACAGGCATTGATCTGCTCATACCCTACCGTCCTGATGCTGGCCTCGAACCGTAGAGGATTTCATGTCACTTTTGGGAAGTGGTAGCTGGGTCGCACACACTGGAACATGCATAAAAAATAAAACGCTCAGAATCAGTTTTCGTTCCCCAGTTGCTTCAAAAGTATCAGATGATGCCGGATTGCTCCCGTCATGGTGGGGTTCTGCCGATAGGAAACCCCGAACTCTTCGGCGGTCTCCTTCACGATCCTGGTCAGCGGGGCATAGTGGGTATGGCACACGAAAGGGCATAGGTGGTGGACGATGTGATGGTTGAGGCCGCCCACCAGCCAACCGACAAGCGGGTTTTCGGTTGCATAGTCGGCCGTGGTCGCGAAGATGTGATACACGCCGTTGTCAAACTCATCACGGTCCGCGGGAAAGTAGGTGCTGTCGACGGTGTGTGTCGTCTGGAATACGAGTGCTACGGATAAGCCGACGATCAAATGGACTAGGAGGAAAGCGCCGACGACCAGCAGAGGCGATTTTCCCAGCACCACGACCGGCAAAACAAGCATGTAGGTGAGGTAGAAGCCCTTGCCGGCAAAGAGAATGGCATATTCACGCAGAGGATGTTTGGTTCGCCTCAGATATTCGTGGGACGGGAAGAAAAAGCACTCGACGTCCCTGACAAACACATAATCGAGAGAGAACACCGCGTAAAGAAACAGCACATAAATGTGCTGGAACCGGTGCCATGGTGCCCAGGATTCATAGGGGGTAAAGCGAAGAATGCCGCGTCCTGAAAGCGCATCATCTTCGCCGTGGAGATTGATGCAGGAGTGATGGCCCCGATGATGCAGAATACGCCACATGTACGAACTGATTCCGCACAGATCGAAGACATAGTTCAGGGTTTTATTGACGAGCGGACGGGACGAGATAGCGTTGTGATTGCTGTCATGGGCGATGTTCAGCAAAAGGAATGTCTGCGCGAGGCCGCCTAAAAGATAGAGGGCAAAGAACTTCCAAGAACCGGGTCTGAGCACATACAAAGCAATCCAGCTGCCCAGGAGGACTGCCAGACCCGCCGCGATCTTGACCCGCATGGTACGGTCTGCTTTGGGAGAAATGTTCTGATCGGCAAAAAACCTATCCAGGCGGCTACGTAAGACTTTCGGAAAGGAAGACACACTAAGCGGTTCAATAGTCGGCGACGCTGAGTTTTCCGAAGGTACAAGATCCGCAATGTCCGGTTCTTGGGGAATCACTGCATCGGTCTCGAACGTCACCCGCGCCTCCGCGATCCTGCTAATTGGGCCCGACGCGTTCCCCATGGCGCAGGCATAACCCTGACCCGCGGCGAAATTGTCCCCGCGCCGTCGAGAGTCTAGTAGTGCTATGTTAGTGCGAGCACTTAGCGACAATCAAGAAAATTCGGAACGGCGATAACACCTGGGTGCAGCGCCCTCACCACTGGAAGCGATTTATGCATGGTATTTTCCAAATGCTTTGCTAACATACAGCTAACCACCAATGAACCGTAATGCGCGGTCCCTTCTTGCATGGAGCCATAGAAGCTTGGCGAGGCTCCGCAAGTTTCGTTCGCGCCCTGTACGGCAAAAAGGAGAACATCCGTTTCCCGACGAGTCGAACGACTCTATATGCTGGGAAAAAAATTATGCGTACATTCTCAGAGTCGGCCCACATTTCAGGTGTGCACTTCGAGTTGTCGTGTTTCATCTCGCTCGCTGGGGCGAAATGTTTCCTCTACACTATTCACCCTCGGAGGATCGCTGATTAATGACGGCGTCGATTTTAGACCACCTGGA
The DNA here is from genome assembly GCA_035654555.1 of Candidatus Deferrimicrobiaceae bacterium. GTDB lineage: Bacteria > Acidobacteriota > Terriglobia > Terriglobales > Acidobacteriaceae > Sulfotelmatobacter. Next base: position 9 of record DASRWO010000233.1, on the reverse strand, counting down.
TAGGCTGGC
>DASRWO010000232.1:0-6493 GCA_035654555.1 Candidatus Deferrimicrobiaceae bacterium | reverse complement strand
TGGCAAGATCAGCAATATGCTGGTGAGTAAGGCCTGCAATCCAAACGAGCTCAGAATTGTGCTGCCGCGGCGGGCACGCTCTGCCCAAGATGATTCGATAGTGGCGGCAAACATGTTTCCGTTAAGCATGGCGTCCTTCTGAAGTGTTACTGCTAAGGACACCGAAAACTTCTGGTTTGGCGGGCTGCTAAAGAAATAAAAAAGGCCGCGCAGCGCGCGGCCTCGGGGAACTTTCACGACACGAGCGGTGTCGCGGCAAAACTACTCGCCGGGTGGCGTAGTTGACTTGGGAGCCGCCGGCTTAGGAGTGGTGGGCTTCGGAGCCGCTGGCCGGACCGACGCACCGGGAGTTGCCGGAGCCGGCACACCCGACTGCGCGTTGTAAAGGTCCACAACCGCCTTGGTGATATCGCCTTGCTCGCCGTACCACAGCAACGGGCTCTGCGGCCAGGGATTGGAGGTATCCATCACCATGGCATAGCCGCCGTCCTGCGCATGCTTCACAATGACCGGCGCCATTTTCTGCAGAATGCGTTGGAAGATTTCTTTCTGCTGATTCTGCGCGTCTTCTTGAGCGTCCTGCACGGACCGATCAAACGACTTCTTTTTGGTCTCGATCTGCTTTTGAAGGGTGGCTCGGGCGTCCTCGTTCAGCTTGTCACCCTGAGTTTGATATTGCCTCTGCAAGGCTTCAAGTTCGTCGTTCTGAGATTTCAGTTCGTTTTGTTTGGGCTCCAGCTTCTTGCGTAAAGCTTCGAAGTCGCGTTGACCTTCGTTGCTGCCCATTACGGCTTGCTCAATGTTGATGGTTCCGAGCTTAGCGCCGCTACCGGTCGCAATGGGAGTAGATGGTGCCGAGGTTGCGGGCGAAGTGGCCCCGCTGGCGGGGGTAGCCGCACTCGAGGTTTGGGCGAAAGCGGAGATCATGGAGAAAACCGCAATGGCCAGGAAAGAACGCAGAAGCTTGCTTGTCATCGGATTCGCTTAAACTCCTTGGAACTTTGATTCCAGGAAACATGCTTCGAAAAACAGGCTCCGAAAACATAGTTCCGGGAAAGACTCGGATTTACCCTTTTTTAGGCAACGCTGGGAAGGCGTACTGGATTGCCAGCATCACACGCCGGGGTTGCGGACGTGTCCTCCACTCCTGGTCAGCTTTCTGCAATGGCGTGGACGAAGTCATTATAGTGAGCATCGTTGGGCGGCGTCAAACGCGGTGTGGAACACATGCGCAGATAAAACGAAGTCTGAGGGAAGGAATTTGATGGTCGGGGTCGTCCCGGAGGGACTCGGGTTTTGTTTTGGAGCTGCTTGCGCTCAGCATGACAGACTGTTTGGAAATGATGATCCAGCTTTAGAACGTGGTGGCGACGGTGAAGCGGAATGTTTTGCGGGGCTCGCGCAACAGGAAGGTGGGGGCGTAGGTGTTGACGGCCAAGTGGTAGGTATAGTCGCCCGCCGCGGTATTGGGGAACATGCCGCGGGTGATCGGAATCGGCGGAGTCGCCGGGTTATTGAGGCGCAGCGGGTTATAGGCCCAATAGATGCGGAAAGGAGCGTTGACCACGGGCAGGAACATCTGCAGTTCCAGACCGGTGGACATGCGCGGCCGCCAGTTGGTCTGCCCCAAGACTTGCAATTGTTGCTTGGGCAGGGGGCTCAGGAGACTACCGGGAGTGCAACCGGTACCGGTAGCAGTGGCAGTCCCCTGGTCCTGCGCGGGACATCCGAAGAGCTGGCCAATGACCTGGTCATACTGTTGCGACGCAATCTGCAACTGCGACGGACGCACGATGGGGTCGATTCCTGCGTCCATGAATGGAGCGAGGGCCACAGGTCCGTAGATGGTGATGCGGTATTCGAAATTGGTGACGATACTGAGGTCGCCGCCGGGGAAAGTGATCTGATCCACGGGGATCGGCACGGTCAACGGGCCAAGGAGCGGATTCAACGGGTTCTTGAGGACTGGAGTTCCATCAGGATTGGTAAGAGCGATGGAACCGACGCTGGGCAGGAACGCCACCGGAGACACGGACCGGATGTCGAAACCGCGGAGATCATTCTCGCCGCCCATGTAGGAGCGCTGGAATGGCGGCGCCACTAAGCCGGCATAGCCGGTGATGAAAGATCCCTGAACGTTGAAGCCAAAAGCGTTTCTCCGGTTCTGGACCGGAATAAATCTCTTGTATTGGACGATGGGCCGAACCGAGCGAACCGTACCGCCTAGTCCAGCCACTTCGGCACCCAGCGTAAATTGCTGTCCATGATGGGGTGAAATTGGGCTATCGATGGTGTTGAAGGAGAAGTTGGGAAAGATCTTGCTGGTAATGATTCCCTGCAATGCGTTGGGCCCGGAAATACCGCGGAAGGCGATGAACTCAAACAAATTTCTGGAAGCGCTGCTCAAAGCAAGGAGTGAGGACCGATCAAACGAGTAAGTGACGCCTACGCGTTTAAAGGAGCGGCGCAGCGGGTAGCTTAACGAAGTGGTGAATCCGGCGCTGGACTGGGTATAGTTTTGCAGGTTCTGCAGTACGGTGTTGGGCAGGTTCAGGGTTTGACCGCTGAAAATTGAAAGCTGCCGGGCCTGGTTATAGCTCACCTTATTCAAGTAAACATTGAAACCGAACTGCAGAGGGCGGTCGAACACGTAGGGCTGAGTAAAGCCAAAACGTACGCTGCGTGCCAGGTTTCCGAGGCTGGCCTGCACCTGAAGCGTCTCGCCGAGACCGAGGAAGTTATTGGTGGCGTAGTTGATACCGATGAAAGCGCCTTCCAGCCCGCTTACCCCGCCATTCAGGCCAATGCTGTTCTTTCCCTTCTCCTTGACCTTGAGAGTGAGGTCGACTAATCCGTCTTTCTCGTCGAGTTTGCGATCAGTAACGTTGGGGTCGTCCGGCTTCAACTGGTCGAAGTATCCCAGTTGATTCAGGCGCAGCAAACTTAATTCCCAGAGACGAGAGTTGTAGATATTGCCTTCTTGGAGAGCGATTTCCCGCCGGATGACCTTGTCACGCGTTGTGGTATTACCCTGGAACTCGATACGGCGAACATAGAATTGCTTGCCTTCGTCCACGTCAACATCGAGAAAAATCTGTTTCTTGTCGTCGTCAAACCTGGTCTCGGGCACCGAAGTGAAATTAATGTATCCTTGCTCACCGTAAGCCTTCCGCAGATTTTCCAGACCCTTGCCGATTTTGTCTTTGCTGAAGATGTCTCCATCTTTGATGGGGAAGAGATTTCGCAGAGCCTTTACGTTGGAGACCGCCTTGTTGTTCTTGAAGGTAATTCCGCCCAGTGTGTAGCGGTCGCCTTCCTCGATAGGCATGGTGATGTCGACGGCTTTGCCCGGGCCACTCTGCAAAAGCGGAATGTGCGTTCCCTTGTGTCCGGTGTCGTGAATCTGCGTCTTGGGCTGATCCACTATCACTTTGAAATATCCGCGGTTCTGGTACTCATTGCGGACGCGTTCGGTATCCTCATCGAGCTTGGTGGCGTCGTAGGTTCTGGCGAAAATGTTCTCCAGGAAGATCGAGTGCGGAATGCCGATGGGACGCAAATTCTTCATGGCATAGCGCAGCACTCGCGTCTTGACGTTCTTGTTGCCCTCGAACTTGATCTTGCCCACTTTCACCTTAGGACCTTCTTTGACCACAAAGGTGATGCCAACGGCGGCGGGTGGAATCTGGCGAATCTCGGTCCGGATAGTGGAAAACTGGCGGCCGTGTTCGGCGAGCAGGCCTTTGATGGCGACTTCCGCCTTTTTTAGTTTCGTCGGGTCGTACTGGCTTTCCACCGACAACCCGACTTTTGCTTCCTTGAATCGGTCGAGCACGTCGCTGGTCGAGACCGAACTAAGGCCGACGTAGTTGATCTCGCGGATGGTCGGCTTTTCTTTGACCTGAATAATCAGGCGCCAACCCTTGGGAGTTTCTTCGCGGGAGAAGCGGATATCCTCAAAATAGCCGGTATTCCAAAGGGCGTTGAAGTCGCGCTCAAGAGCGGCGGGATCGTAAATATCTCCGGTGTGAGTGAAGATGCGGGCCTTGATGGTTTCCGAGGGAATTCGGCGATTGCCAGTGACGTTGATCTCTGAGATGACGTCGGTTTGAGCCCAGCTTGCCGATGCGAGAAAAACTCCGAGCAGAATTCCCAGAACCCACCCGCACCATTTCATCCGGCGACAAAGCCGTGCGAATGAAGGAGATGGAGTGGGTGTGGCGCCGGAGGGGCCGCAGCCGTTCTCAGGCACAACAGTGTCCGTATGAAAGCGAAAGCGAATCGCTACGACCTCAGCCTTTCGGATGTAGGAAAACGACAATTATACGGTAGAGAACGAGAAAGCGTCCAAGTTGCCGCTCTTGTCGGCGGTTTCATGGAACAGAGCTGGTTGGCTCCACTTCAACCAAGACGGAATAAAACGTTGCGGAGTTGCCCAGGTCGGAAAGTTTTTCTGAGGTCAGCACATTAATATTGCGAAAGCCGGGACTCAACTTTGCCCAATTCAGCCGGGCGGAGACCACTCCGGGCTGAACCGCACCATCCACTCGCGCTTTCAAAAAAATTTCTCCTCGATGGTTGTACACCTTTACGGTTGATCCGTCGACAATGCCGCGGGCGCGGGCATCGGTGGAATTTATTTCCAGGAGATCGGTATCTTCCATTTGCTTGATCGAAGGCTGGTTGCAAAAGGTTGAGTTCAGGAAATTGTCGGCTTTGCGGGCTAAAAGTTCCAGTGGATATTTTCCTATGTCGGTTCCGTTGCGTGATTCGGCGGGAGGCGTGAAGTCAACAACGGGGTCGAGGCCCAGAGCCTTCATAGCTTCGCTATACAACTCGGCCTTGCCTGATGGAGTGCGGAAGTTGCCTTGCGCGAAGGGAAGGAACGGGGACAATAGTGTCTGCGCTTGTGGTGGATTTGGAGCTGATTCGTGGGAAGCCGCAAAATTCAGTCTTACGTGACCTTCGCGCTGCAAGCGCTGGCGAGTGATACCCTGCAACCACGGATTGCCGGAAGTTAGTGCGCCGTCGATCATCTCGTCGTTGTTTTCGCTGAAGCATTCCTCGGTGAATCCCATCTGCGCGGCCAGCGACCGGAACAAGTCGACATTGGATCGGCATTCTCCCAACGGCTCGATAGCCTGGTCCGACATCTGCAGGTAATAGTGGCCGTATGCCGCCTGCAAATCCTGGTGCTCGAAAAATGTTGTCGCTGGTAATACGATGTCGGCGTAGTCGGTGGTGTCGGTGAAGAATTGTTCGTGGACCACGGTGAATAGAGCGGGGCGCTTGAGACCGCGCACAACTTCGTTATGGTTCGGACAAACCGCGGCTGGATTCGAACCGTAGACCAGCATCGCTTTCAGCGGAGGATCGCTCAAAGTATTCAATGCCTTGCCCAGCTCTACCATGTTCACAACACGCGGAGTTTTGCCGTCGTGGGGTTTGAGGTCGGGCCGCCGGAGAGCGATTTTGTTTAGATCAAAAGCTCCGCTGGTCGACAAATGAATTCCGCCGCCAACTTCTTTCAGGGAGCCGGTGATGCAAGGCAGCATCGAAATCGCGCGAGTAGCCATTCCGCCGCCATCGGACCGCTGCACACCATAGTTCACGCGGATCACTGCTGGCCGCGTCGTGGCATATTCCCGCGCCAGTTTACGGATGTCTTCGGCGGAAATTCCGGTCCACTGGGCCGCCCGCTCCGGTGGATACGCTTTTACTTTTTCGCGCAGCTGGTCGAATCCCAGCGTGTATTTTGCGACGTAGTCGGCATCGTGGAGGCCTTCACCGATGATGACATGCATCATGGCGAGGGCGAGAGCGCCGTCCGTGCCGGGATTGATGGGGAGATACCAATCGGCGCAGGCTGCGGTGCGCGTGCGATAGGGATCGATGACCACCAACTTCGCGCCTTTACGGCGCGCTTCCACAATGAACGGCCAGAGGTGAACATTATTGCCGTGAATGTTCGACGCCCAGGCGATGATGTAGCGCGAGTGAACGAATTGGTCAGGCTCGGTGCCGAGTTTGACGCCCATGACAGATTCGAGTCCAGCTTCACCGGCCGAGGAACAAATCGTGCGCTCCAGTTCGGAAGCACCAAGGCGCGTGAAAAATCTGCGATCCATGGAGCCGCCGTTGAGCGCGCCGAGCGTGCCGCCGTAGGAATAGGGCAGAATCGCCTCCGGGCCGAACTCGGCGATGATCTGACGGAAGCGGACGCCGATTTCACCTAGCGCTTCGTCCCAGGAGATGCGCTGCCAAACTTCGTCGCGCTTTGTGGAAGCAGCTCGCTTGGCTGCGATCCGGCGCATGGGATAGAGCACCCGATCCGGTGAATAGACCCGGTCCAGGTACTTCGCCACTTTGGCGCACAGAAATCCGCGCGTTACGGGATGGTTTGGATCACCCTGAATCTTGGTGGCGCGACCCTCCTCGACGGTGATCAATACGCCACAAGCATCGGGGCAATCATGCGGACACGCGGCATGGA
>DASRWO010000231.1:0-3277 GCA_035654555.1 Candidatus Deferrimicrobiaceae bacterium | reverse complement strand
AACACAACACGCGTGACTGCGGGGGGCGATGAATTTGAGAAAGTTGCTAGCTCTGCGAGCTCGCGCATGATGCGATCGGGTTGGATGTCAACGGTCATCGTGAGGCCGGATGACGGTTCCAGTCTTTATAGATGAGATATTTAGCCGGCACTTTACCGATTGCCCCAAACCACTGCGGGCACCACGGTGCCATCCAGATGAAGTCTCCGGCGGTCACGGGATACCAGGAGTCTCCGAGACGGTAGATGCCGCCGCCTTCGAGCATGATGAGTCCGTGTTCCATGAGGTGCATTTCGACCATGCTGAGCGAAGCCCCGGGTTGGTACACCATCGTGTTCACAGCAAAATCGAAATTCATTTCATCGGGAAGCAGACATTTGACTTGCAGACCGGTATCGCCATCCAGCGGATGCGAGGAGACCTTATCTTCGTTCGAAACGATCAGATACGGCGGCTGGACGGAATCAAGAGACTGATAGGATTTCTCGATCACGGCAACGCGGCTCGCGGTTGCAGCTATGACGCGATGATGTAATCTTTCGGGTAGATAGGCGTAGCCCCTCGGGCCCAGCCTTTCCGATTTAGCGTCCACCTCCAGGTTCACTTCGCCTTCGATCACGAAAATGAAGCGCTGTGCCTGCGTGCTCCCGAGTTCTCCTTCTGCTTCAAACTCGGCGGTGTACTGTGTGAACTTGGCGCCCAACGCGGGACTTACGTGAACGATCGCGGAGCAGGCCTTCATTCTAGGCCAAGCGGTGCGCACAAAAGTATCTGGAGTCAGGAGCAGATGATTGGGTTGCTGAGAGCTTCGTGTGCGGCCAAGATTATGCACGGTTCATCCTCTTGTGAAGTGCAGGCGAGGAGGCGAGCTGATCGAGAAGATGCAATCCGCACTCGATCGCCTTTTCGACGTCCTCGACGACAACCGACTCGGCGGGGTCATGGCTGATCCCGCCGGGCGTGCGGAGAAAAATCATCGCCGATGGAACTTTCTCCGCCATGATCATGGCGTCGTGACCCGCACCGCTCACCATGCTATGCGGATTGCATCCAGTCTTGAAGATAGCCTGTTCTATCTCCGCAGTGAGAAACGAATCCATAACGACTGCGGGCTGGCTCGAGAGAACTTTCTCCTGCACGGTCAAACCGCGGCGCGCAGCGATTTCGTGAGCCTGACGAACGAGGTCGTCGACCGCGCGGGCGCGAACATCATCGATACGGTGGCGAACATCGAGGGTGAGCCGTGCCTCCGCTGCGATCACATTGGCCGCTCCAGGCTTGGCTTCGATCTTGCCGACGGTCGCAACTAAGTTGGGAACTTCCCGGGCTACGCATTCGACAGCGCCGATCCACTCCGCCGCACCAGCAATCGCATCGCGGCGAAGACTCATGGGCGTTGTGCCGGCATGGTCGGCACGGCCGACAAATGTAAATTCTAATCGGCTCTGTCCGGCAATGGCTTCGACCGAAGCGAGCGGCTGATTCAGGCTTTCCAAAACCGGTCCCTGCTCGATATGAAATTCCAGGTAGCCCAGTGCATCGTTTCCTAGTTTCGCCTGTGGAATGTTTTCCGTGTTTAATCCGAAGTTTTCGATCGCCTTCTGCACCGTGATCCCTTGCGCATCGTGTACATTCAAAAGTTGATCGTCCAGTCTCCCGACCAGCGCCCGGCTGCCGATGAATGGAGTGCCGAAGCGTACTCCTTCCTCCTCGGAAAAGCCAACGACCTCGATGGCGAATGGAAGTCGCCGTCCCTGCAACCCTTCTAATAAGGCGACGGCTAGAACAACTCCCAGGACGCCATCGTAGGCACCCGCATCCGGAACCGTATCGAGATGCGAGCCGATCAGCAGGCGCGGGCCGCCAGCCTGCGCTGCGGGATATAGTGCGCGAAGATTTCCGGCGGCATCGACACGCGCTTCAAAACCTAATGGTTCGATCCATCTGATAATTTCTTGATGACAATCGCGCATAGGCGGAGATAAGAAAGTCCGCCGCACAGAGCCAGGGGCTTCCGTGAACGAAGCTATCTTAAGGCAACGAGAGATGACTTCCTGCGCGCGATTTCTAGTCACACTCGTTAGCACAGATTTAGCTCCGGCAACCACTGCATTTCATACTTCAAGCTTCTCGAATAATCTTTGCCGCCAACCAGCCAAGAAGAACGAGCCCCACGAGCACTTCCCAAGCATAGGTGTTTCCGTAGGTCGCGACAGGAAAATGATTGCTGATCATGAGAAAAACTACCGGGACCGCCATGAAAGTATTGTGCTTGGAACGCAGCTTGGCTTGCGCGCTCAGCGCAGCGTCAAACTTTTCCCCGGCGGCCGCCGCCGCAATCATTTTTCGTTGGGAGGGAAGAATCCGGAACCAAACATTTGCGGTCATGATTGTTCCCATGACCGCACCGACGTGAATGTAGGCCGCTCGCCCGCTGAAGATGTGCATTAATCCCCAAGCAAGAACAGCAATCATGAGCAGCGAGAATGCCGCAAAGGCAGCTTCCGACTCGCCCAGAGCCGATCGTGCCGCCAGATCATAGACGACCCAACCGCCGGCGAGAACGGCGAGTCCAATAGTAATGCCGCGCGCTTGTGACAGGGCAGCGATGTCAGGATCAATCAATCCGGAACTCGAGTAGTAGACAAGGAACAACAGCACCACTCCGCTCAGCCATGTCATTAATGCTTCCCAGCGAAACCAGTGAACTTGCTCGGGCCCAACTTTGAGAGATTTCTGTCGGTTAACTGTGTAAAAGCCACCGCTGTGCACCATCCATAATGATGGAAGTGAGCCGTCCGCAATGGCATTCTTCCCGAGGCTGCTAAACTGACCGTCCAGCCAGGTGAAATAGTAGGTTTGGCCAACCCACATGATCGCCGCGAAGACATGGAACCAGCGCACCAAGAGGTTCAGCCATTCGCGGATTGACGAAGTCAATTTTTCTCCATCGCGGACGAAGTTGTTCAGCTTAGCTTCCACGGTAAGTTGTATATCCGTTCGGGCTCAGAAGCAGCGCGATGTGAAAGTGTGATTCGCCATCCCTTGCCTGAAACGTGACTTCCACCACCGGATAAAGCGAGCTGATTTGCTTTTCGGCATAGTAACTCCCGGTGTTAAAGATCAAACGATAAACTTCAGCAGGCATCTCTTCGCTCTCTCTTAGCAACTGAGCACATCGGCCATCCTGATCGGTGAGTTCCGAGTTCAAGAGTTTCCAATCTCGGTCGGACTGCTTTTCCAAGCGAACGGGAACGCCGCCGGCAGGCTTGCCATC
>DASRWO010000230.1:0-25957 GCA_035654555.1 Candidatus Deferrimicrobiaceae bacterium | reverse complement strand
GTGCGGTTAAGAGCGCGGTACCAGGAATGCACATCCACGCCTTCTCGCCCATGGAGATCGTCTACGGCGTAGAACTCACGGGAATGAAGCTTGCCGATTATCTCTCGATGTTGCGCGATAACGGCCTCGGCACTTTGCCCGGCACCGCCGCCGAAATTCTCGATGACGCGATTCGGCATATTCTTTCGGCCAACAAGCTCTCTACTGCGCAGTGGATTGAAGTAATCCGTACCGCGCATCGACTCGGCATCCGCTCCACCTCAACGATGATGTACGGCCACACCGAAACGCCCGAGCATTGGGTTCGCCAAATGTATCTTCTGCGCGAAATTCAGGACGAGACCGGAGGTTTCACCGAATTTGTTCCGCTCGGCTTCGTGCACCAGAACACGCTGCTGTTCCATCAAGGGTTGGCTCGAACCGGACCCACGCTCGCGGAACATCTGAAAGTGCATGCGCTATCGCGCCTGCTGCTTGCCGGTTCGATCAACAACATTCAAGTCTCATGGGTGAAATTGAATCGTCGGCTTTCTCAACTTTGCCTGCATGCGGGAGCGAACGATTTCGGCGGCACATTGATGGAAGAAAACATTTCACGCGAAGCCGGAGCCACTGCCGGTCAGTACACCAGTTCCGAAGATTTCCAGTCGTTGATTCTTGAAATAGGCCGCATCCCCGCCGAGCGCAACACGACGTACTCGCGCATCAAAATCAAGCTGCCGCTGGAGGAGTCCGCTGCTGTAGAAACCCTGGAGCCGGAATTTGCCTGATTCGCGTCCTATCGCCATTCTAGGTGGAACCGGCCCCGCAGGCATGGGTCTCGCGCTGCGTTGGGCGCGCGCGGGAGAAACCATTATCATCGGTTCGCGAGATGGGCAGCGCGCGCAGGAAGCGGCGGAGAAGATCAAGAAAAGCATGGGCGAGCGCGCCCAGGTTTCCGGCATGGAAAACAGCCCGGCATGTGCCGCTGCAAACATTCTCGTACTCACTGTTCCCTTTGAAGGTCAAGCCGCGCTGCTCAAGCAACTCAAGCCTGCAATTCGTGCTGGCAGCATTTTGATTGATGCCACAGTCGCGCTCGCCGCCAGCGTTGGAGGGCGCGCCTCACGTACACTTGGCGTCTGGCAGGGCTCCGCCGCGCAGCAGGCTGCCGAACTTGTTCCGAAGGGAGTAAACGTCGCGGCCGCTTTCCACAACCTTTCGGCTGAACTTCTCAGTGGGGACGAAGATCTCGACTGCGACGTCATCGTCTGCAGCGATGACAGCGGTGCCCTTCAGCTTACTCGGACTCTCGCCGCAAAACTTCCGGGGGTCCGCGCCATCGATGGCGGCAAACTGGAAAATGCCCGCGTCCTCGAACAGATTACTGCCCTGCTCATTGGTTTAAATATCCGCTACAAAGGTCACGGCGGCATCCGCATCACCGGATTGCCGCCGCAAGCTTATAAATAAATTCAACCCTCGCTCGCTAGAACGAGTACTTCAACGAAAACTGAATCAACCGGGGTGTGCCCACGGTTGAAGTGATCGGCGCCGATCCGCCGCCCGAGGCGGATACCGAGGTCGCTGCCGGAATGGCGAATGACGGATGGTTGAACAGGTTGAAGAAGTCCGTCCGGAATCGCAGATTCTGCCGTTCGCCCAGTTTGAACGTCTTGCCGAGCGTCAAATCCACATTCTTCTGCGGCGGCCCGATGATGCAGTTGCGCGGCGTATTGCCGTAGAGCGTGCCGTCGCTCGGTGTGCCGTTGGAAAGCGTCGCCGCCGGGTCGGGTTGGTAAGCGAGGGGATTGACCCAATTGCCGATTCGCGCCTCAGGACTTCCATGGCTGGGAGCATTGGCGCAACTGAACCCCGGATTGAATGTCGCGGTCGACGACGGAGTGCTGGCCAGAGCATAGACGCTGCCACCCGCCGGATCAAGAATCGAAAAAGGTGCGCCCGATTGCAAGATCACTACGCCGCTGGCCTCCCATCCACCCAGTGCGGCTTTGGTGAATCCGTTAGCATCGCCGAAGAATGGAAGTTGGTATACGCCGCTGGTCACGAAGCGTTGTCTGCGGTCAAAATCAGAGAGGCCGCGAGAGGCGGCCGCATCAGTCTGATTGTTGACCCGGGTAAGGAACGCCACGGAAGCGGTGGAAACGTCATCGATCGATTTGGACCAGGTATAGGCGCTCTGGAAATACAATCCCTTGCCAAAGCGGTGGGCCAGCGTGGCCTGCAACGCGTTGTAACGCGAATCGGAGTTCGGAGCAAAGTCCTCGAAGTCCGGCGGAGCGATGCCCAGAAAGGGCGCTCGGGCGCTGGCGTTTTCGACAGTCGAGTCCACGATCTGGCACGATAAACCCTGGGCCAGCAGATTGGTGCACCCAGCTCCCGACACTGTGACTGGATTCTGCGGGGTCGCGAGCGTGGCCTGATCGGGATCAAAGGTTGAGCGCAGGCGGCTGCCTTTCGTGCCCACATAGCCGAGTTCCATGAACCAGTCCCGCCCGAGTTCATGCTGAATCGTGAGGTTCCACTGCTGGGTCGTGCCTGAAACCCAATGTTGCGGCACGGTAAGCTGGATCAAGCTATTCACGTTGCCGGAGAATAAGGGGGAGCATGCCTGCGGCGTGGGAAAGGTGCAGGGAGCGAATCCTTGCAGAATCGCAGCCGTCGGCACATACTTCTGGGTGGGGTTTGCGCCCAGCGGCGGAATGCCATTGGGGAAGGCGGGACTAGATGCAAATAGATTGGCCAGGGTTCCCGCACCAGGAGCGAAGCCAACGAGGAACGGGTAGGTCGGAGGCGTGATAGCGAGGTTATCCGCCGCTCCCAGGTCTTCGCGTACGCTGTAAATGCCATAGCCTCCGCGAATCGATGTGGTGTGGCGGCCGCCTACGTCATATGCGAAGCCGATGCGCGGCTCCCAGACGGTCGCGTATTCGTTGCCGAGGCCCGCCTGATTGAGCGTTCCCGTAATCCCACTAAGACCGAATTTATTCACGCACTTGGGATAGACGTAGGGTTGGCCGGTTGTATTCGCCAGTGTGGGTATGGTGTTGCCGGTATGGCAAAGCGTGTCGTAAGGCGCACCGTTGAACTCATTGCGGAAGCCGAGATTGAGGGTCAGAGTCTTGCTTACCCGATAATCATCCTGCGCGAACCAAGCGTAGCCGGGAACCCGGTAATCGTGGTTGCCGAGGCCGCCGCCGCCTTCGCCTAAGAGTGGGGAACCCGCCAGAAAAGACTGGAAGTCGGTCGGGAACCCGGTCGCGCCCGCGACGAAGAATATCAATCCGTTGTCAGCAATGGGCAGGTTGCGGCGCATGGCCACACGATCGATCTCCCCGCCAAGGCGGAGTTGGTGTGGACCGTGGGTCCAACTCACCGTATCCAGCCAAGTGTAGTTATCCGAGAGTGCGGACTGCAGTTGCGTGGTGTACGGCCCAAAACCAAAAGTGCCGAACTGCAGCCGGTACATGTTGGGATCTCCGGCCTGGCCGTTTACGCCGGTTGCGGTGGGGAGGTTGATGCCGATCTGCGCGCCCGTGACGGGCGCTTCGTTGTTCAGTTTGTCGCTGATGATATTGACGCCGAACCGAAACTCATTGATCAGGGTATTACTGAACACGTGAGTTTCGGTGATGCTGCCAAAGCGGCTGTGCAGAGGAATATCCAGGGGGAAGTTCAGATTATTGGTACCGGGAAGACCTCCGGTCTGGATGCCAAAAGAATCGGCGCCGAAAGGTTCGAAGGTATCGGAATTGGACCAGAAGAAGCGCCACGACAAATGATCCTTGCCGCCGCGGAATTCACGGTCCCAGTTTGCGGTGAACTGGTTGTCGGAAAACTTACCGGGATCTGTGAGCACTAGCGGCCCGTAGTTTATCGCTGAAGAGCAGGTGCCAGTGGCGGCGTTGAATGTCTGGGTAACCCCGGGAGTTCCCGGAACGGTGGGAAATAGAAAACCGCCGGGCCCGAACTGGCTGCCTGGAAAATTAAGCAGATTCAAGGCGACTGGATCGACTGCGGTGAGGTTAAATGCGGGACAATTGGGAGCGGCGGGGCTGCTGAACACAGACTCAAGGTTGGAGAGGGAGCGGTCAGTTGGAATAACTGGAATCGTGGTGTTAATGAATGTTCCCGCCGAATCGCCGCTACGCTGCCGCGTGCCCTGCAGATTGAAGTAGAAGAAACCCAGCTTGGCTCCGCGGCCAATCGGCCCGCCCACATCGCCGCCGAAAATGTTCTGCTTGACGACGACCTTACCCAGGAAATAATCGTTCGCATCCAGCGCCGTGTTGCGGAAATATTCCCAAAGATCGCCATGGAAATGGTTCGTGCCGCCCTTCAGGGTAGCGTTAATGTTGCCGCCACCGTTGCGTCCCTGGGTCGCATCATAGAGGCTGGTGCTGACCTTGAATTCCTCGATCGCGTCCGGACTGGGCAAGGGAGTATAGGTCAACTCGCCGAAAGCATAGTCGGCCACGGTGATGCCTTCGATCAGATAGTTGTTGTTATCCTCTCTGCCGCCATTGACGTGGATGAAGACATTGCCGCGGCCAAGCTGCGCGGCGCCGTTCAGGTCGGCGGAAGCGCCGGTGGAGAGCGTCAGCAACTGCTGAAAGTTTCGCGTCGCCAGAGGTAAATCAGTAATCGTCTGGGCTCCGAGCGATTGCCCGGTGGTGGCGTCCGTAGTATTTACTTGCTCCACCTGGGACTGCACTTCCACTACTTGCCTCACCGTATTCACTTTTAGAGTTGCAGTCATGCGCGTGGTCTCCGTGATGCGCACTATCACCCCGGGAAACGTGGTAACTGGAAATCCCGACGCCGTCACTTCCACCGAGTAATTTCCCACTGGCAACAGTGTCGCCGTAAACAACCCGGATGAATCTGTCGTCACTTGGCGCAACACTTCTCCGGTGGCTTCGCTCTTGAGATTGACTTTAGCGTTGGCGATGACGGCTCCCGATGCGTCTTGCACGACGCCGCTGATGGCGCCGGTGGCTCCACCCTGGGCGAAGGTCGCTCCCGTAGAAACCGCCATGAAAAGAACGAACGCCATGAAACTCCGAACGGAATTCATCTTGTCCTCCTTGCGCGATTGTCCGTGGCTCACTCGCCATCGAAATGAGGAATCGATGGGGGATGAAGAATGCGGTTAGATAACATGCGGATATATCACGATCCTCCGCCGTTGTTCAAGAAATATACGTATCGATTGCGGGCCGCATTCTTCTTAAATGCTGACGATGAAAATTTTGGATGGACGCAAGGAGGAAATAATTGGCGCAGACCGAATCGAGGGCGACTCGCGTCTCAGTCTTCACCCGGTTGCGTGACTATCTCGGAAGGCTCGCCGCCAGCCGCGGCTTGTGCCACCATCAAACGCCGCGCTTCCACGCGAATCTTGGGAAGTTGCGACCAGAACCAGGCTGCTCCCGCTACTGACGCCACCCCGCCAATCGCGACCGTCAACTGCGCACCCAGGCGGTCGGCCAGAGCGCCCCCAAGCAGCGCTCCAATGGGAGCCATGCCCATGAACATCATCGAATAGACCGCCATCACTCGCCCCCGCAGCGCGTCGGGCACCATAACCTGAATCAATGTATTCGAACAAGCCATCTGCAACATCATTGTGTATCCAACCGGCAAGAGCAGGATCACGGAGATCCAGAAGTTATGCGAGAGAGCGAACACGACCAGACTCGCTCCAAAACCGGCGCAGCACACCGCAACCCATCGTCCCAGGCCTTTCACTCCTTCGCGGAAGGCGAGAGTAAGCGCGCCAAACAGCGCGCCCACGCCGGTCGCGCCCATCAGAATGCCCAGACCTTGCGCCCCACCGTGCAAAATCTTATCGGCAAAGATCGGCATCAGCACCACATAAGGCATTCCGACCAGGCTCACCAAACCCAACAGCAACAACAGCGCCCGGATCGGCGCCGTGCGGTTGACGAAACGGAATCCCTCCATCATGTGCTCGAACGGTGAAGCCATAAATGCGCGCGGCCGGCTCTGCACTTTCATCATCAGCAATCCGACAATCACGGCGATATAACTGACTGCATTGGCGAAGAAGCACCACCCTTCGCCGATCTTTGCCACCAGAATTCCCGCGATTGCCGGACCGATTACGCGCGCTCCATTGAACATGGAAGAGTTCAGAGCAATAGCGTTCATCAGGTCTTCCTTGCCGACCATATCCACCAGAAACGACTGCCGTCCAGGAATATCGAACGCATTCACCACCCCGAGCAAAGCTGCCAGTACAAACACATGCCACACCTGAACCTTGTGCAGCAAAGTGACGGCCGCCAGCATGAAGGCGAGTACCATCGACGCTACCTGCGTTCCAATCACGATGTGGCGACGGTTGAAACGATCGGCCGTAATTCCGCCCAATGGAGCGAATAAAAACACGGGGATCTGACTGGCAAATCCCACGGAACCCAGTAGCAGCGCGGATCCAGTCAAACGATAGACCAGCCACGACTGCGCTACGCTCTGCATCCATGTACCGATCAGCGAGATTAACTGGCCGCTGAAGAAGAGCTGAAAATTGCGATGCCGCAATGCCCGCAAGGCTACTTGCCAGCGCGACGCCGGGGCGGAAACGGATTGGGCTAAGTTTGCATCCGCACTTGCCTGGATTGGACTTCTTGTTTCAGACACGGTGGTATCTTTTGATGACGACAAAGGTCTTTTGGATCACTATAACGTGAACACGCTGTTGGGTGAGAGCCTCGTTAAACTGGGCCCGAGAAACGAAACCAACTGAGGTTATCACCTGGAAGTTGGCCTTCGAAGCGGCGACCGGCAGCTTCATATCAGTGCCATGCATCGTACCCTCGCGAATTTTGGGCTTTCCAGTCGGGTCAGACTGCGCTACAGTGGCAGTGGCTTTCCCCGGGCGATTCCCTAAGGAAGGGACACGACGATGACTATCTCCTCGGTTGGTGTTGAACGTCGCATCGGGCAACGCTTCGCCTTCAACCTTCCGGTCTCTCTGCGAGACGTAGCGACTGCTGCCGAAGGCCGTGGCTTCACTCAGGATCTTAGTTCCCGCGGTGCTTTTCTGTTCACCGACATGGCATTGAGCGAAGGTGCCGAGATCGAGCTTACCTTGGAGATGCCGTCCGAAATCACTCTCGGCGAGAATATGCGGGTACGCTGCCGGGGCAGGATCCTGCGCATCGTCAAGGCGAAAGATACGGAATGGAGATTACCGGAAACGGCTGAGACTAAGTCGCCACAGACCGAGACCAAGATCGGCGTAGCCGTCTGCTTAAAAGGTTACGAATATCTGCCCGAAATAGAACATCCTTCTCCAGATTTCCGGCGGATTTCAGCTTTGCATAATCTAGGCGAAGCGGAACGAACAGCCGCGCCCATAACGGTCGTTCCGCGCCCCGTGGCTCATTAATCCCCTCTTCCCACTATTCCATCCACATTTTTGCGCTCGTGGTCTCAGGTCTTCGGCCGGGTCTGACTGGCCGCTTTTATTTGTCCATTCGGATCTTTTAAATCTTGGCGACTTGGCTTAGAATTCCTATCACTAGTGCGGATTGGCTCGGGGGGTGGTCCAGCTGTGCGCCTGTCGCGGTTTTTCTTTGCCCTGCGGATTCCTGCTCTTCCGACTGTCCGACAAAAATTACAGAAGCCTGCTCTAGGCTGGTTACTTAGGTCACTGGCGGAGAGTACTTTCTCTTTCTAACATGCAAACAGCAAGAGAAATCAGCGAGAACCGTACCATGCATGGGATCGCAGTAGCCCTCCTGACCGAGAACCGTGAGCATTTATCTGAACTGCAGCGCCGTGTAGAGGCTACTCGCCTGGCCCGGACCGTGTACAGTAACGTCGGATTTCCCTCTGGATCCACCGATTCGATCTTGCGCCAGATTCAGGATTTGCGTGCCGAGGTGGTCATTATCGACATCTCTCCGGAAAATCCGCAGCCCGCGATTCGCGCCATAGAACTGATACAAGCCAACACTCTGCAGTTGGCAATTTTTGCCAATGGCAGCATGCGCCAGCCCACTACGATTGTGGCCAGCATGCGTGCGGGCGCGGGAGAGTACCTGGACGATAGCGTTGCCACCGAAGCACTTCTGGAGGCGTTAACGCGTTTCAGTTCGAGCCGCACGCGCACTCGCGGCGGCGCCGGAAAAGCTCGCATCTTCACTTTTCTTGGCGCCAAAGGAGGCGCGGGAGCTACCACCGCCGCAGTCAATACCGCAGTTGCTTTGCAGCAAAGCCACGGCAGCGTAGTTCTGGTGGACTTTGCACCCATTGGCCAGTGCCAGCTTCATCTTAATCTTCGGCCCAATTTTGGTGTACCCGACGCTCTAGAGAATTTGCATCGCCTGGATGCCTCTTTGCTAGATGGCTTGATGACGCCTGCCAAAGACGGCTTGCATCTTCTCGCTGGACCGCAGAAGCCTTATCCAACTCTGCCTACTCCTGCTGAATTGGCTCGGCTGTTTGACCTGCTGGTGAATCACTATCGGTATGTTGTGGTCGATGCTTCCAGCCGTCTCGATTCCACAACCCGCCTGCTCTCCGATCTCTCGAATGCGGTACTCATGGTCGCGCAAACCGATGTGGTGTCTCTATGGAGCGCGAACCGCATCCACGCTTTCCTCGATGAAGGCGCGGGCCATAATCGGTTGCGAATGATCTTAAATCGTTACAAAAAGATTCCGGGCTTTAGCGACGAAGACGTCGAACACTCCACCCGCTGCAAGGTGCTGTGGAAGCTTCCCAACGCTTTTCATGCGATTTCCCCGGCCATTGATCATGGCACCCCCGTGGTCCTGCAAGAGGGCCAGGAGATCAGCCGTTCCTTCCGCGCATTCGCCGCCGCTTTGGCGGAAGCATCGTCTACGGCAGAAGGCGGACTCGATTTGGTTTACGGGCAGGAAAAGCCCGACACCAAGAAGAAGGCCACCGGCAGGTTGCTGATCACGCCCGCTCGGGCCGGACAATAGACGATCGGCTCCGTCGGAATCGCATCCTCATGTCCTTCCAACTCTCCATGCGCACCCCACGGGAGTCTCATTCCGCTAGAATAGACCGATGGGTGATGCGCCGGGCTCACTGATGGAGGAAGTTGACTCAGCCGCTCCAGATCTCTGCCTATTAATTTCGCGCGTACCCTGGTCTCGCATCTTTGTCGAGAATCTAGGGGAGCTCGTTCATCATCGTGAAGTCGATCCGTTGTATCTCGAGTCCGGTCCCGCACCCTTCTGGTCAGATGTATTTGTTGAAGGCAAACTTCCCTGGCGTCGATTTCTGGAATCTGGCGGGTATCACATTGTGGCGCTGATTTGCATCTGGGGAGGGTCGCGCTTCCTGGCTCTTCAGCCAAACGTCACGCCTAAACCAGCATTCAACCATGCGGACGTTGTCTACTACACGCCGTCAGAATATTTACCCCCGATCGATACGCGCCAGCCGACTTCGGCTCACGCGCAGAAAGCCGATCCCGAATTATCGGCACAACCGATTATTTCCGTGCCGCCCGAGGTGGAGAACCATTCTCAAACCATTGTCACACCGCCGAAGATTCAGTTGCGGCACGACATTCCTTTGCCCAACACCGTTGCGTGGTCGGAAAAGCCACAGCAGCCCATCGCGCCCGCCCCGCTTGTTCCCGTCTCCGAGATCTCACGCCTCGCGCCGCGTGTGGAACGGTCCATCATTGCGCCGCCGCCCGACGTGGACGCATCGCAGAAGAGCATGTTGGCCCCGCAACCGTCAGTAATCGCTCCGCCGCCCACTCTGGAAGCAGCTTCTAACCGCAACCTCGGGGAATTAAACATCGGACACAGTGCCGTCATCGCACCCGCTCCCCAGCTTTCTCTAGAGGAGCAACGCGCCGTGCCCGGCGGACGTTCCTCCGCAATGCATGCCGCGGCGGTAATAGCACCACCACCTTCGTTGAGCGCCTCCGGAGGTTCGCGCACAGCCGAAAGCATGATCGCGCTCAGCTTGCATCCCGTGGTGGGAGCACCACCCGAACCAGTCGCCGGCAATCGCCGCGGCAGCTTTGCCGCGACACCGGAAGGACACCATGGAGCGACCGGAGCGCCAGGCATATCGTCTGGCTCGTCAGCGGATGGAGGAGGATCTAGCAAGAGCAGAGCAGGAAAATTGCCGGCGGGGTTGTACGTTGGCAAGACTGCGAACCCCACCTCGACAGTCGCCGGCAATCTCGCGCCAACAACCTTAAGCGCCAACGGCGTCAATCCGCGCTTGCTCGCCGGCGTGAGCCGGTCGCTTATTTCTCGGGCGACAACACCGCAGAGTGATATCAAACTCTCGGAAGCCGAACGTGCCGTTTTTGGCGACCGCAAAATCTACTCTCTTACCCTCAATATGCCGAATCTGAATTCCGCCGGAGGGAGCTGGATCATCCGCTTCGCAGCACTTAAGACGGATTCCGGCTCAAGCAATTCTTCCACCAGCGCGGCGAACAACCTCTCATCGCCTGTTGCGACGAGCAAGGTTGATCCAGCCTATCCGCTGGAACTCATGCGACAAAACGTAAGCGGCACAGTCATTCTCTACGCCGTCATTCACTCGGACGGCACCGTGGGAAATGTGCGCGTACTGCGCAGCGTGGACGACCGTCTCGACCAGTATGCGAGCGAAGCCATCGCCAAATGGCGCTTCGAACCTGCCATGAAAAGCGGCGCTCCAGTCGATGTAGAAGCGACCTTCTGGATTCCGTTCCGTCCGGCGAAACCGAAATCCGATTTCTGAATCGCTATCCTTCTCGGCGCAACTCTTATTACTCTCACACCTCAACTTCACATTCATCGCCACCGCGTCATTCCAGCGCCATTTCCATGAAGACGTTCGCACGAGTGTAAGGCATTGGTGGGAGCGTCTCTGGCGGCACGTGGTGAAAACCCACCGATTCGTAGAGGTGCACGGCGTTTGGGAGCTTGGTGCTGCTGCCCAGAAACAAGGATTTTGCTCCGATGATTCGAGCCTGCGCGATGGCGTGCTCAATCAGTCGGCGGCCGATACCTTGGCCGCGCAGATGCGGAGAAATCGCCATCTTTGAAAGTTCGTAGACTCCATTGCTCATGGGCAGCAGCGCCACACAACCTACAGGCTTGGCGTCCGCATAAACCATAAAGATGTGCCCGCCTCTGCGAAGAATCGTGTTTCCCGGATCACCCAGCGTCTCAATGTCTTTAGCCTCGAGCGTGAAATGCCTGGTTATCCATTCTTCATTGAGCGTTCGGAACGCTGTGGCATCATCGCCGGGAAGGAGTGGGCGAATCTCGATCTGCAGTGGTGTAGAAGGCTTTTCGTTCGCCATCAACCTCGCCGTATTGCTGGACATAGCGACAACCTCTAAAGAATATTGTGCCGAATCCGGTTCATGACGTCTAATATCTTGTTCAACTTGATTGTGACGGTGAAAGTATGGATCGTGATTTGGAACTCCGGCACCTTCGATACTTTGTCGCGGTTGCCGAAGAGTTACACTTCGGACGCGCGGCAGAACGGCTGCATTTATCGCAGCCTCCACTTTCCCAGCAGATTCGCAAGCTGGAAGACATTCTTGGATATGAACTCTTCCTCCGTACTTCACGCTCTGTGAAGTTGACGAATGCCGGCGAGGTCTTCCTGGAGCGGGCGCGCCGCACACTACGCGATGTGCAGCGCGATATCGATGAAACCCGAAGTATCGGCCACGGGGAGGTCGGGTCTTTACACATAGGCTTCGTAGGATCTGCGATGTTGACAACGTTGCCTGGAATCTTCAGGACCTATCGCAAGGCTTACCCCCGGGTCCATTTGCATCTGCACGAATCGTTCACGTCGAGGGTAGCTGAAGGTTTGGAAAACGGGACACTCGATGTCGGCATACTACGGGATGGCGACGCTGTCGAGGTGCTGGACGTGACGACGCTTTTCTCCGAGCCGTATGTTGCGGTTCTTCCGGTGATGCATGCTTGCGCAGGACAAAAAAGCATTTCGCCCAGCATATTGCGCGATGAACCATTTGTTTACTATCCGCGAAGTGCGGGCGGTCGCGCCTTTGAGAAGCCGTTGACGCTCTTTGAGGAGTATGGGTTTCGGCCGCAAATTGTTCAGGAGGCCTCTCACTGGCTGACCATTCTTCTCCTGATCGGAGCCGGGCTTGGAGTATCGGTGGCTCCGGCCTGTGTGCGGCGAATTGCTTCGCCAGAAGTGGTGTGCATTCCGCTGCGAGGCTCGAAGGTCGTAAGCAATGTGGAACTGGCGCGGGTGGTCGGTGATTCACGGCCCATCGTGGAGCATTTTGCGCAGATCGCCGGAGCGTGCCGCGCACGAGGATAATACCTGCGCGGATCGAGGGGACCGGCCTGCGATACCGTCGATGATTTTCGCAGTGCCGAGATATCTAGATTTTCGTTAAACGAAAGACCGCTACGACGCTGAGCAGTCCTACGCCTTCGCGGCTTTCTTCTTCTCCAGCGCGGCGTAAATAGCAGGGTCGGTGCAGACTTCGTAGTAAGTACGCTCAGTCCAGCCCTGCACGGAGAAATCCTCCGCATTGACGCGCGGCACGCGGCTTTCGCGCACGACGATCTTGCGGAAAATGTCGCGGTCCACCGGGACCGTACCGCTCGACAAGCGGTATTCTCCCTTATCCGATGCCATCGAAGGCGGCAATTTTACCGCGAGAGGCGCCAGCGAAATTTCCTGTTCCAACTTTCGGAATGCAGCCTGATTCATGCGGATTCCACCTAGGTTGTAGCTGATAACCTGGTCCTCGGGATTCGCATCTTCGGATGGCGGTGCGGATTGTGCGGACTGAAATACATAAACATGGAACGGTCCAGCTTGCGGCTCCATTATCTTGCGCGCTTTCTTGTTGCAGGAAGAAAGCCGGTCGCTCTCGTTGAGCGCTTCGGAAATCATGATCTGGTGCTCGCCATCCATCAGATAGAGTGGAGCGGATTCCTGCAGAGTGATGCCGATCCCCAACGAGAGCTCCGGCATTCCTGAACGCTTCATCAATTGGTTGTAGCCGCGCACGATCTCTATGATCTCCCGCGCGAGCACGCACATGCGGCTGACGGCGAGTCCGGGCTCGCCTTCGCGTTCGAGTATCGCGAGAATAATTGCGTCGCCTTCCAGGAAAACTTTTTGTGCTCCGTACTTGCCCAGCAATTTATTCACCGGATCATAAAAATTCAGGCTGAAATAGGACGCGGGATTCAGTCCTTGTTCCATCAAGGTGCGCGTTAGGCGGGTGGAGTCGCGGACGTCCGCCTTGAGCACTACGTGTCGCAGAACTCGTTCTTCCTCGGGCTGCTGAGGTTGCTCATCGGGTAGAAGGAATTCATAAAGCGTCCCGTTCATGCGCGAGAGCTCGCGCAACTTGTCGGTGGAAACCAGGTTTACTGAGTCTATTGCCGCGTTGAGCGTTTCCAGCCGACGCAGATCGCGATGGTAGTGAGAAAAATCCTGCAGAAATCGCGCCGCTACTTTGGAGCGCTCTGCTCCGCGACAACCGGCCACTTTCCCCACCGCGGCGTAAAGGCTGGCAGGAGAAAGTTTGCCGTGCTCCTGAATCATGCGCTCCACTCGGTCGCACTCAGGCCGCGAGATGAGCGCATTCTTCAATTGCTGTGGATTGATGCGCGGCGCGTACTCGCCGAGCAGCGGCACCGTGTGATACGAGGCGATTACGCATTCCATGACCTGCTCATCTTCGAGCAGGCGGACCCATTTGGCCAGCCGCTCCTGTTGGGCGATGCCTTCCGCCGTAGACTCATCGGGCGTTCCCGTGCCCACGAGCGCACGCGCATTTTCTGGAGCGCAGAGCCAGGAATCGATTGTCTCGGTAGTGATCTCTTCTCCGTAAAGGGAGCGCAGAAAACCCCACACCACGTCTTGCAGGCGAGGATAGCGATCGGGATCGCGATCCCAGTTGCCCAGCATCACGTAGTGCTCGGCACAAAGATAATCGTCGCGGCCATCTTCGGAAAACGCCAGCCGATTCACAAACAAGCCATAACTGCTGAGGGCGGCACTGCCGGGCTCTGCGGCTTTTGCCTCTCCAAAAAACGACCGGCGAGTCCGTGCCAGCGTTTCCTTTTCGATTGCTCGCAGGGTCTCGAACAGCTCTTGGCCGGTCTTGCGAAGAATGATTTTTTTGCGCACCTGGAAAGCGGCCACGCGTTCGCGGTATTCGACTGCTTTTCCCTGACGGATGCCCTCATAGCTCTTTAGCAGAACGCGGCAGCGTTCCAGCACCTGCGAGAACTGCACCGACATTTCTGTGCGCAGAAACTTGGTTACCGCCAAGCGCGCCAGCAGATCGATGGAAAGCTTTTCTTCTTTCTTGGCGCGATTCAACGCCGCCAGATGAAGCTCGGCAAGCAGCGGCTTCCAGTCAGAGGGATCGGCGGCGACGCGGCCCTTTTCGTGAGCGGCGCCAGCAGCGGCGGTCCGCATCCACGAAGGTGCCTGAGTTTTCTGCGGAGCCTCGGCCGCCAGCAAGCCTTCTAACTCGCCGTGGCGCACAATCAAACGCATAATCTGGGCGCGCGCCGCATCTGCAAACCGAGGACTCAGCGCAACATCGTGGCGAAGGTTGTCTACCCCGACGGCCAGTCCTTCGAGATTTATCGCGGGGACGGTCGCAACCATCGATGGCAAAGCCACTTTTTCAGGCTCCTTGCCGAGGCGGAAGATAGGGAAGCGAGGCATTCGTAAGCGACTTTAACTTTCGGAACTTACTGATTACACATGTACATATCGAGGCTAGCATGGTAGTGGCGAGGGCTAAAGTTACCGAGGTTATAGGTTGAATTCGCTACTGACCGTTCATCCGCGCCGCTTCAAATTCATCGCCCTTCTGCCAACCGATGAGTTTCGAAGAGCTTGCAGCCTCCCAGCTCAGGGCGAAGCCAAAACGAGCCATCGCCGCATCGCCGACAAAGTTCATCTCCGGATGATATTCATCGCTCGGCTGATGGTAATGCTTTTCCGTATATTCCTTATTCTGCGCCATTCCCCAGGCTTCATCGTGGCCTTTGAACTTGATCCCTTCATTAATCGAGAAGGATGGAATGCCTACGCGGGCCAGGCTGAAGTGATCAGATCGATAGTAGTGTCCTGCCTCAGGGCGCGCATCAGGACGAATCGTCAGGCGGAATTCTTTCGCGGTGGCCAGCACCCAGGGATAAAATGTCGTCCGATCCGCCCCGGTGACTTCGACTTCCTCGGGCGATCCAATGGGTTGCACGTCGTCGTAATTCAAATCAAGCGCGATCTTTCCCGCCGGAATCGGCGGATGTTTGCCGAGATACTCCGAACCCAGCAGTCCCTGCTCCTCGGCCGTGACTGCCGCGAAAATTATCGAACGTCCGGGACGATCCTTGGCCACGCTGTAAGCGCGCGCCAACTCCAGCAAAATTCCGCAGCCCGTCGCATTGTCTGCGGCACCGTTGTAAATGTTGTCGCCCGGCACATCGGGGCGAATGCCGAGGTGGTCGTAGTGCGCGGTAAACATTACAGCTTGGTCTTTCAGATTGCGGTTCGAGCCCGGCAGAATCGCTAGCACGTTGTTCGATTCAAAATTTCGCACCTTGCTCACCATGTGCGCTCTAAGTTTTGCGCCCAGGTTGGCAGGGCGGAATTCGCGCGATCGCGCATCCGCCATCATCTTGTCCAGATCCATTCCCGAACCGGCGGCCAATTTTTTCGCCACATCAAGCTGCACCCAGGAAGCAACTTTGAGTGCCGGGCCCTCCGACTTCAAAAATGATTTCTCGCCCGAAGTAGAATTCCGCACTACCTCCCATGGATAGCTAGCCATGTCCTCTTTGTGGATGAGAATCACGCCAACTGCGCCTTTGCGCGCCGCTTCCTCGTACTTGTAAGTCCAGCGGCCGTAATAGGTCAGCGCCTTGCCTTTAAAAAATTTGGGATCATCTGACGGCGGCTCGTTCACCAGCATCAACAGAACTTTGCCGTGCACGTCCACGCCCTTGTAGTCGTCCCAGTTATATTCCGGAGCTTCGATGCCATAGCCCACGTACATAATGTCTGCGTCAACATCAGATTGCGTCTGCTGGGTTTGATCATAAGCGACATATTCATCGAGCGGCTTCAAGTCCATTGACGAACCGTGCTTGGGCAGTAAGACAAACTGCGTCTGGGGCAGAGTTGTAATTCCCACCAGAGGAACTTTTTGCAGATAAGATCCGTTGTCCCCGGCTGGCTTCAATCCGTATTCGGCGAATTGCGTGGCCATGTATTCGGCGGCGATATCGCCACCCCGCTGGCCGGTACCACGGCCTTCCAGCAGATCATGTGACAGGAAGCGGACGTGCCAGCGAATATGTTCTGGATCGATGGTTTCCATCGCAGCAAAGCCCGCAGAGGGCAGGCGCACCGAAACGCCGTCGCGGCTTGGAGCGGGGGCTGGCAGCGCGCCTCCCTCTGCCCACGCCGCACAGCTCAGAGCGGTTACCGCGATTAGGACCACACTTCTTCTTACGACTACTCGCATAGATCAGTTTTCTCCCCCGACGAAATGGCGTACGGCGGCGGAAAATATAAGGGTCAGGAATGCTTTTGCGAACTAAGAGAATTGTAACGGAGATCAGGCTCTGGCTAGAGAAGAGAGTGGCCAGCGTGCCCGCACCGTAGGTCATTCAGCGACACGGACCATAAGATCAGTGGGGCATTGGTACCTGAGAGAGCTCCCTTCGCGTTTCAGCCTGATTTCGAATTTTTGTGTCCCGCGACCGCGGGATCAGTTTTTGGAACCTCAACCGGCGCGGAAGTCGCGCACATCCTCGCCGGGCTGGAAAATTGCGGCGGGGGTCGCACCCGCCGCAGCGGCCATCTTTCGGCTTATCCGCTCGAAGTCGGCCTTGACCCAGCCTACGGTGGAAACTTCTATATTGCCATCCTCTGCGATCCAAAAGATTGTTGGGACATTGGTCAGGCCGTAGGCATTTGAGACCGGATATGTTTTCGTGTCATCGAGGAGGACAGGGAAGCTAACACCAAATTCCTTGGTAAAGTTCGCGGTGTCCCGCGGATCGTTCTGGGATACGCCAATGATCCTGACGCCTTTGTGCCCATAAGCCTGCTCCAGTCGCTGCAGGAACGGAAAGGCATACTGACATGTCGGACACGATACCTTGAAAAATGCCAGCACCACCGGCCCGCGCACCAGTTCGTCGCGGAGCACGAAGCGCTTGCCATCCATTGCTCTCAGTTCAAAATCGGGCGCTTTCTTGCCCGTGGTTAATGCCGCCATCGATTATCCCCCGGTTTCGCTTCATGATGTTTCGCAGCCATGTACGCTCTGCTCTGTCTACTTCCATTTTAGATGATGCTAAGGGCCAGTAATGACTGGCCACCGGTTACGAGTGGCCAGCGCCCACTTCGATAGACGACTAGAGCAAAGCGCATGATCAAGCTTCCACCCTGCGCAAAATCTTTCGGGTGAGTCCCGTAAGAGCGAACTGCTCCAATCGACGTACCGGAACCCATTTCCCTTTCACGTCGTGCGAGCGGGGGCAACGCCATACGTTTACTGTATAGTCGGTCACGGTGATTGAATGCCGTAGCGTGAGAAATGGAACGTCGTCTCCATTCTCGGCCAGTTCCGGTAACTCCCACATTCCGGGCATGAGCGATGCGTCCTGCGAACGCTGTATCAGAAAGACTTCGCGGCTGCCAGCATTCCGATAATCTAGCGCGTAATGCACCTCGCGCTTCTTTTGTGGAGTCGCTTTTGCCGTCGCTGCCAGCTCGCCCCGCGTCGCACACAACTCAACGACTGGACAGGTTAAGCACCCTGGCGCTCGCGGTGTGCAAACGACCGCGCCCAACTCCATCATCGCTTGATTGAAATCTCCGGGACGCTTCTTAGCCAGCAGATCGTTGGCCGCTGCCCATAGCACGTCACCAGCTAGCCGTTCTCCCACAACTCGCTGCAGCACGCGTTCCACGTTGCCATCGACCACGGCCACCGGCTGATCAAATGCAATGCTCGCAATTGCTGCTGAGGTGTACCGCCCGATCCCGGGCAGAGCCCGCAATCCTTCCGCAGTCGCAGGAAATTTCCCATCAAGCTGGCGTACAATCACTTTGGCCGCAGCGTGCATCATGCGGGCACGCCGGTAATATCCCAGACCGCTCCAAGCCGCGAGCACCCTCGCCTCGCGCGCCGCCGCCAGTTTCTTGACCGTAGGAAAGCGCCGCAGGAATTTGCGATAGTGATCGATGACCGCCGCAACCCGCGTTTGCTGCAGCATGATTTCGGAAAGCCATACCCGATAGGGATCGCGGTTCTCGCGCCACGGTAGATCGCGCTGATGAACGTCATACCATGCGAGGAGGCGTCTTGCAAGACGCCCTCGCTGCGACTTCGATAGGAAGCTCTCGATGGATTGCTGCGTCTTTACCGTCCTGGACCTACGCGGCCCTGCGCCACGAATGGATTCTTCACCCGCACCCCACCGTATAATAGCTCAGCCTGGCACTGCAGATTCTAGTGAGATTCATAGAGCCCAGCAGGATCGAGGAGCACCATGAACGACTTCAACCGCAAGGTCGAAGATGCTTCGGCACGCGTCAGCAAGACCGTCGCCGACGCCGCCGAACGCATCGAGAAAGAGATACCGGAGTTCATCAAATATCTGAACGACGAGGTCGTGCCGGCGGTGCGTCAACACTCGACCAAAGCGTTGCGCGTAGCTTCGGAGAAACTTTCCGAGTTCGCCGATTACATGGAGAAGAATCCGCATCCTCCGAAATAGCTCCCTTGAACGCAATCAAACGCCTTAGCAGCAAGCGCTTGTGGGTTGAGCTTGTCGCACACGCCGTAATTCCAATTTTGCTGCTTGCAATTCTGTTTCTCAGTGGGTGCGGCCATCCCAAGCAGGCGCGCACGAATGTGCCGCCACCTCCGCCGCCGGAACCTTCCTCGCCCGAATCGACCAACCGTCCGGAAGGCGCGGCGAAGAATGACCGTCTTTCGGGCAATGCAGCGACGGACGCCGATCTGGCCGAACCCACAATTCCTGCGAACGCCACGCCTTTAGCCACAGAGACCGGTTTGGCGAGCTGGTACGGCCCTCCCTATCACAACCGCGTAGGATCGAACGGCGAAGTCTATAACATGCACGCGATGACCGCTGCGCATCGCACGCTGCCCCTGGGCTCAATCGTCCGAGTCACCAATCTAAAGACCGGCCATTTCGCCCTGGTGCGCATTACCGATCGGGGACCGTTCATCCCCGGACGCGTGCTTGATCTGTCATTGGCCGCGGCCCGTAAACTCGATGTCTACCTTCCTGGAGTAGCAGAAGTGAAAGTCGAAGTGATGCAAACTCCCGAGCCGCTTGCCACCGGGGGAAAATGGGCCGTGCAGATTGGCGGCTTTGCCCACGAGCAGGCAGCCAGCAAGTTCGCCGATCATCTCGCCCGGCGCTATCAAACGGCCAAAGTCCAGCACTTCGGCAGTCCTGTGGGAGATTGGTGGGTGCGGGTGCATGTGCTCGATAACGATCGCGAGCGGGCACGGAAACTCGCCGCCGAAACGCGGACGCCCGAGGGTGCAGTTTTTCTAGTGAGGCTTGATTAGTTTCGAGGACTTTTCTCCCCGGTGCAGCGGGGTGTTATTCTCCGCGAGAGCGATAGCCATGAACGAACCTAGCAGCAATTGCCTTTTTTGCCGCATTCTTCGCGGGGAGATCCCCGCCAAGAAAGTTTATGAAGATGATTTTGTCCTCGCCTTCGAGGATATCGATCCGAAAGCGCCGACGCACGTGCTGGTCATCCCGAAGAAACATATCGCCGGCTTGAAGGAAGCGCAGGCTGAGGACGCCGAGGCGATCGGCCGCTGCCACTTGGCGGCCGCAGAGATCGCACGCCAACGAAAAATCGAGCAGGGATACCGGACTGTTATCAACGTCGGCCCCGGCGCTGGACAGTCAGTATTTCATCTTCACGTGCATTTGCTGGGAGGACGTTCTCTCAGTTGGCCTCCCGGGTAGGAGGGCAGTCCGACCAAGTTTCAGGCCGCAGGAGTTGCATACGCTTTCGTTCTGCAAGCGGTACGATGGCAAACGTGATGACTCGACAGTATCCGCTACGTACACAAGCCAGGAATCTAGGACTCAGTCCGGTGTGGAGGCTACTCTTTTTTCTCGTCTTAGGTTGCGTCGCTGCCCCGGTATCGGCCCAAAATTGTACGGCTAGCAATCCGCAGCTCGCGGTCGGTGTTCTCGAAACAATGTTAGCCAGCTGCTCGTCGCATGACGACACAGGGGCAATATACAAGTATGGATACGATGTAATCCTCATACAGGCGTCCGTTGCTGGGAATCTCGCCATTCCCCTGCTTCGCCAGTTTGCCAGCCTGCCCAAGCATAGCCCTTGCGCTTCCCCAGCCTTCAATGACCAAGTGCGGACGGCTCTTGTGAAGCTCGGCGACGAAAATGCTTACGCGCCGATTAAGCGGCAATGGGCCCACCAGCGCATCGGTCCGTATCAGCAGCCCAACCTTGATTTTATTGGCGATGATTGGGCGCTTCAGACCCTCGTGGAGTTTTTGATTCAGCATGCGAATGATCCAAGAATGATCACACCGTACGGACCGGCCGATGGGCCATACGATCGCCGCAGCGGAATACTCGCGGACATCAAGGGAATCGCACGCCGACACGTTGTCCCGGACCTTCCGGACGCCGACTACTCGCCCTCCGGGATTGCACAGTGGAAGGCATGGCTGGAGAAAAACAAGGGACAACATCTGAGCACTCCGGTCTTCGAGGGCGTATCAGATCCCTATCTGCAGTGTCTCGCCCGAAGAGTCGAATGGAGCCATCCCGATGCTATTCTTGATATCGCCACGTTTGGTGGTCCTTCTGCGGAGGCGATCCTCAAGCAGTTTCCCGCGCCGCGTTCTGGGGAAGTAATGGGAGCGAGAGAGCTATTCGTAGACGTGCTTCGGAACGAAGATGGGCGTCCGGACCTAGACTCGGAGATTCAGGGCAATCTACAGGCTGCCTTGTTGCGTTTCGGAGATCAGAGAACAGCGTTTCAAGTGGCGACCGAGCTAAATTCGTTCGCGATATATCCCGGTTATTTTCCGCTTGAGGCAATCCGAAAGCTCAGGTTTGCGGGAGGCAAGACTGCGGTTGCAGTTCTCGTCGATGGGTTGGGAAACTCCAATCGAGTGAGTGAGGATGCGCAGAAAAGGTTTGACGCTTGCGAGGCAAGGGTCATTCAAGTGAACCAACCGTCGAAGGACCAAAAGGAAGCCGCACAGAAGGAGTGCGCGAAGGAATGCGCCGTATGGTTTTCGTGGGCTGAGCTCCGAACCCGTCTCATCCTGAGGGCCCTCGCGGAGATGGTGCAGGAGCCGCCCCTATGGGGAGATGCGCCTCCCACCGCCGACAGCTCTCAAAAGTGGAAAGACTGGTGGACGAAAAACCAAGACAAGGCCGTTTTCGTTATCCCGCCGCGTGCGTCCTACGATTGGCACTAGCCGGCGCAGAAAATCAACCAGCGCTGCGAGGTGCCAGCGCGAGTCCTCACGCCATTCGTCGGGGTATCACACGGGTTGAGAGCGCATGGTCGGGGGCGGAGATCACTCAAAAACGGCGGCCTCGGTGGTTCTCAGCAACCTCAACCCAAACGGTTCTACTGTACTGCTGGATTCTCTTCTTCCGGCGCTCCATGGCGGCGCAGCAATTGCGGCAGGTTCTGCGAGAAAGCTGACCGGGGCAGAACCATGTCGCAACCTACTTCGTGAGCTTTTTGCTTCAGATCGCCCTGGACATGGGAAAGGAATCCGATAATGGAGGTGCCTTTCTTCAGCTTGCTCTTCAATTTCGGAATGAGCGTCAACGGTTTGGCGTTGGCGTTATTGAGGTCGAAGATGATGAGCGACGGCTTTTCTTCGCCATTCTGCAGCATCCGCTCGGCGAGGTCTTTGTCGTTTTTGGCGAACTCGACTTTAACGTTCAGCTTGCGCGCGGTCTCCTGAATCTTGGCGGCAAAGAAGAGATCGTCAACGAACGCAAAAATGCGCGAGCTGGAATCTTCCCGCAAGGCGGGCAAAGGCTCGGGATCGGCTGGCGCAAAAGGCGCGGCGAAGCCGGGACGAGGCCCGCGACGCGCGCTTTGGCCATTATTGCCGTTGCCGGCGAGCGCAGCGCGATAGCTGTGATCCATGGGAGCGGTGTAAATGCCATCCTGATTGTGGCGCGACTGGCTGGGGCCGCCGGGTCGAGCGCCGCGTGCATTGTTGGGACGGCGTCCACGACGCCGTCGACTTCTGCCTCCTCCGCCGGAGGGTCTTCCAGGTCCTGCGTTCATATTCCTCTCAAAGCTGCTTTGCCGGGACCGGTCCCGGTGCAGCATATACAAAGCTCAGTTGTTCAAGATTCCCTAAGTATAGGTTGTACCCGTTTAGACTCGGTGAATCACGTCCATTTGGTTGCGGCAGGTTCTGACAATGTTGGCGCGCCAGCTTCTTTATCCTGCCCGAGTAATGCGGCTCCCGGCTGGCTATGCCCTTTCACTCAGCACATTCCACTTGGAATTGCAGATTGGGGGAACGTAATCGCTGCAGTAACCGCTCTCAGTAAAGCAAACTCGTATTGACAAAAAATATAAATGTTTTGCGTCGGTTATCCGTTGTCGGATCCGTCGCGCCGCCGGGAACGGCCTGGGGCGCGGGAGGCCTACGCGGGAACGAGGCCAATAAGAACAATTTAATGGTACTCGTCGGCGTGCCAGCACGCAAGTGCCATTGTGGGCCGGTTTTGCACAAGAGGACATCGCCACTGTTCTCGGGCTTCGGGCCGGGTTCCGAACCCGCGTCGCTTGCTGGGTGACTATGAACTATATACACCGATTCGAACTGGGAATCCCGATTAGCCAGTGCACGGCTCTACGCACCGCTGGACACTTCGCGGGCCCACTGCTGAGCCTGCCAATAGGAATTGGCGACCGTATCGGAATCCATATGGAGGCTGTTGCAGATGGCGTGAGAAGCGTCCCACTCGCCGCTTTCGTGGGCCAGCATGAGTTGGTAGATGGGGCGCAGCAGGCTGGGCTCTCCGCGGAGAACCGCTTTGGTTTCGGAATCCAACGGGATTTTATCCAGAATCTCGGACATCGGCGTTTCCAGCATGACATCGAGCATGGAGAGCAGCCCCAGCAGGAATAAATCGGAATCCCCATGACGAGTAAGCGGGGCCAGCAGTTCACCGAAGCGGGCGCGCACCAGAGCACAAAGTACGAGATCGCTACTTTTATCCTGCCCAGCCCCGACTGTAGCGATCAAACGCACCCAGCGGCGCACTTCACGGTCCCCGAGAATTGCCAGGGCGTGGCGAACCGAATGAATTTCATTCTTGAATCCGAACCTCGCCGAATTCATGTAGCGCAACAGCCGGTAGCAGATTGAGGTTTCAGTCTTAATCAGTTTTTCCAGGGCAGGGACGTCAAGGTCAGGCACGGAAACCGCCTGCAGCATCCTCATGTAATTGACCGCATTGGCGGGAACGTCGTGCGTGGTCATCATTTCCGGCCGGCGCAGGAAGTAGCCCTGGAAGTAGACGAAGCCCTGATCCCGCGCGGAAACGAACTCTGCGTGATTTTCCACTTTTTCCGCCAGCATGCGGCAGCGCCACGGCCCATGCTTTTTCATCAGGGCGGCGCGCTGCTCGAGCGTGGTGAGCTTGAGATCCACTTTGAGAATGTCGGCCATTTCGGCCAGAGGCTCACGCGGATCATTGCTGACGTAGTCGTCCAGCGCGATCAGGTATCCGGCTTCTTTCAGTCGTTGGCAGGCGTTCACCACCTCGGCATCGACGGGTACGGTCTCAAGAATCTCTACTACGGTCGAGTGCGATGGCAGCATCGTGATCAGTCCACCAATCAGCGTATCGCGGGTGCAGTTGAGAAAAGCGCGGCGGCCGTCGCAAAGAACGTCCAGACCCACCAGCAAGGAGCTATCCAGCGTGGATCGGGAAGCGACATCGGGATCCTGACCGTGAAAAGTATTGTCCATGTCTTCGCGGAAGAGTAATTCGTAGCCGAAGACCTTCTGGTCGCGATCGAAAATCGGTTGCCGCGCCACGTAGCGTAGCTTGATGCCCTTGGGGTCCTGATGGGCGGGAGCGGGCGCAGCAGAGGAATTCGACACACTTCACTCATCGGCAAGATCGGTGGAAAAGATAAGCGAAAACCTCCCTGCTGCCTCAAAGTGACCGCGGTTGGTGAGGCAAATCTAATCCGCAGAAATCGTTTCCCTGGGAAAACACAGGGCACCCCCGAACAGAGCGCCCGACTCCTGAGTGGCTTATTGCGTAACCGTGAGATTCACCGTGAGTGAGGCAGTGAGCGCGTTCGGGCCAGCCGTAGTTGCATTCACGACGATCGCGTACGTTCCCGGCGGCGTTCCCGTATTTTTTTGGACACCCCCGCTGGATCCACCGCAAGAGCTCAGCCCCACACTTGAGAAGCCGAGAACCACGATCAGGCTGAGCAGCCGCGCAGCGCGGCTACGTGATCCCGAGGCGAACACGATTCCAAACAACCCAGGAAGCAGCAGAGCGTAGTAGAGGCGGCCATTCCCCAATGGGGGTTGCACTCGCGATGTAGGGCCGGTGGTGGCGATGTTAAGCGTGAGCGCCGACGAACTCACTGCGTTGCCGGCGGTGGGACTGAAGCTGCATTGCACTTGATTGGGAAGACTGTTCTGGGCGCACTGGTACGTGACCGGCAATGCGGTCGTGGAATTGCTACTATTGACGAAACCATTCGTTCCCGCAACCGTGAGCTGAACCTGGGCAGTTCCACCGGGGACTACGGAGTAGGTCTTGGCATTCGAAGCGATGCTGAAAGTTTGGTTGGTTGCAGTGACATCCAGGCTGACCTGAGCCGTGGTGTTCGGTGAATTGATCGGCGTGATCGTAATCAATTGCGCGGATGAGGGCACGGTCATATTGGCCACCGTGGAAATCGTTAGCTGAGTGGTCACCGAATCGGTGCCGTCAAAAGTGACGCTCGCCGGATTAAAGCTGCAAGTCGCGCCGCTCGGCAGCCCCGTGCAGCTGTTGGGGCTAAAGTTCACAACCACTCCGGTAGAACCGGCAATCGCGGAAATCGTCACGGTTGTCGAGGTGGACGCACCGGCGGGAATCGAAGTGGGGTTCAGCGCGCCTACTGCAAGCTGAAAATCAGGGTCCAAGCTTGCCTTCCACGCCACCGCAAGCACATTGGCGTCAACGGAGCCCAGACCAGTAACAAGGTTGTAACCTGTGGTCGCGTCCGCGTTCGAGGCGCTAAACCCGATAACTCCTGCAGAGGTGCCGGTTGACGGACAGATTACGTCAGCCGGGTTTCCGGAGGGCTGACCTCCCTGACAGTAAACGTTATTATCTCCGCTTTTTACGGAATGAAATGCTGCAGTGGCTGGAGTTGAAGCTAATCCATAAAGCGTGGGGTTGATATTCCCTAGCCCACCGCTGCCAAGGTACTGATTGAGCAATGTCACGATCCCTGCGAAGACCGGCGTCGAGGCCGACGTGCCGCCGATGACGGAAGGTTCAACGACGAGATTATTGCCGCTAACAACACCGTCCGCCGCCGCAGCTATTCCGTTGGCGCAACTGCTCGCCGTCTCGGTATCGTAGGGCGCGGTCGACGACAAGTTCTCTACGGGCGTGCAGAAAATGTATCCCGGAAAATTGGGAGATGCCAAGAGAGAAACGTCAGGAACGAAACGGTAAGTACTCTGAGGGCTGCCCAAGTCAGGAATGGTAACGGACTGCCAGGAGGGCCGCGCAAACCCGCTGTTGCATACATCGCCAGTTTCGTTGATGCAGTTGCTTACTCCGCCCCCGCCGACGGAGATCCAGTAGTCTTGTTGGAAAGTCTGGGCCGAGGTTACTTTTACGCCTGGACT
>DASRWO010000229.1:0-3457 GCA_035654555.1 Candidatus Deferrimicrobiaceae bacterium | reverse complement strand
GGAAGGGAATTCCAGAGAAGATCGGGATGCTCATTAGTGGGCACAAGACTGACAGCGTTTATCGCCGATATAACATTGTCGATATGGAAGTTCTCAAGAGCGCGACGAAAAAGATCGAACAGCACCAGCGTGAGGTCGTCGCAGCCGAGAACAACCATAGAACAGCCATAGTCGGCACCGAAGTCGGCTCAGATGACAAAGGCAATCCGATCAACTAGACTGTGAAATCAAGCAGTTAACCTAAAGCCGGGATGGCGGAACTGGCAGACGCAGCGGACTCAAAATCCGCCGGTACTTAGTACCTTGGGGGTTCGACTCCCCCTCCCGGCACCAATAAAATCGCACCTTTATGGTATTTGGTATTAGTCGATGAGCGGCTCGACTATGCCCAAACTATGCCCACACCTTAGTCCGACAACGCGAATTCTGCGCGGTGAAGTAACCCACGGTCTGCGAGAGAACAATCCGAGTTGGCAATGTGTCGAAGATTGTTGAGACCAGGTCGTTGCGCCGGATCGAAAGCCGAGTGCAGGTCATCAGATCGGCAGCTCATTGAGTGTGACATGACTCAAGATCCAAGTACGACCCTTCAGCCACGTTACTCAGGATTCGAGCATTGTCTTAATGTTGGTTTCCCGGACCCAGGCGGCAGGTCCGACAAACAGAATCTCTCTCATGCTAAACGTTTGTAACCTACCCAGTTCTTCTTTCTCCTCGTGACGGCCGCAAAGTGCGATGCAAGTCCAGATTCCACTTTCGGCGAAAGAAGCGGCTGCCAGCCTCGGATACCCTGCTTCGAGCTTCTTCAACGCATCGGCAATGTCTGTTTGCGAAACGATTGCATAACGTTCAAAGACGCTCCGAGCTCGCCAACCGCCAATTTTCGTGATGACGCCTTCGGCGATTCCGGCTCGAATCATTCGGAAAGGTGGCCCTGGCGCTCGGCCTCGGATCATTCCCAAGGGCATCCTTGACAGACTGTCACACATGATGATGACCCGTCCTGGCACAAAGGCTGAAAGCGAGAGCCGCATCTTGCTTGCGACTTGTAGAATGAAGGAGTGGAGGTCCCTCGGAATATTCTCCATCCAGCTTTATTGCCCATCCAAGCGCTTGAGGCGCGGAAAGAACGGACTCACCTCGAACGGCATTTTCTCAGACGCCGACTCCAGCCGAACCGGTTTGCTCTTGCGCATCTCAATCCGGTCAGACCAAGGGTCAAGCACAATTCGAGAGCCGAGCGGCAGGGCAGCAATCTGATCCACCCGATCCATTTGCAGGTTCTTGCCGGTATTGGCCAGTGCTTGCATTCCGACCAGATGGCTGCTCCCGAAATCGTTGCTGAAGCGCCCATGCAGCAAATTCGGCAATTCCGGAGATCGTGCTTGCAGAGCTTTCAGGAAGAGTCCAGCGTTCGCGAGTTGATCTTTATACGGCGACTTCGAAAACAGCTCGAGACCTTTCCTATCCGCGTCGGCTTCCTGCGCGGGATCGAAATGAAAGTTCAGTTTGGCAAAGATCTCCAGATCCGGGAAGGGCAACGTCAGATCCGATAAATATCCGGCGCCCAGGGAATGGCCCAAAACGATGTGGGCCAGTTCATGCGCCAGCACCGCGGCGAGCGTCGCCTCATCAGGTAGCACATCGAGAAGCCCGCGGCTGAGGACGATGGTTCGTCCCATTACGAACGACTCCAGTGGGGTGGTGAGCAGCACACGGCAACGAACTGCGGGAAGGTCGAGATCGTTGGTCACCATCAGATTGTTGACCACTGTCTGCAAGATCCTATCGACCTCGCCGTCGGGAGCCATCAGTCCGGCAACTTGCAACCGCTCCACCACATTGTCTTCCGGTGTGTAAATTGTTTGCCCCAAGGTATAAGCGGGGCTCAAGTCCTGCGAAGCTTCGTGCCGTTTAGGATCGACCCATATCGGCGCGTCAGTCAGCGGCTTGGCATACTCCCGGTGATCTCCGGCGTGTGCCATGTCGTAACCCCAGATCCGAGTTTGAGCCTTAAACCAGCGTCCGCGGATCGAGGGATGGTGAGGATCCGCCTCCTCGGTATAAACATAGGCAGGCATCCACATAATGCCCAAGGTATTCAGCCGCCAACTGTCGAAGTGAAATGCAGGCTTCGAGAATGCGTTCGAGGTGTGCGTTCCTGTGAAACGCACAATGTTGAAGTCCTGATCTTCCACCCATATCCGGCCGACAAAGCTGTGCTGCCTCGAATTTTCACGGGGCTTCACGTCCACGGCGGCGCAACGCACTTCGCCGAGCGTCTCCCAGCGGACAAATTCAAATGTGTAGTTTTGCCGATCGAAGTGTTCCAGGTCCGGGAACAACGCCTGCGCGAAACTGGCGGCCGCGAAAGGCTCCTCAATCTTGGGCAACTTCTTTTTCCCGCCGTGCTTCAAGTGCTCCTCGTCTGCAAATGCTGAAGTGCTGACAGCATTGCCAGTCAGATCCAGACGGCTTAGGAAATAGTCGTCGTCTTTCGGAGACGTGCCAAGTGCGGAATCATGCTGTTGCTCCTGGATATAGGTCTCAACGATTGGCTGGAAGTTGCGCAGCAAGTCGATCATGTGGTGCTCTTGCTGAATAGCCGAGTCGACAAGATCATCAAACGCAATGGTTTTGCGAGGAGAAACTGCGGACACCGACTGGACTGGCCTCAGAGGAGGGACGCCGGGACCAGCGTTCTGACCTGCAACGAGCCCGATCGCAAACACCTGAAAGAGTGCCCGGCGAAGCCAGGAAATTGGCCTCAGCACAAACATACAGAGACCAGTCTAAACCCTGGCCAGGGGCCGGAATGCGGAAACTACAGAGTCCTCATGCCGGAGCTGAACGAGATTTCACGGAGAATTAATACTGACTCCTGGTAGACCCAACTACTGTTATTTGTCGGAGGCTACTTATGAGCACGAAGAAACTACTGTTGGCCGGAGCTGCGTTGGTGAGCACACTGGCCCTATCAACCGGCCGACTCGCGGCGCAAACGAAGGCGGTCGGCTCGGGAAAAATCAAGCATGTGGTGCTGTTGAGCATTGATGGCATGCATGCCGTCGACTTCTATAATTGCTCACACGGAATTGCCGGCGCGAACGGCGGAGAAGCCTACTGCCCGAACATGTCAGCGTTGAGCCATACGGGAATCAACTACGTGGGCGCAGTCTCGTCAAAGCCTTCGGACTCTTTTCCGGGAATGGCGGCTCTCGCTTCTGGAGGCACGCCCAAATCGACTGGCCTTTACTATGACGTAGCCTACGACCGCTCGCTCGATCCCCCGGCAACGACAACCGGCACCGGCTTAGCGGGAGGAAGCTGTACACCCTATACCAACCCAACCGGCACAACCACCGACAACGACCAAGGCGTTGATATTGATGACACCAAGCTGAATGGCGGCGCTCCCGGAGCGGGCCTGACAGAAGGTGGAATCGCCTCGCTCGAT
>DASRWO010000228.1:0-2391 GCA_035654555.1 Candidatus Deferrimicrobiaceae bacterium | reverse complement strand
AGCCGGAAGTCTGTCCTTCCGGTCGAGCTTCGGGTTGATAAGTTCGGGAAAGAGTTCGGGAGCGGTGGGCAAGCGCAAGTCTCTCGCTTTGTTTTTCTGGTTTTCGGGCTGGCCCAGCACGAACTGGCCGCTATCGGCGTTGTTGCCAAGATCCAGCCAATAGTGGCTATTCCAATAGGCTTGAGCGCGCGTGATTGCGTTTCGAGCGGCGCGAGAGTCTACGCAACCAATCAGAATGTCCGTCTCGGGTCCCTAGTTCTCATCGACGAAATGTGGCGCGCCTTTCCACCCAAGGCCCCAGGACAGATTGATCCGCGTGGCAAGCACCGTCGCCTTGTGTAATCCGATCTCACTCTCACTGAAGGGTTGGCGGACACAATTCGTGCGGGAAATCCGCTCGCCGTCGACCAGGGTCGGATCGAGCCCGTGTGGATGGCCTAACGCAACCATCGCCTGGTGAAGGTAGGGCAATCCGGCGGCGATGGCGCTACCGGTTCCTCCACAACCGACCACAGTGATTCGGACTGTCCTCTGCACCAGTTCACGGGGAATCTTATGTTCAGTTCTCTCGGCGGTTGTCGTTGCGATAGCGGTTGACAAGAGCCTCGCAGTTTTCCTTTTTAGCGCTGAACTCCAATCATGGTGTTCCTGCGGGCAGCGGCCATCCTTCTATCAATGGTGAGTGCAGTAATTTATAGCTGTCGGTTTCGCCGAGGGGCGAGCCATCGAGAATTCCGCCTTGGCCACAAGGGGTGGGCACAGGTTCTGGAATCATCGGCAGCGCGGGCACGGATGTGTTTGGACTGCTGAAATCGAGCGCGAGCGCCAGATTGTTTATGGCGGCATCACGTTTGGTGAGCGGTTTGAGTCCATAACGCCATTCAATCAACTTCAAGATGGAAGTGTGATCGTAAAGCTGTGAGTTAATTGTTGGACTTGCAGGATTGCCCAGACTAAATGGCGAAGCGACGATTACCGGGACACGGCAGCCCAGTAGCGCATGGCCGTCGACCAGATCGGTGTCGACGTCATTGGGCGCGATGAGGCGCGGGGGGACGATGTGCTCGAAGAAGCCTCCCCACTCATCGCGGGTGACGATGAGGACGGTGTTAGCCCATCCGGGGCCGCTGGTAACGGCTTGAAAGACTTCGCCGAGAAAATGTTCGCCGGCACGGAGGTCGGCATGGGGATGATCGTCGTTGCCCTCGCCGTCATCGATCAAAGTGTAACGCGGGTCGACGACGGAGACCGCGGGCAAAGTGCCGGCGGCGGCATCGACGAGGAATTGTGCATAGAAGGCGGAGATCGGAATATATTTTGCTCCCCACAGCGCTAGAAAGGGCACATTGGAATAGTAGTACGTATTGCTCACGCCGGCTGCAGCGAGTGAATCCCAAATTGTTGGCAAGGCGGAAATGGTGAGCGAATTATCCAGCCGGTCGGTTTGCGCGGCATGGAAGAAAACGCGATTCGGGAAAGTCGAGCTGAGGATCGAGGGAAAGTAGCGGTCGAGCGTGGTGTAATTTCTGGCGAACGCGCTGAAGAATGGAAGGTCCGCCTCTTCGTAGTATCCAATGCAAAAGATGTCATTGGTGGTGGTGCGAAGCCATCCGTTCATCTTACCGTCGTTGTATTCATCGCGGCCTCCCTGATAAGAGTGGTCGGGATCGGGATGACCGCATCCGACGTAAGTATTCAGGCGATATGTGTCATGCTTCACGCCATTGTTATCTGGGTACGCGAGGCCGGCTTGACGGCCGTCGGCGCCGGGAAGCCATCCCAGGATATGGTCAAAGCTGCGGTTTTCCATCATGACCACGACGATATGCTCGATCCCGGATTGCGAGGGAGACGGCAATTTTGCCGCCGCGGCCAAAACGTCTTTTCCTAGTAGCGATCCTGCAACGACGGCGCCGGATGTTCCCGCGACTCCGCGCAAAAAATCTCTGCGATTAATAGACATGGTCTCAACTCCCGGAAGAAAATGTCGGATTTGCCGAAGTGGGATGCGAGGAGTTTGGGGAAGAAAAATTAAAAGTATGTTAATTTTCGGGATTTTGTCCGCGAGATATTGCTTGCATACAGCTCGTAGCGGTTACGCGGGCTTATTCACGATAGCGGATCACCGCATCGCCCAAACGTCCTTCAGCGCCCCGAGCCAAGGCTCGTAGTTCCGCCACTGGAAGAGGCCCTCGCGGAAAATCGGCCGGCGGACCTGCTCTGCCGACTTTTTTAATACTGTGATTATTCGCCTTGCGCGGCAGCTTTTGATGTCGCTGCGGAAATCGTGACTGAGTCAGGCTGCGCCCACTTAGGAGTTCCGCTGGTCAAATCTAAACGGTTCATAGTGATCTTCAGTTTGTCCTGATCGTCTTCCACTTGCAGGTAATG
>DASRWO010000227.1:0-19499 GCA_035654555.1 Candidatus Deferrimicrobiaceae bacterium | reverse complement strand
ATTCCAAGCACTCCGACATTTTGTTTCTGCAACACAGGAAGCACCTTGGCCTCGAAACTGTCGAAGTGGTAGTCCATCACGTTGAGCGGCATCTGCACGGTGTCAAATGTGAATTGATGAGCAGAGGCTGTAGCCAGCATCTTCAAATGGATATCCGGGCTCTTGTGGCCGGTGAATCCGATGTACTGTAATTTTCCAGCTTTTTTCGCGTCCAGCACCGCCTCGAGGGCGCCTCCGGCCGCGAATATCCGGTCGGGGTCGTTATCACGGATGACCTCGTGAAATTGCAACAGGTCGACATGATCGGTCTGCAGGCGTTTCAATGATTCGTTAATCTGGCTGGCAGCGGTCGCCTTGTCGCGACCGTCGATCTTCGTCATCAAGAATGCTTTTTGCCGATAGCCGTCGCGCAGCGCTTTACCCACGCGGAGTTCGCTCTCTCCGCCGTTGTAATCCCAGCAGTTATCGAGGAAGTTGATTCCCTGGTCGAGGCCAGTCCGGACGATGCGGATGCTTTCCTCTTCCGTCACTCCAGGCCTGCCCAGGTGATAACCGCCAATTCCAACCATGGAGACTTTCTCGCCCGTGTGACCGAGGGTACGCATTGGAACGCCGTTCTTTGTGTCAGTTGCCCATGCCCGCCTGTCGATTCGAGTACTTATCATCGTTGCCGCCGTAAGTCCGAGAAATTTTCGTCTGGAAGACACTGATCTCACCTCGTCGATGCTTATCTTTGATATTAG
The DNA here is from genome assembly GCA_035654555.1 of Candidatus Deferrimicrobiaceae bacterium. GTDB lineage: Bacteria > Acidobacteriota > Terriglobia > Terriglobales > Acidobacteriaceae > Sulfotelmatobacter. The sequence continues at coordinate 18,756 of DASRWO010000227.1, read as the reverse complement.
ACCTCGCCAGCTGTGGAAATAGGTTCGTTTGCTGCGCCATCCGCTCCCAATGAATGGAACTACGTTTGCAAGGATCATCAGGAAGAGAGATTCGATCATGGAGTAAATATCATCTATGCAAAGTCTCACTGCGGATAAAGTGAAGGTCGGATTCATTGGCCTGGGCAACATGGGAAGTCGCATGGCGCGACGGCTGCTGGATCACGGGTACGTGCTCGTCGCCTACGACATAAATACAGCTAAGGCAGAAGCTATCGCTGGGGAGCGAGGTTTCGCCGCCAAGAGCATTCTTGAATTGGCGCGCACTGTCGATGTGCTTCTTTCGTGTCTGACGAATGATGAGGCAGTACAGAATGTGTATACCGGGCCCGAGGGGTTTTTTGCAGGGGCACGCGCAGGAGCCGTTGTCCTCGAGATGAGCACGATCTCTCCAGCAAGCTCACGCGAGTTGCATAAGCTGGGGGCGAAGCGTGGCATTGAAGTGATGGACGTTGCGATTTCGGGCAGCACTCCCGCCGCCGAAAAGGGAATCCTGACGCTGCTCGCAGGGGGGGATCGGGAGCTTTTCTATGCTGCCAAGCCAATTTTCGAGGTGCTGGCAAAACAATACTTTCTTTTGGGCGGTCCCGGCTCAGGAACAGCGATGAAGTTGGTCGTGAACACACTGCTGGGTGTTGGTATGCAAGCGATCGCTGAAGCCGTGGTTCTTGGCGAGAAAGAGGGTCTTGATCGCAAGAACTTGCTCGACGTCCTATCGCAGACGGCGGTGATCACGCCGGCTCATGTGGGAAAGCTCGCAAGGATCGCGGTCAACGACTATACTCCGCAGTTTCCGCTCCGCTTGATGAACAAGGATTTCAAGCTCATTCTAGAGGCGGCAGCCGAAGCGCGGCTTCCGATGCCCGCGACAGAAGCCGCCTTTCACGTAAACTCCGAGGAATTGGCGGGCGGGGAAGAGGAGGATTTTTCTGGTGTAATGCGGCGCATGGAAGAACTTGCACGGATTGCGGCTAATCGCTCAGTGCGGATTGCGGGTTAATTTATCACCAGCCAGCTTCTATCTTTCAACAACACGTCTCACGCTGTTCTCCGCCGGAGTTCCTTGAGACCACCGCCCGCTCATTGACGCAAGTCTCAAGATGGCGTGACCGCGGATGGACACATGACCGATTGCCGACATCACTTCCGACAGCGCAGTTGAGGCTGCGGGCGCACAAGTCTTAATTCCTTGCGTTTAACGGCTTTCCACGCGCCTGCCGCTCGATCGCACTTTGGCAAGCCCTTTGCATTCGCACGGAAGAAGACTAAACCACGGCGCTTCCTTCCCGCTGAAGCAGACCCCTTGCGATCACGCGGCTCAAGCGATTGGCGAGCAAGAATGTCGCAGATTGTTATTTGGATGTTCGCTACAGCGCCAGCGGCTTTTGCCGAAACCACGCAGCCTTGGGTCCGACAAATATCTTTGCTCCCGCGTCCACTCCCGCGAAATCGATCTTTGGACTGTCTCGGTTTGTGCTGACCTTGACAGAAGGCATTTTCTTAGTTGTCTTCAGCTTGCTGCTTTTCTCCGTCGTGAAGTTCAGAAAGAGAAGGAATGACGACGGCCAAGAACCTCCCCAGCAGTGGTTGACATTCGACGGCGATGAACGGTTCTTGCTGCTACTGCACTGGCGACAGCGAGTCCGGCTCTTGCTGTCCTGGACTCATCGTGTTTGGAGAGCGTTGCTGGCCGGATCGGTAAATCCCCAGCTTCTGCATCTTATGAATTAACGTGGTGCGCTTTAAGCCGAGTTTCGCGGCTGCTCCTTTCGAGCCGCCGATGACCCAGCCGACCGATTCAAGCGTATGCAGAATCAGAATGCGCTCGGAGTCCTTTAGAGTAGTTGCGGCAGAGGAATTGGTGATGCCCAGAGTTACCGTCGCCGGCAAGGGGTTGGGGAGCACACCATCATTGGAAAGGATCACGGCACGCTCGATAAGATTTTGCAGTTCGCGAATGTTGCCTGGCCACTGGTATGAAGTAAGCGCAGACATGGTTGTCGGAGGAATTTCCTCGATCTGGCGACTCATCCGGTGGCCGTAAATATCGACAAAGTGAGCCACAAGGGCTGGAATGTCTTCGCGGCGTTCGCGCAAAGGCGGCAACAGAACTGGAAACACGTTCAGACGGTAGTAGAGATCACTGCGAAACTCACCCCGGTTCGCCATTTCCCCGAGATTACGATTGGTGGCGGCCACCAGCCGAACGTCCACTTGATGAGTGCGATTGCTGCCCAGGCGCTCGAACTCCTGTTCTTGCAGAACGCGCAGCAACTTTGGCTGCAACGCCGGCGGAATATCTCCCACTTCATCCAGGAAAAGCGTGCCTTTGTCGGCTAGCTCGAAACGGCCAACCTTTTGCGCGATGGCTCCGGTAAACGCGCCCTTCTCGTGGCCAAAGAGTTCACTCTCCAGCAGATCCAGCGGAATGGCAGCGCAGTTAAGCCTTATGAAAGGTCGTCCGCAGCGCGAGCTGAGGTTATGAATCGCGTGCGCTATCAGCTCTTTGCCCGTGCCCGTTTCTCCCTGGATGAGAACGGTGGAATCAGTTGGCGCAACCCGTTCCACTTGTTCGAGCACTGATTCGAGAGCAGGACTGTTGCCTATGACCTGTTCGAATCTGCGCTCATAAGAAACTTGACCACCACTCCCGAATTTTTGAAAAACTTCCACGGAGAACCTCCTGGCGCGCACCGCCCGCTATCGGTCTCAAATCTCCAGAGCCGCTCGAACGCTCTCGAGCAGGACCTCATCATCAAATGGTTTGGCCAGGAACTCCACCGCGCCAGCTCTCAGCGCCTGCATCCGCATTTTGGTGTCGCCATGTGCTGTGATGAAGATGGTTGGAATTCTGCAGCGATCAGCGTTCAATTTGGCCTGCAATTCCAGACCGGACATCCCAGGCATGCGAATATCTGCGATCAAGCATGCAGTCTGCTGCTGCTGGCCGGAGTTTAGGAATTCTTCTGCGGACGCAAACGCTTTTGACGGCAATCCAACGGATTTCATCATGCCCTGCAGTGCGCTGCGCATTAATTCGTCGTCATCGACAATTGCGACCATTTTCGCCTTCGCTTTCCTACCGCCCATGGTTGCAAGATAACGCTCCGCCGACCACTCCGCAATCACTCTTTGGAAGGGCGCCAATCATACCTTGGTATGAGGCCTATAGCACCGGTCCGAACCGGCTGGACCCGACCGTGTACGTCATTCATGGGCTTCGCCTTTGATGGGAAGGGTGAGGCGAAAGCTAGCGCCGCGTGGGGAGTTTGGGACAGACCAAAGTCGCCCGCTATGCGATTCCATGATAGAGCGGCTGATGCGAAGTCCCATGCCGGTGCCACGAGGTTTGGTGGTAAAGAAGGCGTTGAAAATCTGGTCCGCCTGGTGTGGCGACAAACCCACTCCAGTATCGCTGACGGACACCACAAGTTGCTCGCTGTCTACCTGCGAATTGATGGTGAGCTCACGCGCCCCATCTACATTCATCATTGCGTCAATGCTGTTCATCATGAGATTCATCAGAACCTGCTGCAATTGCACTCGATCCCCCATCACTTGGGGAAGATCCGCCGCCAGTTCCGTCCGGATCGATATCGAGTACCGATCTGCTTCGCTACGCAGGAGGGCGACTATCTCCTGAGTGATCTCGTTTACATCCACCAAGTCTCGTCGCGGTGCACCTTTTTTGAAGAGGTGCCGGACACGACCGATGATCTCCGCTGCGCGAGTGGCATCTTTAATGGTTCGCGATGCGGCTTCGCGCGCCTCTTCCAGATCAGGTGGGTCATGCGTGAGCCACCGCAAGCATGTATTAGCGTCAGTAACGGCGGCGGCAATCGGTTGATTTATTTCGTGCGCAAGAGAGGCGGTTAACTCGCCCATGCTGGTCACGCGGCTGATGCGTGCGAGATCCCAGTTTGCTTGCCGCAGAGCCTCTTCGGTGCGGTTGCGAGAATCTTCAACGCGCCGTTTGATTTCTATCAATACGGCGATGATAAAAGTTGCCAACACAAAGACTGCAAACCGGAAGAAAACCGCCGGCTCGACGGCTGGCGGGATCGTCCGCCGTAGAAACAAGTAATTGAAGGCCACGGCGGAGAAAGCAATCGATAAGAGCCCTGGCCCCAATCCGCCAAAGAGACTGCTCATCGCGACCGCGAGAAGGAAGCACGACGCAGGCGCATCAATAGGCCATGCCACCGCCAGCGCAACCCCGCAGGAAACCACCGCCAGACCGTAACGTTGAAGTTTGGAGAGCGCTTTCATTGGCGGCCCAGTTCCGGAGGCCTTAGCTGCTCCTGGCAGATGGATGCTCAAGCTTTGCCGCCATTCTCACCAATTCCGCCAGTGATTCAGCCTGCATCTTCCGCATTACCTGCCCTCGTTGAATCTTCACCGTGACTTCACTGGTTCCGAGCTCAAAAGCTACTTGCTTGTTGAGCATGCCTGAAACCACCCGGCTCATGACTTCGCGCTCGCGTATGGTCAGCGAGTCGTGGCGCTTTCTCAATTCGGCGATCTCCTTCTCTTGCTGTCGCGTCACTCGGTCGCGGTCCAAGGCCTGGTAAATCGCATCCAGCAAGTCCTGATCGCGGAAAGGCTTCGTAAGGAACTCCACCGCGCCGGACTTCATGGCCTTCACTGTCATTGGAATGTCCCCATGACCGGTAATGAAGATGATGGGAATGCGAACGCCCGCGTCGGCCAACTCGCGCTGAAAGTCCAGACCGCTGACGCCGTGAAGTCTCACGTCTAGAACAAGGCAACTTGGCCCGTCCGGGCGATTGTTGCGCAGGAACTCTCGCGGCGTTTCGAAAGTTTCGGAACGCAGGCCAACCGACTTCAACATGCCTCGAATAGCCGCACGCACCAGGTCATCGTCATCGACCACGAAAACCGTGGGTACATCAGCGAGCGTCATGCATGCACCTCGACTTTTGCGGGTAAGGTAAGACGAATGCCGTCGCCGAAGGGCCTAAACCTCGTAGGCAAATGGAGGGATAGAAATGCCTGCGTCGTGTAGAGAGTAGCTCCGACTGGGACCAGAGGTAATGCATATCTCAGAGTGCTAACGGCTGCTGGTCGCGCAATCCACCTTGCTTTTGCCCGGATCGCCCATTGTCAAGCGTCTCTCTCGTGATCCGGATAAAATCCGGTGGAGCGGCAGGGAATGAGGCTCCTAGCAACTCTAGCTCGATTTCAAGGCCATTACAACCAGGTGTTGCAGGAGCTAGTCCGTATTTGGGGTTGAGGACGGCTCGTATACCACCGATTCGACGCTGTCAAACATCCGCGATTAGAAGATGCTAGAACGCGCATGTAGGTTATATCGAATTAATGCTCCGATAGTAGAGAATTATGTGGTTCCCATCGCTCTGGTCCTGGCGCACAAAATGCGAACCTCATCGTTGTAGGGCTGTGAACTATCGCCCAGAAATTCGTCGCCATCAGCCAACTGGTTCCGGTTCTAATAAATGATGTAACGCGACGGTAAGTTCAGCTGTACTCACACACAGGTCTGTCCCTGAGGGTGGGCTGCTGGTCTGTTCATCGCACGTCAGCATCAGGGGAACGTCTGGGCGAATTTGCCTCAGGCTCTGCGCCACGTCAAAGCCGGCCTCTTTTCTCGCGCGGCCATCGAGCACGACAGCCGTGACTGGATGCATGATGTATAAAAGAGCGACCCCCTGTTTTGGGCTGTTTGTGCTCACGATCTCGCAGCCTGTTTTCTTGAGTTCATCTAATAGCGAGTTGCCATCGTTCGCGCGATCGAATATGTAGAGAATTATGTCGTGCGTCATATTATGGCCTCTGCCTGTCAGCCCGTTTCGCGCGATGGCCTGGGTTCTCGAACCGACGTTCTGCAACCCAGGCCCTGACGCACAACGCCAGGCTGATCTCAGTTACCAGCTGCGGTAGCACCGGAATTTGACACTGTCGGGCTGACCTCAATCGTCTGTTGTTTATCTTGAGCGAGTTCTTTCTCCCTCTGTTTGGGGTACAGGAATTCATGACCAGTCTCAAGGCCAGGATAGAACCACTTGAGAAGAGAATCCGGGTGTCCGCCTCCCTGTTCCGCTACCGTCACGACTGAGTGATCGAGCGGGCCGGAACGGTCAGTTGGGACCGTCCCGAGGGTGGCATATAGCATATTCCTGTCCGCATTGAAGACCTGAACAACGTTTTGAGAGGATTCGGTGTTTGTCAACTTGAACACGTAAGTCCCGGCAGGTAGTACAACTCCCGGGATCTGAATCGGCTCACTGAAAGTAAAGATGGTGGTTTGGTCAGACTGGTCAGCAAAAGCAACGAGCCCGAAGAAGAGCGAAACAGCAACGACTAAACCAGCAGCGATATAAGCTTTATTGATTTTCATTTTAGTAATCTCCTTGTTTCTTTGTCGTGCGTGGCATCCTGAGTCCCGGTAAACTTCTTTCCGGTCATCAACCATGCGCTAGAAATGGGTTTCAACACGCCACGCATGACACTTTTGATAAAAGCAATATGGATGCCAAACGTGGAGCGACTGCCGGCTCTGACGGAAGAGCTTTATTCCGAAGAACTTAAGGCGGGCGGTGCGATCCGCGGAATCGAGGCGTCGAAGGTGTCGGAAGTGTCGGTGGTGTCCACTTTGCGTTGTGACACTGGCTTGGGACCAACGCCAAGCTTCTTCATTCGCGTGATGAGGGCAGTTCGCTTGAGTCCGAGATGTGCGGCAGCGCCATCTCTCCGCCAACGCGCTCAACCCGTTTCCTGGAGGGCTTGGATGATTTGATTGCGATCGACTTCGGCCAGAATGCTCCGCACAGGTATGCGCCTTGTCGATTTTTCCTCCGCCGCTTCATTGGCCGGCAGGGGGGGATCGTGCGAGAGCTCAGTTCCGCCACCTGCACGTTCAAGCTGGAATGCTGAGAGCGGATGACAGATCGTTCGATCACGTTCTGCAACTGCGATGCGCAGCAGCTTCGGTTGCACTTCAAGCGGAATTTCTCCGACCTCATCAAAAAAACAGAGTGGCATGGTTGGCCAGACGTCCGATCGCTGCGCTCGCGTGTCCGTGATCTTCGGAGGGACCATACCCATTGACTAGTATCTGGACCACCGCCGGTGAAACTTTCGAGATGACGGATTCAAGAGAGCTATCCAGATCTCGCAGTAAGTTCGATGATGCTGGAGCTTTTGAAATGAGAGCGGGTGGATCGGTACCTGTACGAGCGGCTGTCGACTGTGCGAGTGCGGAGCTCGCCGCAAAGCAGGCGACGATGGCGTATTTCATCCACGGCAATTTTGTCATGGTAAAAACCTTCTAACCTAGGCCTTGGCGTCCAACGCCAACTCCACAGTCATGGCGTAAGTGCGGTACATCGGCCGGATCCCCGTAATGAATTGGAACAGCCCCGTTAGGCGGCCACCCCGAGGAGTCCAGGACGTATAAAGGAGTCGCTTGCCGAACGTGTTGAACCACGTTAGTCCAGTCAGCAGGTAGAGACCCGTCAGGAACTGCATGAATCCCGGCATCCAGAAATCCCATACGACGAGCGTACGGTTGAGCTCGGGACTTTTTTTTGCAAAAACGAAAAACGCCTGACCACCGCAGATAAAATCGCCCGTGCTCAGACCGAAAAAATCGACGGTCACCGGCACGAAAGGGGAATTTGCGAATGTGAATACTTGTGCTTCCATTTGGCGCACTCTCCTTTGGGCGAGTGCACGTTGTGTTCCAGTCAGGGAAGATTTACAAAGAACCAACAAGGCTATCGATCGGTCCGCTTACGTCACCTGCGATTCTCCATTTACCGTGGCCTCCACTTCCGTCGGCAGGACGGCTTGCCTCGAGACCGTCCAAATATCGACGCGCTATCAGAATCCCGACACACCCGAGACTTCGTTGAGTGTTGGTGCGGAGGGCAAAGTTCTCGCAAAGCCTGTGCTATCGGCCGAATTGAGTTTGGAGATCTGCATGCAATCAGTCGAGACGACGTACCTGCTGAAACCGAGCAGCCTGAGGTAAGTGAGTTTCCCCAGAGTCACTCTGGCTGATGCGGCGGGCGGGCTACCTCACTGTCGTGATCGGAGAAGTGAACCTGGAAAGGAAAGAGTCGTAATGGCAAATGAAAAGCTGAACAAGTGCGCGCATATGCCTTGTCTGTGCAATGTATACGAGGGACAAGAATACTGCGGAGAAGCCTGTCGTGACGCGGGAAATGAAGCTGTGGGGATTGCGTGTCAATGCAGCCATCCGGCTTGTCCGCTCACATTTCGGCGCTTCGCACTTCAAAGTGCCGCTGACCTGCCGAGCTGAAAAACCATACTTTGCGGCGCCCCACACTGGGAAGATTCCGACAGTTATGGCTGATGCGGTTCCTTCGACGGAGAATCAATTGTGAAGTTCGCAAAACAGAGTTTGTCACTCTTGCTTTCTTGGTGTCTGGTGCTAGCCACCTTGCCGGAAGCGTTCGCCAAGCCCGACCAATCAACGCCGCAACCGCCGGTTCAATCCGCGAAAGACACGCCCGCACAGCTGCAGCAACTCGTCGCGCCGATCGCTCTGTATCCGGACGCGTTGGTGGCACAAATTCTTGCGGCGGCTACCTATCCCGATCAAGTTGTGGAAGCGGACCGGTGGATGGAGAAACATAAGAAGCTCGAGGGCGAGAAACTTGGTAAAGAAGTCGATAAGCAGCCCTGGGATCCCAGCGTGAAGGCCCTCACCGAGTTTCCTTCGGTACTCGCCAACATGGACAAGAATCTCGCGTGGACATCCTCGCTTGGCGATGCGTATGTCAACCAGCAGCAGGACGTGATGAGCGCAGTTCAGGTAATGCGTCAGCGGGCGGAGAAGGCGGGGAACCTAAAGAGCAACGCGCAGGAAAACGTAACCACGAATGGGCAAGCCATTGTGATCGAGCCCGCGGAACCTGAAACGGTTTACGTGCCTGAGTACGACCCGTGGCTTGTGTATGGGGCTCCAATCGGCATCTGGCCGGGCTGGTATGACTATCCAGGACTCTATATTGGCGTTCCGGGAATTGCGTTTGGCTTGGGCTTTGGAATTGGCTTCTTCGGCGGGTTTGGGTGGGGCTGGGGACACTGGGGATATGACTGGCATGGCCGCGGGGTCATGTCCAACCATGGTGCGTGGGTGTCTCATAGTAGAGTTTTCGCCAACCGTGGCTTCAATCGCGGCGGTGGATTTCGTGGTGCCGGTGGATTTCATGGCGAAGGAGCCAGAGGATTCTCGTCACATGGCCAGGCTGGCATGCATTCCGGAGCCTTCAGTGGATTTAATCGTGGAGGAATGGCTAGAGACTTCTCCTCTCGCGGGCGATCGAGTTTCGGTGGAGGTTTTCATGGGGGCGGAGGTTTCCACGGAGGCGGAGGCGGTCGCCGGTGATTCGGCTCGATTACCACTTCGATAACTACAAAGAGACTGAGGATATGGAGAAATAAGTCATGCGCACGAAGAACATGAACCTCGAAGCATTTGAAATATTTACGGAGAGGCTTGCCTACGGGTTCGCATCTACCGTCCTTCTTATGCTGCTGTTGTTGGCTTTGCTGCTTGCGGCGGGCCTCGTCGGCTCAAGCTTTGCTCAGAGTGCCCAGCCAAAGTCGTTCGCGTCTCCACAGGAAGCTAGTGACGCTCTCTTTCAAGCCGTGCAGAATCAGGACGAACCGGCTCTGGAAGCGATTCTGGGAGCTGGAAGGGAAGTAACTTCATCAAGTGACGAAGTCGAGGACAAACTGGAACACGAGCAGTTCAGCCAGAAATATCAGGAGATGCACCGTCTCGTCCGAGAAGCCGATGGAACTACGGTTCTATACATTGGCGCAGAAAACTGGCCCTTCCCCGTCCCGCTGGTCTTGAAGAACGGCGCGTGGTATTTCGATTCCGATCGCGGCGAGCAGGAGATCCTGTTCCGCAGAATCGGAGAAAATGAGGCCACCGCAATTGAAGTGTGCCAGGAATTCGCAATAGCAAAGAACGACGAGGTCGCGAAGGCAGCCAGCGAAGATCCGATAACCCAATTCGCTGAAAGCCTCGTTTCTGCCGCCTCGGGAAATGCCGATGACAAAGGGGCCAACGTCTTCCACGGGTACAACTTTCGAGTCGTGACAGATTCCGACGGTAAGAAGAAGGGAGGGTTGACTTTGGTCGCGTATCCCGCGGATTACAAGTCTTCCGGCGTGATGACCTTTGTAGTCACCCGGCATGGGATCGTGTACCAAAATGACCTCGGGCCCACCACAACGAAAGTCGCAAAACAAATAAAGGCCCGCAGCGGTCCGGATTGGCGCCCGGCGGCATGAAGCTAAACGAACGAACTGGCCGCGGCACGATCAAGCCGGCGAACTGAGCTTTTCCCCAGGTGGGTGTCCACAAACGGGAAAGGCAGCTTGTTCGAGAAGTATGCCAGTAAGGAAAAATGGCGACGCTTATTCCGCGTATCGGGTTGCGTGCTTCCGCGATTGCGAGGCGCTAATTAAACAACTCTATGCTTCGAGTCTGATAGCTATGCCGGTCGGAATGGCGTTGTGGACTAGGGGAGGCCCGACCTGACATGCGTTCCTGGGCGAAGTTAAGCGGCCTTTACAAAAACTTGATTCAGAGGAGGAAAACCTGCAGTTATTATGCGTTAGAATTATTGTCATTCTAATTAATAAGGTAACAGTAGTATTGCCCCTAAATGCATTTGTCAGTTAAATTTGCGCCACGTCTTCGCTTGGGTGCGTCCGTTAGCCGACCAGAAGCTAATCCTCCACCTGAATCACTGTTTCCAGTGGTCGCGAATTTGTTGAGCGCTCCCTGGCGCCCGGCCGACCGCCCTCACAATAAAGAAGCAACTTAAATATAAACAATTGGATTCACGGCGATCTCGTGCGTGCATTTGTTCTGTCGAAATGCGGACAGCTGTCACGAAAGAGAGTCAAGTGCAGGACACCTAGCCTTGTAATCTCAATCTCTGGGCAGGTGTCTAGCCTGGTTTCCCGCGTTTCCAACGGTTTTGCTGAAGATTTAAGTTGGCATGCCAAATGCCTTCACTGGGCTCGAACTCGGCGTAGTTGTGGGGGGTGCAATGAAGCGGGAGGATGGTCGAATTTTAAGAGTGGTTCAGGTTTTGAAAGAAGATCCATCCCGCTCCCTAACAGAACTTGCAGGCAGCTGCCAGATCAGCATGTCAAGGCTGAGTCATCTGTTCAAACGTGAAATCGGAACTAACGTGAAGAACTACCGCTTGGACTGCCGGCTGCAGGTAGCGGCTGCGTTGCTCCTGTCGACCGCCACGTCAATTAAAGAGATTGCATACACGACTGGTTATAACCATAGCTCCAGCTTCGTGCGGGCGTTTAAAGTTCGCTTCGGTTTGTCACCCACCTGCTACCGGAGGGAACGCGAAAGAAAATCGGCGTAGCAGCATCCGCTAACAAATAGCAGGAGTTGCTAATCCAAACTCATTGACAATTACATAGCGAATTAACAATTCTAGACAGAGCAAGTATGCATCAAGCGCCCGGGTCCTCGGGAGAGCACTTACTCATGATACACAGTTATTACCTGCATCACTTACTCAAGGAAGTCTAGGTCGTATATGGAGCACTGCTCATAGAGACCCTCTGATGTAGATGACTTGATAAAGGCTTGGTCCCGTTCATGGAGGTAAAGACAAACAAGGTGAAGAATACAGCAAGACGCCGAGGACCTCCACGCTGCCGCTGGCGTGTCTAACGGGGGTTATCAGCGTCGGATGGATCGTTCTCCAGATAGCGGAACGGAAACGTCCATTTCTTCAGAAAAACGTTGGAGTCGCCCCCACGGCGAGGCCAGCAACGTATGCTCCACGGTCGGCGTCCTGGAACTTAGTTTTCTCTATCTGAAAACAAGTACGCCGCCCACAGTGTCCAGCCCAGATAAAACTGACGAAAGGGGTAACTATGACTCGCGTAAGGTTGACGGTAGTATCGGTCGTTGTGCTTTGTGTGCTGGCGTTGTGCATGTCAGTGGGTGGAGGAAAAGTGTCTGCCCAGAATGCAGCGCCGGCTGCGGAGCCGGTCTACAATCCCTACCCGCCTGGGATCCTTCCTTCAAATCTGTCTACAGAGCTGGCCAGAGTGTTGCGTGAAGTGGATGGCATCGAAACTGAAGCCATTACACAGTGGCACGCCATACCGCCTGCGGTTGTGTCCGGTCAACCGCCCATACTGCAAAACAGCGGCGTTCCCTTAGTCGAAATACTCGGCAAGCTTATGAATTACGATAGGACGATATCGCCTAACGAAAACAAGGCTTGCGCCTCTTGCCACATGCCATATGCGGGTTTCAGTGGACCGATCCCTTCCGTGAATTTGACGATGATTGCCTATCCCTCCTCGGCTCCGTATCGGGCCGCCAAGCGGACGGCGCAGCGATACACGTATTCCAGCTACTTCCCTCCGCTCCAATACAACGCAACCCAAGGCCTTTTCTTTGGCGGAAACTTCTGGGATTCGCGTGCGACCGGATACTTGCTTAGAACCCCTGACGGCGAGCAGTCGCAGTTTCCTCCAGTTGACCCCGACGAAATGGCCAACCCTGACACGGCCTGCATAGCCTACAAGCTTTCCCTGAGACCGTACGCATCTCTCTTCGAGGAGATATGGGGCGCTGGCTCATTGAGCGGCATCACCTGGCCGGCCGACGTTGCATCCGTCTGCGCTACTCCGGAGGGAGCTGCCGTGTTCGGATCCAACACCCAGCCGCTCACTTTGAGTCCGGCCGACCGTACCCTCGCAACCAACGATTACGATCACTGGGCGGAGTCGCTGAGCGCATTTGAGCACAGCCTCTCGCTCAGCCCGTTCACCTCGAAGTTTGACGCTTATCTCAAGGGCAACGCCACGTTGACCTCCGAAGAAGCCGCCGGCTATGCCTTGTTCCGTGGCAAAGGAAATTGCAACTCATGCCACCTCGACGGAAGATCGACCGCACCTACGCCCCCACCTCCAGACGGAACGAACCCAACCGGCGAGGACACCGGCACTGCCGCCGATGTAACACCGGTTTTTACCTGCTTCGGTTCGGCCAACGAGGGTCTGCCGAAGAATCCCAGGGTGGCTTTTTACTATGAGACCACTCCGGACTCCTTGGGATTTACGCCTAATCCGGGAGGCTTCACCTACACCGATTTCGGACTGGGAACTTTTCTTAGAAGCGGTTTCGGCTCCGCTCCCAATCCCAACTCGAGTTGGACTCAGTTTGCGTCAAAGGTAGACGGCCAAATGCAAGTGGCCACGGCACGCGATGTGGCCATGGTGCCGCCGCAGTGTCCCAGCACTGAGGCGCCGGGCCCCTACTTCCAGAAGGAGTTCTTCCACAACGGCTACATCAAGAGCCTGAAACAACTCGTCCACTTCTACAACACGCGCGACGTGTACCCGTTCCCCGTCCAGTCCGGGAACTGTCCGGCAGGAACGGTAGAAAAGGTGACCTGCTGGCCCGTGCCCGAGGTCCCGGCGAACGTGGATATGACGACCGGTATGCTCGGCCTGACGGATACTGAGGAGAATCAGATCGTCGCATTCCTCAAAACACTCACTGATGGCTACACCACGCCTTACCCTGACATCGGCACCTACACTGGGGCGTGCATGTCGGGCGGTAATGCGTCAACGCAAGGGAACTCTACAATAATTTCCGCCGAAAAGATGCAGGAGCTTCTGAAGCAGCACTAGATGGCGGAAGAGAAAAAGGCGCATGGAGTCCCCTCCATGCGCCTCGATTGATTTCCGCGAGCACATGAAATCGAGTGATTCCACTATGAGGTCTAGCCATGAATAGAGTCCATGTGAAGCTGTTGATGATGGTTGCCGCCGGCACCCTGCTTTTCTCAAACTCCATCGTCGCTCAAGAAAACCCTTACAGTCCCAAGGAGATACTTCCACCTGCGCCGAAGGTCGCGCGCGTACAGATCACGCAAGGGCCAGAGCTGGAAATGGCAAGAACCGATTGGGCAATTATCAGGTGGACAACCAACAACCCCGGGGGCACGGACGAGCATGACGGAATCGTGCATTACGGCACGAACCCCAATGAACTTAACCAGACCGCGAAATCTCCGATTCACATAAACCGGAGCCATTCCGATGCGATTTTTCGCGTGCGCGTCCTGGGTCTCTCACCGCATACGAAGTATTACTATACGGTCGAAGCGACGGAGGCCACCGGCACAAGCGACGGGGTAAAGAGCAGCGTGAAATACTTCACTACACAGTGATCAGGGCTGACTGCGTCGAAGTTAGAAACTGAATCTATCTCTTCCGTAGAATCGGTTTGCGACCATTAGCCTTCATCGTAGTGCACAAATCCGCGGGGCACGACCCGAGTCTGATGATTGGCTCGGGGAAAGGTCCTGTGTCTGTTGCATTCGTCCAAAAGCACGCTCAATTCTTTCGTTTGCGCCGTCCTAACAGCTGCTCGTGCAAAAGTTAGATGCCTGGTGTCAAACTTCCAGCATCTATCACTTCAAGGAAGTTGACACTGTGCAAGTGCCCTCGATCGTCGGCTTCAAAACCGATCCAATAAAAACCTCCAAGTGCTGGGTTGGTTGAAGCGCAACGACACGGGTGAAGAGAAGAAAAGGGCAATCATCATGTTGGCAAAGTTACCGCTCTTTCTCGGCGTAATATTCCTCTCAGCTTTCGGCTGCGCACAGGGTCTTTCGTTGCCGCAGCCTCCGCAGGTATGAGCCAGAAAGCACGTCGTGTCCCTTATGCTGCACGCGGTGAATAAAAACGGCCGGGATGCTTTCGCTTTCAATGGCGATCTGGTCGCTCCAGTCATCCGCGCTTCCCCGGGCGACACTCTCAAAATCACTTACATCAACGATCTTCCTGCTAAGTCCACTGAGACTACTCGCGACGGCGCTAGATCGCCACGGCGAGGGACTGTCGACATGTAGACAGTGTCATGAGACAAGTTCGAGTGCACGGGCTAGTTTAGAGGGGCTAGTGTTGGCAGTTGGATTGCATTTGAGAGCAGGAGCTGTTCCAACGAGATCTGGAACGCTATTGACGCTCGCAACCACTGATTCAAGAGGAGGGCGGTATGAAGAGCAATTATGTGTTTCTTTGCGGAGTGATGTGGTGCAAGTTCGGACAGCAGGATGCGGGCAGGGAATTGCTCCGGGCCGCCGATTCCGCGGATCCAGACATAGAAGCACTGGCCTCTGCGATGTTTACAAAAGGTATGCCTCGCTTGAGAGACTTGGAAAAACAGGCGCAACTCTAGTCCCGCACGATGCTTGGTAGGGAGCTGTGTGGATGATCATAGGCTGAGGGCGGCTCACCGATCTCACTATTTCCGAATAACGCCACAGGCGATTCGTGGGCCGGAATTTCCAGCCGGATCGGTTTTGTAATCGTCCTTTTTAGCGTGGATCACGATCGCGGTTCCACCATCGTGAAAAGTTGAATTAGGCCCGCCGCCCAGCGTTACCATCTTGTCCAATAGGGTTGCTTTGGCGGTTCCGTCTGCCTTTACTTCGATATTCAAAAGATCACCAGCG
Organism: Candidatus Deferrimicrobiaceae bacterium; assembly: GCA_035654555.1. Lineage (GTDB taxonomy): Bacteria > Acidobacteriota > Terriglobia > Terriglobales > Acidobacteriaceae > Sulfotelmatobacter. The sequence goes on along the minus strand of DASRWO010000227.1, from coordinate 3,172 downwards.
TGCGGCCCGTCAGGATTGTCTTTGCCGTGCTTTTTGGTATACGGATTCAAGTGCGGGCCAGCGCTCGTGAAATCCGGCCCTTCGCATTTGCCTACATTGTGAATGTGAATCCCGTGGATGCCGGGCGGCAGTTGCGAAACATTGACTGCAATTTTAACGTCCTCTTTTTGCTGCCAAAATCTTGCAGCTCCGATTTTCTGGCCTTGTGCGTTGACGATATCCGCGTGCGCCGATTTCGGCGCGCCTTGCCCCAAAACAGCGGTGGCGCAAAGCAATGCGGGAAGGAGAGCGAGTTTGCTGTGGGACATAGCAGTTTCCTCCGGTCCAATGACTACCAGCTTTCCGCCGGGCACTCGCAGCACTCTTGCGAGCCGTCCTAAACGAGATATAGCTTCTCCGCGGGGATCTTTGTGGCCATCTGCTTATCAATGTTCAGGTGTGCCTTCAGCATTTCGCTGGGGACGCGCCTGAGCCACTGGTTCAAGGAAACATCCTCGAATTGGTCAGATGCAAACAGCTCCAGCGCTACCAGGTCGGTATCACCCGTGTTTTCGATGTAGTGAGGTGCGTTGCTGGGAACATACCCGACATCGTTGGTGTTGAAGTCCATGGTGCGGGCATTATCGACGGGGAAAAATACGGTCATGCGAGCCTTGCCGGAGATATAGTACTGCCACTCGGAGGCGTTCGGATGCCAGTGGAGTTCACGCATGTGTCCGGGCTTAATAATGAGCAGGGCCCCGACAACATGCTTGGAGACCGGAAAGTTGCGCGAGTCGACGATGCGAACTTCGCCTGCCTCGTTGCTTGAGGTCGGCTGCATCGACCTGAGGCGGAAGGTGTACTGATGCTTGGCTGCCACTTGCTCGCCGCCGATCTCTGCCTTGTCCTGCGTAACCGAGTTGGTGGGCAGGTTGCCAGGGAAGATGTAGAGTGGCGCCCCGGGCGTGTGATCGAAGACACTCTGATCCAGGCCTGTATTTTTGGCCAATACCTCGGGAGGTGTGTGCGCCACCCACTCTGAGAGAAGCATCGTCCCATCTTCGGAGAACATGCCCTGGTTGAAGACCAACAAGAACTCCGTTCCATCCGGGCCGAGCCCTTGAATGGAATGCGGATGGCCCGCGGGAAAGATCCAAAGATCGCCCTCGCCGACGTCGCCGATAAACATGTTGCCGTCGGGCTGCATCACGGTGACACGGGCATTGCCATAAAGTACATAAGCCCATTCATCAGCAGTGTGCCAGTGCATTTCCCGATAGCTGCCTGCCGTCAGGCGCATTTGGACGCCGGCAATATCGCCGGAAGAAGGAAGGACGCGCTGCGTTACCTCGTGAGTCCATCCGCCCTCTTCGACTCTCTTCTTCACCAGATCGAAGGAGTACCAGACAGGCACAACGTCCCCGTGATCGGTTGGAGGTGGAGTGTTGGAGTCCGGGTTTTCGGCTAGCAGCGGCTTATTTTCCGGTCCGGGGTCGCTTGAGGAATGGTCGTGCTCCGCTTTTTGCGTGCTCGCCTTCTCTTGGGCGTTAGCGCTGAGGCCTGCAAACGCAGCGGTTGCCAGAGCTACTGAACCTATGCCGAGGAAGCTCCTGCGCGAGGGGTGCTCCAACATAGATCTTTCTTTTGTATGGTCGGTCATGGTCTTCACCTTTCGTTTTTCGACCTTTTTATTTTTCGAGGATGGGTGAGCCGGACGATGATCGAAAAGATCAAACGCCTTGAGGCCGTCCGATTTTTCCTGCATGCAAGGTCCATGCCAAACCAGTGAAAGCTGGAAGGTCGCATTATGTCTGGACTTATTGACTTTGTGCATCACTCGTGCTGAGCCGCTGTCATTCCGTCGACACACTGTCAAGACGCAATGTAAGAGAAAGAGATGGAGCACGGCTGCGACGAAGAAGAATCTTCAGAGATGGTAGTAAGGAAACCTACAGGGAACTGCCGAGTGCCATTCGGATTGCGGTCGAGACCGTATTGCTGGAAGAGTAGATGACCATGGCAAAATTGGCGAAGTCGCTGCAGCAGGCGACGAGAAACCTTCCCAGCCTCCGCAAAATGAAAGCTGTTTCTTTTCGGGGATGTGCCGAATTACGTTCGTCCCGCGGTTTGTTAATTTCCGCTCCAGCTAATGCTTTCGATGTTTGCTGATCAGGAACGACATCGGGGAAGGATTGTCTGCCAGCCACTGCCGCTTCGTAGCGCGTGGCGAAACCGAGTGCGACGATGGAGGACGCGGCAAACAGCTCGCGCAATGATTTCTCGCTCGGGTAGGCAAGGACGATTTGTTCGCGACCAGGTTCGGTCTGAAGCCCTTTGATCACTGCGTACCGCGCGTCCGGAAAATCAGTCACCGCGTTCACGACCGCGCCCTCCGCTCGCACATGTCTGTGATCGACATGCCCTACCTAATAGCAATCGGCATTCCAAACTATCGGTTTCGGAGCCGGTCACCCGTAATTCGAGTTTCGCCGAGCCGTGCGAGGGTGTCGTATGGTGCGTAGGATCGGGCGAAGCGGTTCCTCCGATACAACTATCGTGCGCTATCCGTTTTAGGTAGGGATCGAATTGGCTGGGGTCGATGCCAACAGGGAATAGTTTGGACTTCTCGCGGTTACGGGGTGGAACTCTTTGATGATTGCACGTGGCGTCCAAAGCATTGCAGGAAGTCAGCAGCTGCGGCTAGACCACGGAGACTATCCTTATTCGTGAATCTCCGAATTAGGCCAAACAACCCAACCGTCTTTTCTTGATCCCTTGTTGTTTGTGCTATTGCTTCGGGAATTGTTTTGACGACACCTTCTAACCATTCTGGCTCGATGCTTCCGAGAATGCGCTGCAGGAGAAAAACGTTCCTGATCGCGCGAATTGCGTCGGGAGTTTTAGCATTGTCGACTACTTTCTCAAGAAGTTCGTCGCTCGCCGCTAACGCTCCCCGCATAATTTCCAGAACCCCGCGATTGTGCAACCCCTGCAGCACTTCATATGCCGCCAACACGGCCTCAGCATGTTCAAGCGGAGCATGCTCCAAGCGAGACTGCAACTCTGCACGCGGATTGCGCGGGGGAATTTCCAGTGGAATTGGTTGGGCCATTTACTTGTCCTCACTTCACTTCGTTTTCTGCGATTGCACCGTCTGCAATTGAACCAAGCCATTTCCCGGAGGAGCGTA
>DASRWO010000226.1:0-14289 GCA_035654555.1 Candidatus Deferrimicrobiaceae bacterium | reverse complement strand
CGATTGATCACATCAATCGTGTTTCCACGAAACACTCTGATTCAATTGTGACCCGGGACGAGAAGAACGCGCGCAAGTTCCTGCGCGGCGTGGATTCGGCGGCGGTTTACTGGAATGCTTCGACCCGTTTTACCGATGGAGCCGAGTTCGGCTTTGGCGCCGAGATGGGCATCAGCACGCAGAAACTGCACTGCCGCGGACCCTTCGCGCTGGAGGAATTGACTTCTTCAAAGTATGAGATTGTGGGGAACGGGCAGGTGCGGTGAATCTGTGAGGCGCGGGGCCAAGGCGGCAGTGGGAAATGTGCGATCGTAGTCGTGGTTCACGCTGACGTCGTTAGGAGTTGCTATTCCTCTCGCAGTAATTTGAAACGGGTTGAACTTCTTGCGCGCACGCTCCATGTGTATAGGATAAGACCGCTGTGTTAACGTACTTACTTTCGCTGCGGGAGCCTCATGAGACTATTCTCATTACTTCTTTTTTCTTTACTCGTTCTATTTTGTTTTTTGTCTTCCGGTGTCAGCCGCACAGCGCCTGCTCCGGCTTCGGCTCAACCCATCTTCGGCTTTCGAGATGCCGCTATCGAAGACGCGACCGAGGCGCGCTTTCTTGCCGTACCCGATCCCCGGCTGGCCGAAGAGCATTTGCGAACTCTGACTCAGGCGCCGCACATGGCGGGCACGGCGGAGGACAAAGCTACGGCAGATTATGTGGCGCAGAAATTTCGTGACGCCGGACTTGAGACGGAGATCGTCGAATACAAAGTCTGGATGAATTATCCGCAGGAAATAAGCGTGGACATCACAGCGCCTGTTGGGGTTGAAATGCACGGGCCTACGCGCGAGCACGTGGAGGGCGATGCATACGACAACGATCCGCGGGTGGTGATGCCGTTCAGCGGAATGTCGCCTTCGGGAGATGCCGAGGCGGACGTGGTCTACGCGAACTATGGCACGCCCGAAGATTTTGAGAAGCTGGAGAAGTTGAAGATCGATGTACGCGGCAAGATCGTGCTCGTCCGGTATGGGCAAAATTTTCGCGGGGTGAAGGTGTTCATTGCGCAGGAGCACGGTGCGGCGGGAGTGATTATCTATTCCGATCCGTTCGACGATGGCTGGAGGCGAGGAGACAAATATCCCGAGGGGCCGTGGCGTCCGGATACCGGCGTGCAGCGCGGGTCGGTGGGATACATGTTCGAATTTCCCGGCGATCCGACGACGCCGGGAATTGCCTCGGTGCCTTCGTTGCCGGAGAGCAAACGCATTTCTCCGGAGCAATCGGCGCAGATGCCGAAGATTCCGGTCACGCCGCTTTCCTATCACGACGCATGGCCGATACTTCAACATTTGGGAGGGCCCGATTCGCCGCGGGAGTGGCAAGGCGCGTTGCCGTTCACCTATCACGTGGGGCCGGGGCCGGTGCGGGTGAAGATGCACCTGAAGCAGGATTACCAGTTCCGCACGTTGTGGGATGTGATTGGGCGGGTGCACGGAAGCGAGTCGCCGGATGAATGGGTGGTTGCGGGGAACCATCGTGATGCGTGGGTGTATGGCGCAGTCGATCCGAACAGCGGCACGGCCGCGATGCTTGAAGCGGTGCATGGTGTGGGCGAGTTGTTGAAGTCCGGTTGGAAGCCGAAGCGCACCATGATTTTTGCCAGTTGGGATGGTGAAGAAGAAGGATTGATGGGCTCGACGGAGTGGGCGGAGCAGCATGAGTCCGAACTGGCGAATGCGCCGGCGTATTTCAACGTAGACGTGGCTGTTTCGGGGCCGAAGTTTGGAGCGTCGGCGGTGCCGAGTTTGAAACAGTTCTTGCGAGATTTAACCAAGGCGGTGCCAAGTCCTAAAGGCGGGACTGTGTATGAGACGTGGCAAAAGGTGGATCAGCCGAGCGCACTGCTGGCGCAATCGCCGACGGAAGCGATTGGGGATGGGCGACGCATGCCTGTGGTTTCTGCCAGAGCCGATGTTCCGGTGGGCGATTTGGGCAGTGGTTCCGACTACAGCGCGTTCCAGCAGCACCTGGGCGTGCCTTCTACGGATATCGGTTCCAGCGGCCCTTATGGCGTGTACCATTCGACGTTTGACGATTTCGCCTGGTTCAAAAAATTCGGCGATCCAGATTTTCTTTACGAACAGGAAATGGCAAGAATTTTTGGACTGGAAGCTTTACGCATGGCCGATGCGGATGTGCTGCCTTACGACTATGAAGAGTATGGCAAGGAGGTCGCCGCTTACGCGGACGCCGCCGCAAAACGCGCGCAGAACAAGTTTGGCGACCACGTTCTCGATTTCAGTGCAGTCACGCTGGCGGCGAAGCACTTTCAGGATGCGGGAGCAAAGATTCTTTCGAAGCAAAAAAATCCGCCGCGAGACCCGGCTCGATTGAACCGGGCGCTACTGAGCGCGGAGCGAGCATTGCTGGTGCCCGAGGGTCTGCCGCACCGGCCGTGGTTCCGGCACGCCATCTACGCTCCGGGGGAGTATACGGGATATGCGGCGGTGGTGATACCGGGAGTGAATGAGGCGCTGGATAAAGGAGACGCCGATCGCGCGCGGCTGCAGTTGCGGGTTCTGGCGACGGCGCTCGATCGCGCAGCCAAAGCGCTGGAAAGTTATCGATAATGCGATCTGACTTTTGCGCTGACTGGTCGGTGCGAAGCACAACGACTTCGAGCATTTGGAAGTAGGAATCATCAATCCGTTTAAAGTTTGTTGAGATGAACGCTACCCACGCTCTCGGACAATTCCTGCGCACGCTGCCGCACTCGGCGGCGGCGACTTTTCTGGCGCTGTTCCCCATCGTTGATCCGTTCGGGGGCATTCCGATTTTCTTCAGCATGACGTCTTCCTGGAGCGCGAAGGACCGCAACCGGACGGCGTTGAAGACCGGGATTTGGGTCTTCGTCATTCTAGTTACGTTTCTTTTTGTTGGCCGTTTCGTGCTGCATTTTTTCGGCATCTCGCTTCCCGTACTAAAAATTGCCGGCGGATTGATTGTGGCGAACACGGCGTGGGGCATGGTCACTTCGCATGCGCGCATTACGCCGGAAGAGAGTCACGAAGCAGAGGACAAGGAAGATATTTCTCTGACGCCGCTGGCGATGCCGTTGATGTCAGGACCGGGCGCGATCGGAGTGGTGATGGCGCTGGCAGCCAGCGTCGATCGTGCGGCTTCGTATATCGGCATAGTGATTGGCATTGCGGGAGTAGCGCTCTCGGTGATCTTGTTCTTTTGGCTCGGGGGTCCGCTGGTGCGGAGGCTGGGGCCAAGTGCGGTGGGAGCGATCAATAAGATTTTCGGTTTTCTGATTCTGGCGATTGCGGTGCAGTTGATATGGGATGGGGTGGCGGGCTTCGGAAACTAGTTAGGAGCGCCGACTATTTTGCGGCGACGGCGGAGTATGCCTTCGCGAGGCCGTCGCGAGTGTCCGCGGCGTGTGCAGCTCCCGCGAGAAAAGTCAGGCTGCGAATGGTTACACCGGTCGAGTTTCCGGTGCTCGCCAGTTGGTGCTCTGTAGCCGCACCACGCAGAAAGCCTCGAACGAACCAGGCCGCTGTCTCACCCGTGGAATATCCTGTTACGCCTCCATCAAGGACGGTTGGAGCGAAGAAGGGATGGTCTATGCCCAGGCGTGTGGCTTCCCGATAGACAATCGAGCCGACCAATTCCATGCGTTGTGGAGTATACGACTTCGAATCCCCGAGACCAATGATGAGGATTCGCTTGGCGGCCATCTTCCCGGAGGCTGGCGCGATGAGCAGGGTTTCGCCGAAGTTGCCGGCGAAGCTCGTCGGTTTGCGAATTTGATCCAGGAGGCCGGCCAATTTCTCGTTCATCTCCAGCAACGATCCGTGCAGGGTATTGGCGGGATCGGACTGAAAGAGGCAGATCACTTGTAGCGCAGTTTGGGTATCGGCTGGACTCTGGACGAGCACGTGCGTTGCAATGGGAGCGTTTGGGACTTCCAGTTGGGTGGGCTGCGACTGGGAGTGTGCGGCCAGCGCAGCAAACACTGTGCAAAGAACCACGAGATGCCGGGCTTGCTTTAGCGTTGTCACGGAGTGCTCCTGCTGAGAGTTAAGACCAACTCGGGCGCACCAAGCACTATTTCTCTTTGACTTTTTGCGCCAATTCGCGAAACTCTTTGGCTTGTTTGTGGCTTGCTTTTATTTGCGCCTGTGCGAGTTGTCGAGAGTTCTCAGTCGTCAAGACCGGCACCAGGGCCTCCAGTTCCGTGGCCACTTCTCGCGCGTGATCAGCCTCTTTCAACATCAAGTGTTCAAATTTCCGGACTGCCTCGTGGTGATCCATAGACCTCGCTTTGAGGTACATCCAAGTACTTGTTTACTTCAGCGTTACCAGCCTCTCAACCAACTCCGAATAATCCTTCTTCTCGATGCCGTGCACTTGTTTGTTGTACTCGTCTACTTTTGAAGAGTAATTCATCGAGCAGAATTTTGGACCGCACATGGAGCAGAATGCGGCTTCTTTGTAGTGGTCATCGGGCAGAGTTTCGTCATGCATGGAGCGGGCGGTTTCGGGATCGAGTGAGAGTTCGAATTGTTTTTCCCAATCGAATTTGTAGCGGGCGTAACTGAGAGCGTCGTCGCGGTCGCGGGCGCCAGGGCGACCGCGGGCGATGTCGGCGGCGTGAGCGGAAATTTTGTAAGCGATGATGCCGTCTTTCACGTCTTTCTCGTTCGGCAGGCCGAGATGTTCTTTGGGCGTCACGTAGCAGAGCATGGCGGCGCCGTACCAGCCGATCATGGCCGCGCCGATCGCTGAGGTGATGTGATCGTAGCCTGGAGCAATGTCGGTAACCAGCGGGCCGAGAGTGTAGAACGGAGCTTCGTAGCAGAGCTCGGCTTCTTTTTCGACCTGTTCTTTGATCTTATCCATCGAGACGTGGCCGGGGCCCTCGATCATGACCTGGACGTCGTGCTGCCACGCGATTTTCGTTAACTCGCCCAGCGTTTTTAGTTCGGCGAACTGGGCCTCGTCGCTGGCATCGGCAACGCAGCCGGGACGCAGGCCGTCTCCGAGAGAAAAGCTGACGTCATACTTCTTCAGGATTTTGCAGATGTCGTCGAAGCGTTCGTAAAGAAAATTCTGCTTGTGGTTGTACGCCATCCACTGGGCGAGGATCGCGCCGCCACGGCTCACGATTCCAGTGATGCGTTTCGAGATCAGCGGCAGATACTGGACGAGCACCCCGGCGTGAATCGTCATGTAATCGACGCCTTGGGCGGCTTGCTCTTCGATTACTTCGAGCATGACTTCGGCATTCAAATCTTCGACGCGCTTCACGCGCGAAATCGCTTCGTAGATTGGGACCGTGCCGATGGGCACGGGCGAATGGCGGAGAATGGCTTCACGAATTTCATGGATGTTGCCGCCGGTGGAGAGATCCATCACGGTATCGGCTCCGTAGTGCACGGAGGTGTGAAGCTTTTTCAGTTCTTCTTTAATTTCCGACGTGACGGCGGAGTTGCCGATGTTCGCGTTGATCTTGCAGAGCGACGCGATGCCGATCGCCATAGGCTCGAGTTCCGGATGATTGATGTTGGCGGGAATAATCATGCGTCCGCGGGCGACCTCGTCCCGCACCAGTTCGGGGGCGAGCTTTTCGCGGTGCGCGACATAGCCCATTTCTTCAGTGATCACGCCCTGGCGGGCATAATGCATCTGCGAGAAATTGCCGTCGGTGTTGGTTTGCTTGCGGCGCGCAATCCACTCCGCGCGGGGTTTAGGGACGCTGTTGCCGTTGGTGCCGTTGCCAGAGCTTCCATTTGTAGAAGTCATATCAGAGCCAGCTTTCGTCAGGATTAGAGGTCTTGATTATAACTCGCACAGGCTTGCGAAATGGCAAGCAGTCGAATGTTTACGTCCACGGATTGCATTTGGATCGAGCATTCCAGCGAAGTGCCTGCCGGAAGCAGTTGCGGGGCCGCGATAGCGTGCAGGACTTGTCGGTGGAACGGCTGAAGGCATAAAATCGGGCGTTTTCATTTTGCCCGAGATTTAGCACAGGGAGATTGCACCATGCGTTGGCTTTGTATTGCTGTGATTTGCGCCGCGGTCAGCGGCTTTGCTCAAACCTCGTCATCCACAAAGCCGGGTCCGGGCTTCAGCCTGGACAATATCGATAAGACCATCGATCCATGTGTGGATTTCTACCAGTACGCTTGCGGCAACTGGATCAAGAATTCGCAGATTCCTGCGGATCAGGCGCAATGGGGCAGCTTTGTAGAGCTGCATGAGCGCAATCTCGATATTTTGCACACCATTCTGGAGAAGGATGCCACGGGCGGCGCGAGCAGGAATGGTATCGACCAGAGAATTGGCGATCTCTACGGTTCCTGCATGGACGAAAAAGCAGCGGACGCGAAGGGCATCGCGCCGGTTAAGGCAGAACTCGATCGCATTGCAGCGGTAAAAGACAAAGCTGCGCTGATCGACGAGGTCGCGCACGTGCACCTGACGGGGCCGAGCCCTCTGTTCAGCTTTTACTCCGCGCCGGATTTGCATAATGCCGATCAGGTGATCGCCTATATCGATCAGGGTGGGCTCACGTTGCCGGATCGCGATTACTACATCAAAGACGATCCCGACAAAGTGGAGAAGCGGCAGTACATGGTGGACTATGCGACGCAGTTGTTTACTTTGGCCGGCCAAACTCCGCAGCAGGCGGCGGATTCGGCGCAAAAAGTTCTAGTTATCGAGACGATGTTGGCGGTGGACTCGATGGATCGCACCAAGCGCCGGGATCCGAAAAACCGCGATCACAAGATGACCCGAGAGGAAGCAGCCGCGCTGGGTCCTGATTTTTATTTGAATCGTTACTTCGCGGCGATGGGTGCGCCGAACTTTACGGAGCTGAATGTTACGAATCCGGAATTCTTCAAGTTGGTCAACGGCGTGCTTGAAGCTGAGCCTCTGGACGCTTTGAAGACCTATGTGAGCTGGCATGTGCTGAACGCAGCGGCTCCCTGGCTTTCACAGCCATTTGTGGATGCCAACTTTAAACTTCAGCAGAAGCTCACCGGGCAGGAACAGATTCAGGCGCGCTGGAAGCGCTGCGTTAACCTCGTTGATCGTGAAATGGGGGAGGCGCTGGGAGACAGATATGTGGATCTGACATTCGGTCCCGATGGCAAGCAGCGCATGCTGAAGATGGTGGACGCGCTGGAGAAATCGTTGACCAGCGACATTCAGGATCTTTCCTGGATGAGCGATCAAACGAAGAAGGAAGCCAAGGTGAAGCTGGATGCGATTCGCAACAAGATTGGCTATCCGGACGTTTACCGTGATTACAGTTCCGTCGTGATCAAACCGAACGACTTGATGGGCAACATCGAACGCGCCGATGAATTCGAAGCGAAGCGGCAAGTTAATAAAATCGACAAGCCGCTCGATCGCAAGGAGTGGGGCATGACTCCGCCCACGGTGAATGCTTATTACAGTGGGTCATTCAACGAGATTGTGTTTCCGGCGGGCATTCTGCAGCCGCCGTTTTTCGATAAGAATATGGACGATGCGGTGAACTTTGGCGGCATTGGACTGGTGATTGGGCATGAGCTTACTCACGGTTTCGACGATCAAGGGCGCAAATTTGATCCGCACGGCAACCTGCACGACTGGTGGACCGAGCAGGATGGAAAAGAGTTCGAACAGCGTGTCAGCTGTGTGGCCAATGAATATTCGAACTTCGTCGCGGTTGACGATTTGAAGCTGAACGGGCGGCTGACTCTGGGCGAGAACACTGCGGACAACGGCGGTGCGCGTATAGCGCTGATGGCGCTGGAGCAGATGATCGCCGATGACAAGACCGGGAAAGAAGCGCAGACAATCGATGGCTATACGCCGGAGCAGAGGTTCTTTCTGGGATTCGGACGCGTGTGGTGCGAGAAGCGGCGTCCGGAGATTGCCCGCCAGCGGGTGCTGACTGATCCGCATTCACCGGGCAAATACCGCGTGAATGGCGTGGTGCAGAACATGCCGGAGTTTCAGAAGGCATGGGGATGTAAGGCGGGGCAGCCGATGGTGGCGGAGAACGCCTGCCACGTCTGGTGAGCATCGAGAGCAAAGTTGAGTAGTTAAAGCAAGGAACGGCTGGCGCACATTCAGGTTAATTTGGACCTTGAGGAGGCTGCGGAACGTTCCCCGATTTCCATTGAGACTGCCCTCCAGAAAGCAAAAAGTGGGGAGCCCTTCGGCTCCCCATTAAGAAGTTCTCTGGGGCGAACTAGAAGCTGACTCGCAACGAGAACTGGCCGAACCTGCGCTCGTCGTTATTGCCGCCTTCGGCGAGGCTATTCAGACCGCCCTTGAGCCCTTGGACTACCAGGGGTGTCGTGGTCGGCCCGGTGTAACCGATGAGGAAGGTGTTTACATACATATTGTGGTGGTTGAAAATGTTGAAGCCTTCAGCGCGGAAGGTTAATCCGACCCGCTCGGTGACTTTGAAATTCTTATTCACTGCCGTATCGAAGTTCCACGCACCCGCTCCGCGAAATGCGTTGCGGTGGACCATGCCGGCTGGAAATGGTCCGAAGTCGGAAATTCCCAAGGTCGGGTTGTCAGGCGCGAAACTTGCCGGGAGAGGCAGGGTCAGCAGGTTGAACAAGTTCGGGCCGGCAGCAGAAGGATTTGAGCTGACGTGGAATGTGGGTGTGGTGGCCGGCGTTAGCCGGGGAAAGGTATAAAAATTGTAGTCGTTGTCAAGATCGTAAGCATTAAATGGAATGCCCGTGCGCGCGGTAAAGATACCCACCAGTGACCAGCCGCCTAACGCCTCGCCCAAGCCTCTTTCACTCTTGTACCACGGTGTCTCCCAGATGGGCGAAACAACGAACCGATTTCGGACATCGTAGTCTGAGTTGCCCCAATCCAGCTTCGGGTCGGAAAAAAGAGTGTATCCAAGGCTGCCGTACCCGTTCCCCGATCCTCCCTGTAAGCTATCGGAGAAGGTTGAACTAATATCATCCAGGGAGTGGGCCCAGGTGTAGTTCGCCACCATACTCACACCAGTGTGGTGCAGGTTCTGCGTCTGGAGCTTCACATTCAGAGCATTGTAGCTGCTCGTGCCACCACTACCTCGCTGGTTGATGGCACTGTATTGAAAGTTTGGCCGAGTGAGACAAACCCCAGTGGGGCTTATGTAGGCGGCATTACACGTCGTGCTTCCGGGGTTCACGTCCGTGCCGGCCACCGCTGGGTCGCCCAGATAAACCTGGCCAGCCCCGGGGAGATTGATATTGTTGAGGTCATAGAGGTGAACGCCATGAGCGCCGCTATAACCTATTTCTAACACCGTGTTCGGAACCACTTGGCGCTGCAGGGATAGGCTCCAGAACTGGGTCTGCGCCACGTGGATGCTGTCCTTGTTGTCACGGAGCTCTGTGGGTGGAAGGTTGCTTGAGGGACCCGGCAGGCCCAGCGGGCCGAGGTCGTTGTTGGTCACGTAAGCAGAGGTGCAGGTTGCGCTACGAGCCGGGCAACTGGTAGACAACACGGCGCTAGCAGGTGGATTGAAGCTGGCATTGTAGGTCACATTGCCAAAGTTGCGCTCATAGCTGATTCCGAAACCACCTCGCAGGCTGCTCTTACCATCGCCGAAAAGATCATAGGCGAAACCTACGCGCGGCGCTGCTGTGCCCCAGCTTGGCGCCCAGAACTGGCCAATCGAGCTTTTATCTGCAATCTGGACCTGTCCCGCCCGAACTTGGTCAAAGAATCCAGCACCGGAGCCGAGGTAGAAGTTGGAATCCAGGTTCTGCTGATTGTTGTGTTGCACGCCGTAATGTTCGTAGCGCATACCATAGTTGAGCGTGAGGCGTGGAGTGAACCTAAAGCTGTCCTGGGCATAAAGAGCCCAGTCATTGTAGCGATAGCTTCGCCCGTAGGTAGCCGAGGTCAGCGGCGGAGTAACGACGCTGTCTGCTGGACATGGGCTGACCGGGTTGTTGTTTACATCGACTGGGCAGGGGAGCGCACCATTCGGATTGACTCGGGCAGAGAAGCCGCTGCTACCGCTAAGGATGCTTCCACCCGGGTTGCCTCCAAAATTAACCAGGTCGTCCATGCTGTCCTGTTGGGAGCCGCCAAGCTGTTCCACTGCCTGCGCGTAAGCGCCGTAGCCGTAGTTCAGCTGAATGTAGGTATACTGACCTCCAAACCGCAGGTTGTGCTTGCCCTTGGTCCAGGACAGGTCATGTTCGAATTGAATCGTATTTTGCGGCCCGCCGGCTGGCAACCCTCCCGCTCCCGGCGCATTATTGTTCTCCAATCCTGGCGTTGAAATGGAAGCGCCGGTCAAGGGATCACTCCCCGGGTAGAACATTAGGTTTGGGACGCTTTGAAACGCCGCGTTGTATGATGTTCCATCATTGTAGCGCGCAAAACTGAGCTTAGTGCTGTTCAAAAGGTTGCTGTTAAAGGCGTGGTTCACCGAGAACAGATAAATCATGTTCTGGTCGAGGGTGCCGCTATTATATTGGGAATACGCGTCGTAGTCATTCGTACCGTTAAATGCGTTGATCCTCTCTCTGCCGATGCGGAAGAACATCTGAGTTTTGTCACTCAGGTTGTAGTCGAGACGGCCCACAAGGCTCCACGAGTTCTGCGGTGGGCCGCCGCCATCGTTGTACGGTACGTTGAAGCTGACGGGGTCGAAAATCGGCTGACTCGCGGCAACCGGCGTGATTCCGTTTATCGGATTAACGATCAGGGGATTGGCCGCGTTCGCCGCCAACGCCCCAGCAGTGATTGGTGAGCCGCTAGCAGTCAAGCCGGTAGTGGCCCCATAGGCGTTGAAGTAGGCCTTAGCGTTTGCGGGTAACATCGCTATGAATGTGGGGTCGAATATCTCGGCATGCTGGACGGAGTTACTTCGAACACGAGTAAACTCCGTGCTCTCAGAAACGAACAGCTTGTTCTTGATAATCGGACCGCCGGCTTGGAAGCCGAACTGGTTGCGCGTGTACCCGCCCTTCGGAAGGTCGTTGGCATCGTTATTGTAGGTATTCGCCGTGTAGGCCGAGAGCCGGTTAAATTCCCACGCGGAACCGTGGAAAGTGTTGGTGCCTGACTTCGTGGTCACATTCACCACGCCACCGGAGGCGCGACCGTATTCGGCCGAGAAGTTATTGGTAACTATGCTATATTCTTGCACACCATCGATTGGAACGTTTTCGCCAATGCCAACGCTAAAAATGGCGATGTTCTCCACGCCATCGAGCAGAATCTCCGTACCTGATTGGCGCTGGCCGTTTAGAGAGTAGCCCACGCCCCGGTTCGAAAGCTCCTGGCCACCGCCGCCGGACGACATCGTCGCACCATTCGAGGTAGTATCCCCGTTGCTGACGTTGCCGGAAATCGCAACAAAATCGTAAGGGTTGCGGGTGAGGCTGGGGAGTTGCGCCAGTTGCTGTGTGTTGATGAGCTGCGAAAGTTCCTGGGTCTGGGTGTTCACTTGAGTGCCCGCTGAGGAGGCCGTCACCTCCACCACCGTCGAGCTTGGGCCCACCCCCAGTTGCGCATCCACCGTGATGGTGGATCCCACCGTTACTTCCACAAGGCTCTTGTAGGTCTGAAAATTTGGACTCGTGACCGTCACTTCGTACTTTGCCGGTGCCAGCCCGGGAATTGAGTACTGGCCAGCATTTCCGGTCACCACCGTGTGCTCTGCTCCCGTCGTAACGCTTTTAGCCCTCACCGTAGCGCCGGTAATCACGGCTCCCGCCGTATCCCGGACTGTACCCACAATCGAGCCTGCTTCCGCTTGTCCAAAAGCGGCGATCGAGCCGAGTCCCAGCAAACTCAACAGCATAAGCAAACAAAGTAACCGGTTGAATTTTCCCGTCTGATTCATGGGCGTTCTCCTCAGAGCGATGTCGAACTGCGCCCCTTCATGGGGCAAACATCCGGGCACTTATCAAATAGGTTCAGCGAGCGAGGTCTAAACCCTACTTCAAATTCAGTGGCGTGGGTGCAATTCCCGTTCCAAAACAAAAACACGCGGAAACACGTTGTTAGCAATGCCTTGCCGATTTTGTCTGCGAATCGAACTACAACAAATGGAACTCTGGCTAACCGCGGCGTACAAATTACTGTATCCTCCTGCGGGTCCGGCGCTTGTGGGAACGGATAAACTCCGGTCGTCGCCCTTGACATTGATTCTGCTTTTCAGGCGGCAGACTTGAGGGTCGACCGGTTCTTTCGTGTATCGTGTCAGTTCCTTGGGCGCGATGTGGATTTCCGCACCACCAGCTCGGGTTCGATCGTAAATTCCGAAATGTACTTCGTTCGTCTCTCGATTCGGTCGAGCAGAATTCGAGCCGCTATCTCTCCCATTTTTTGCAGTGGTTGTCTTACCGTGGTGAGCGGTGGATTCATGTACCCGGCACTTTGAATGTCATCGAAGCCTACGACCGAGACATCGTCCGGGACGCGCAGGCCAGCTTCCTGAAAAGCGTAGATGGAACCGATGGCAGAGATGTCGTTGTAGGCGAACAGCGCGGTAAAAGGTTGCTTGCGCGCAAGCAATTCCTTGGCAAAGGGATATCCGAGATGGGGCGTAGAATCAGCGCCTTCGAGCTGTATGGTTAGTTCTGGCGTAATGGAAAGCCCCAGATCCTTCGCGACCTCGCATATCGCGCTCCAGCGATCTTTGGAATCAGAGCTCAGCGGCGCGCCTTTCATGAAAGCAATTCTTCGGTGGCCCAGTTCGACCAGATGCCCTAGCGCCAGGGAGGCCGCGCGGCGGTGGTCCAGGACGATATTGGTTACGCCTTTGAGGTTGCGATGGCCCGCCACTGCCACCGTGGGAAGAGGCGGCCTCTCGGTCAAGAAAGTGTCCACGGTGATAAAACCTTCCACCCCACGTTGCCAAAGCATGGTCGAGTAGGTTTCGAGCAATTTCTTGTCATGACGGTGAGCCACCGTAAGAAAATGAAAATTATGCTCTCTGAGATGACGTTCGATGCCGCCCATGACGACCGAGCCGTAGGCATCGCCAATTTCCTCCAGGATGACGCCGATTGTGTAAGTGCGGTTCGCGCGCAGGGAACGTGCCAGGAAGTTCGGCCGATAGTTAAGTTCATTCGCCGCATTTAAGACGCGTTTTTTGGTTCGCTCCGGAACGGAGCGCGCAGCGGAAGAATTGTTGAGAACAGCCGACACGGTGCTCGCCGTAAGCCCGACGCGCTCAGCCACCGATTTCAGCGTGACCGCAGAATTCCTTCTCCCACCGGATCTTTTCATTCGGAATCTCATTCGTCCTTGCGTCGGTACCTAAATCCTGGCCACGTTCTGGCAAGTACGGAACGTGATTGTATCCCAGTCGTCAACCCCGACCATTGAAAGTCAACACGCGAGGGATGATCCTCTAGAATATCGATATTTTTATCTTGACAATACAATACGTTTAAGTCTAAAACGTTCGGCAGCATGAAGTAGTACAGAAGTACTAGCTGGAAAGCTCGTGGAACTAACGATATTGCTGACGTTCGAGAATGGGATGCTTCGAGAATGGATACGACCACGGCTAGAGACACTAGTCCGTCGAAATGAAAAACCACGACTAGAAAAGGGGACTCCATGATGAGTTTCATTCGGTGGACAATCGCATTTTGCCTTTTGTTGTGCATGGCCGTACCAGCGTTTCCGCAGAGTAGAAATACCGGCGAAATCCGTGGCACGGTCATGGCCTCAGGAGCCGTGCTTCCGGGTGCAACCGTTACGCTGACGAACATTGATACCGGAGAAAACAAGGATTTTGTCACGAATCAGGATGGTATCTACGATACCGTTTCGACTCCCGCCGGAAACTACAACATCAGCTTCACGGCCAAGGGCTTCAAGAAGCTGGTGCGCGGCCCCATCGCGCTGCAGGTGGACGTGATCACTGAAGATGCCAGCTTGCAGGTAGGCGATGTTTCAGAAACGATTACTGTCACTGCCGAGGGCGTGCCGTTGCTGGAGACCGAAACCGGTCAGCGAGCGTCGATCTTAGAGGCGGAAACCATAAGCAAGCTACCCCAAATAGGAGCTGGAATCACCGGCAACGACTGGGCTAACTTCAATATCCTCCTGCCCGGAGCTGGAAGCTCTCCCACTCAGCCCTCCTCAGAGGGCAGCGGCGCATACAATGCCGGAGATGCCGTCTCGATCAACGGAAACCTGCCTAATTACGCCAACTACCTACAGGACGGCGGCGTTGTCCAATTGCCGGTGAGCAACAACGTTGACAACACGTTGTTTGAGGCCTTGTCGGAAGTTCAG
>DASRWO010000225.1:0-12681 GCA_035654555.1 Candidatus Deferrimicrobiaceae bacterium | reverse complement strand
CTCACGCAAAGCCTGCAACTGCTCGCGCTGGAAACCGAGAAGCATGATCGACAGCTAAACCAAGCGACAGTTTTGGTCACCGAAGTTGCTGAAGGCACTGCAAGACTGCTTCGGGTTGTGGAGATGCACGAACATCGTATCGACAGCCACGATGAGAGGCTGGACAAACTGGAGTAGCGTGATCGTCCAGCTCTGAAACTTTGAAACATGGTCCTTTTACAGCACAAACTGAGCGTCAAGCTATCGCAGCGCCAGATTCTCACCCCCGGCCTGGTGCAGATGGTTTCTGTCCTCGCGCTCAACAAGCTTGAGCTCAAGGACATGATCAATTCCGAGATGGTCGAGAACCCCGTTCTCGAAGAGCTCGAAGAATCGGTTCCATTAATTGATGAAGTCGGTCGTAAGGAAGAAGACCGCGACCGCGTCACGGCTAAGACTTCTACCGAAGAAGCTCCCATCACCGCCGAAAAGAAAGATCCGTTCGAAGAAATCGACTTCGGTTCGTTCTTCCAGGATTATCTCGATCCCGGATATCGTACTCGCGGCGAGATGGAGGAGATCGAACGGCCGTCCTTCGAGAACTTTCTGTCCAAGCCCACCACTCTGACCGATCACCTGGCCTGGCAACTAGGTGCGCTGAGCCTGCGCCCCGAGGTTCGCGAAGCCGCCGAACAGATTATCGGCAATCTCAACGAAGACGGTTATCTGATCGCCAGCGACGAAGAGATGTTGGGCGTTGCTCCGCCTGCCACGCCGGAGGCCGATGCCGCTGCTGCGAGAAATATCGTTATCGAGGCTCAGGCGCTGGGTTTGGACGAGCCCGCTTCTGGCGAGGCGATCTCGGAGGATGAAAATCTTGCGGCCAATCCGTCCCTGACTGATTTGGATATACCTCTTGTCATCCCCGAGTCCAGTTCTGGAGAATTTTCCGCCGCAGATGCTATCAGCAAAAGCTTTGCTGGCGAGATGTTCAACGCGACACCCACAGCCAATCCGTCAGAAATTTCCTTTGGATCACAGAATGTTGGCCCACAAAATGGAAGCATAGGCGCAGCCGTAGATTCTGCCCCAGAGCCGGCAACCGCCGCACCACTCCCAGCCGCTTCTCCGCGCCCGGTTTACGCCGTGAAATTCACAGCCTCGGATTTGGCGGAAGCCCTCGAAGTGGTTCGCCAGCTCGATCCTCCCGGGGTGGGTTGCCGCGATCTGCGCGAGTGTCTGATCCGCCAGTTACGCCACCATCAGCAACAACTCGCGCTCCACAAAAATGGAGACAAGCCGGTCAACGGCACCGCGCAAGTCCTGCAGGATGCCATTGCAATCGTTGACCAGCACCTACGCGCGGTGCAAAACAAGGCGCATAAAGAAATTGCCAAGGCCATTGGCCGTCCCGCAGAAGCCGTACAGCAAGCTCTCGACTACATTCGCACCCTCGATCCCCGCCCCGGCTTGCAATACAACAAAGTCCAGGCGCGCCTGATCGAGCCCGACGTAGCGTTCATCAAGCATGGTGACGAGTGGCTGGTGCTGATGAACGACGATGATCTGCCGCAGCTTCGCCTCAATCCTGCTTACAAGAAGCTGATCACGCGCGACACTAACGACAAAAATACCCGCGACTACGTCAAAGAGCGCTACAAGAGCGCCATCCAGCTCATCAAGAATATCGAGCAGCGCAAGCAGACGATCACCAAGGTTTGTTACTGCATTGTCGCTCGGCAGCAGGATTTTCTGGAAAAAGGCATCGACCAGCTCAAGCCGATGATGATTAAAGAGGTGGCCGAAGAAATCGGGGTGCATCCTTCCACCGTGAGCCGCGCCGTGGCCAGCAAATACGCGCACACGCCGCAGGGGGTGTTCGAGCTTCGCTACTTCTTCAGCGAGAGCGTACAGGGGCCCGAGGGCGGCAACACATCGCTGCTGATCCTCAAACGGCGCGTCAAGAAATTAATAGACGAAGAAGATCCCAGCCGTCCGCTGACCGACGAACAGCTCACTCGCATCCTGCAATCGCAAGGCATTCAAGTCACTCGCCGCACCGTAGCCAAGTACCGCGAAGATATGCGCATCCCTAGCACCCATCAGCGCAGAGTAAGAGAATAATGCCAGCGTCAGATTCAGACGATACGTCATTCCCCGGCGTCATCCCGAGCGCAGCGGTTCTTCACGCGAAGCGAGGATCTCGCGACGATCGATAGTATCGATATAGTAGAAGGCCGCGAATGCGCTAGCCTTAAATGCAGTGCCCAATTTATCTCGAGCAAGAATCTAAGGAGGGGCGCTCATGAACGTGGAATACACGGGTAGGCACTACGAAGTAACTTCCGCCATCCGCAAAGAAGTAGAAACCGGCCTGGCAAAAATCCGCAAAATTCTCGGTGATCGCTTCGAAGCCAAAGCCATCCTCTGCGTCGAGAAACACCGCCACAAAGCCGAAATCACGATCAATCCCCGCAATGGCCCACTGGTCGGCCTGGCTCAAGCGAAGGATATGATGATCGCAGTCAGCGGAGCGCTCGACCACCTCGAGCGGCAGGCCGTGAAGTATAAAACGAAATGGGAATCTAAAAAGCGGTCCGCGCGCAAGAGCGAAGAAGTGAAAAAGTGGAACGGCCACCCTACCGAACCGGAAGCTCACACTAAAGTGGGATTAACGGAAAAGACCGCCGTGCCCGTGGCGGTGCATCGCTATCCCCCCGTGGCCAGAACTACCGAGGTTCATCTGGTCCGCTCCGACGAAGCCGTTGCCATGCGTCCCATGACCCTCGAAGAAGCCATCAAAGAAGCCCACTTCCGCGACCGCGATGTCTTCGTCTTCCGCGATCCCAAAGGCAAAGTAATGATCCTGCACCGCACGCGCGATGGCAAGATGGAGCTGATCGAGGCTCCGTGAGGCCGGCAGTTTGCTTAGCGCGCAGTTTTTTTCGCGCATCTTCCGCCGTTGTTCAATTTTGCTCATCACTCAAAACGGCGCGTCGTCGATGGAACGAGAATCGATTGTGCTCTTACACTACCGCTAGCGCTTGAGTTTGTCTCCGAACGCCTCATCCAGATGTAGCCCCGGTGGAAATTCTGGTTCTGCCGATCCATCAGTTCGCGCGTCGGATGCTGCGAAATTCATTCCCGTTTTTGTGTTGTGATCGATCGCCTGACCTCGTCCCATGTAGAGCGAGAAGTCCCCGCGAATATCGAGCTGATGGCCCATCTTCGTGAGTTGCTGGAGCACCTCAGTTGGCACACGATCCTCGATGGCAATGTGGCAGCCGATATTGAAATTACTCCTTACTGTGAAGCGAGCCGTTTCCATTGCTGCTTGAAGATTCATGCCGTAATCCACCACATTGGAGACGAATTGCGCGTGCGCGAGTGGCTGGTTGGCGCCACCCATGATGCCAAACCCGATATGGTCATCACCTCTTTCCATGAAGGCCGGGATGATGGTATGGAACGGCCGCTTGTGACCTGCGAGAGCGTCAGGTTTAGCGGGGTCGAGCATGAACAACGCTCCGCGATTCTGCAATACAAACCCCATACCTCGCACCGTAATGCCCGAGCCGAAACTCGAGTAGTTACTCTGGATCAGCGAGACAATATTCCCATCTCTGTCGACCACCGTGAGGTAGGTCGTGTCGCTCGCCGGAGGACGTCCAGCACCCGTATCGCAATTGGCTTTCTGAGGATTAATCTGTTCTGCGCGCTGTTTGGCGTACTCCTTCGAAAGCAGACCAGCGACCGGCACTTTTGCGAACCGCGGGTCGGCGTTGTAGCGCGCCAGATCGGCATAAGCCAACTTCATTGCTTCAATTTTCTTGTGCAGCTCATCCACGCTGAGCGGACCGGCCTTCGCGGGCGAGAACTGTTCCATGATGTTCAACATTTCAAGTGCTGCCATGCCCTGCCCGTTTGGCGGCAACTCGTAAAATTTCCATCCCCGGTAGGTGGTTGAGATGGGTTCGACCCATTCCGCTGAAAAATCCGCAAGATCTTCCGGGGTCATTGTGCCGCCAAGTTCCCGCGAGGTTGCGAGAATGGCTTTGGCGATTTCTCCGCCGTAGAACGCGTGCGGACCTCCCTCGGCGACCAATCGCAACGCTTTGGCAACGTCGGGATTTCTGAAAACTTCACCTGTCTGCGGCGCTTCACCGTCGATCAGAAAAACCCTCCGCGTTTCAGGATCGTTTTTCAGTTTGGAGCGAGCTGCATCCCGCCAGTCCATACCTATCAGCTCCTGGACTGCAAACCCGTTTTCCGCGTAAAAGATTGCTGGCGCAAAAAGTTCCTTCCATGCCATTCGACCGAAGCGTTCATGAAGGTTGTTCCAACCGCTAACCATGCCGGGTACAGTTACGGTGTCAATACCGACCTCGGGCATTTGGGTGACGCTTTTCGATTTGAGGTAGTCGATAGTAAGAGCCTTGGGCGCCCATCCACTGGCGTTCAGGCCGTAAAGTCTTGCACTTTTCGCGTCCCAGTAGATAGCGAACAAATCCCCACCGAGTCCGTTCATGTCCGGTTCCAGCACTCCAAGCACCGCATTGGTGGCAATCGCAGCGTCCGCTGCGGAACCTCCATGGGCAAGAATCTCCGCTCCGGCCTGCGATGCTTGCACCTGGCTGCTGGCGACGATGCCGTAACGCGACATCACCATGGAGCGCGCATTGGTCCGGTCCTGCGGGAACGCTAACGTGCCGAGCGCTACCACCAAAAACCAAGGCAGAAACTGACGCATTTTTGTTTTTCCCTCCGATGGAAACGGCATTGTCCCTGGAACCTGGAGCGATGTCAATGCTGGATCCACATCGCGCTCGCATTGCCGGCAGGGAATCTTCCTGGAATTGCGGGAGAGAGCCTCATCCTCTGGTCCGAAGCAACTCTTTATCGCATTACTCTCGCGGCACCTACGACGTCTCAAAGCTGTGTTGCGTGCTAAAATTCGCGCCGAGGAAAATTCGCTGATGACAAGTCGTTCGCAGTTCACGATTGTTTTCGTCCTGCTCACGCTCATGGGCGCATCGCATCTGACGCCAGCGCAAACCGCGGCATCGCAAGCGAAGCTCTCCGTGCACTGGGAAGAGCTGACCGCCGCTGATTTTCGCGAAGGCATTCATCGCTCCCAGGGAACGTGCCTGCTTCCGTTCGGAATTCTTGAGAAGCACGGACCTCATCTCCCGCTCGGCACCGATCTGCTGGACGTACGTTACGCCTCGCTGCACGCCGCGGAGAAAGAGTATGCGGTCGTCTTTCCGGAATATTATTTTGGACAGATTGCCGAGGCTCGCCACGAACCAGGAACCATCGCTTACAGCCGCGAGATGCAACTGGCCCTATTGCAGGAAACCACCGATGAGATGGCTCGCAACGGCTGCAAGAAAGTAATCATCGTCAACGGGCACGGGGGCAATGAGCACCTGCTGCCCTACTTCGCCCAAACGCAGCTCGATAAACCGCGCGACTACGTGGTGTACATTTTTGATAAGCGCAGCCCGGATACAGGCGGACCGAAGAAGAAAACGCCAATCGACATGCATGCGGGAGAAAGCGAAACCTCGAAGATGATGATTGCGCGCCCCGATACCGTCCACATCGACCGCGCCGCCAGCGAATCCGGCGCCGACCAGCACCGGCAGAATCTCCCCGAAGATGTCTACACCGGCATCTGGTGGTATGCGCGTTTTCCCAACCACTACTCTGGCGAGGGCTCGGCCGCGACACTAGAGCTAGGCAAGTTTCAAATGGATTGGTGGATCGACGCGGTCGTTAAAACAATCCGCGCTGTGAAAGCCGATGACGAAAGCCTAAAGCTGCAGAACGAATTCTATGAAAAAAGCAAACATCCGTTGGACACGCAGCCGTAGGCGCAAGTCCCGCAATTTGCAAGCCAGCTGATTGTTGATTCCTGACTGCAACTTTGGTCCATTAGCTTCGAATCAACAATCCGAAATCATTAATCAAAAATGTTTTCAAGAGTTCCCGATCAGCACTCCAGTAATAAACACCAACACTCCGCCCAACCCGACCTGAAGCGCCGCCGAAACCCACGGACTATCCATGTAGCGCCGCCGGATCCAGGTAATCACTCCTAGTTCGACGACTACCACGGCGCCCGCAGCCCACAGTGCCACCCGAAAATCCTTTAGCAGAAATGGCAACGTATGTCCAATGCCGCCCAGGGCTGTCATGGCTCCGCAGATCAAGCCGCGTACCCATGGATGTCCGCGCCCCGTAAGGCTTCCGTCGTCGGATAACGCTTCTGCAAATCCCATGCTGATGCCCGCGCCTGCCGAAGCAGCCAGGCCAACCAGAAACGCATCATTGCTGCTGTGTGTCGCGAATGCTGCCGCGAACACCGGCGCCAGTGTCGAAACCGAACCGTCCATCAGTCCGGCCAGGCCTGGCTGCACAATCTGTAATACGAACAAACGGCGCTGTGCGCGCTCTTCATCGGCTTTCACATTGGCAGGAAGGTTTTCTTTGTCCAGTTCCTGCGCGCGCTCTTCATGCTCACGTTCTTCATTGATCAGATCGTCGAGCAATTGGCGAATGCTCGCGTCCTGAGTTCGGGCCGCGGCCTTCTCATAAAAACGCCGCGTCTCCACTTCCATGGTGCTGGCTTCTTTGCGCACTGCCTCGATGCGCAGCGGCCGAATTAACCACAGAGCGGGGCGCTCCACAAATCCGCGCACATCCTGCCTGCGGATCAGCGGAATATGTTCGCCGAATTTCTGGCGGTACATCTCGATTAATTTTCTGCGGTGCCCTGATTCTTCCTCGCGCATGCCCTCAAACATCGCCGCCGACGCGGGATAATCCTGCCGCAGACCTTCGGCAAAATCGGCATACACGCGCTCATCTTCTTCTTCCAGGGCAATGGCCAGGGCCAGCACTTCGCGTTCGCTGAGTTCATGAAACTTCTTCATTGCGACTTAGCTTACCTGTGGGAGCATGGCATATTCAAATCCAAAACGACAAATTAGAAATTGTCACAGCAAAATGGTGAGCGCTATCACTTCCTCCCCTGTACGCGGCCTTCGATGCTACTATCCAGTGCATGACGCCTCGTAAATCGTCCGCACCCGCGAAGCGCGAGAAAGTGCAATCCAAAAAAAAGAAGAAGCAGCATGCCGTGCCTCGCGAGAGCAAGCACGCTCCGGAACTGGTAATCATCACGGGGATGAGCGGCTCGGGCAAGGCCTCCGTGCTGAAGGCGTTTGAAGATCTCGGCTACTATTGCGTAGACAATCTTCCCGTGGAGTTGATTCCGCGCTTCGCGGAAATGGCACTGCAGTCCACTGAAATTCGCCGCACCGCGCTGGTAGTCGATGTGCGCGAAGGCTCCAAACTGGACCAACTCCCAGGCATTCTCAAAGCCGTGCGCCGTACCATTCCGACCAAGGTCGCTTTCCTCGAAGCTTCGGATGCCGCACTGCTACGGCGTTTCAGCGAGACGCGCCGGCCGCATCCCCTGGGAATCGACGCACCGGTCAATACTTCGATCAAGGTCGAAAGGCGTCATCTGGCTAGCATCCGCGCCTTGGCCGATATTGTCATCGACACGTCGAAGTTCAATGTGCACGAACTGCGCGCTCACATTACTGAACGCTTTCGCGAGCAGGCTTCGGAAAAAAGTATTCTGGTTTCCTGCGTCAGCTTCGGATTTCGTCATGGCGTGCCGGAGGAGGCCGATCTGGTCTTCGATGTCCGCTTTTTGCCAAATCCGCATTTTGTGCCCGAGTTCCGAGCGTTGACCGGCAAAGATCCGCGAGTCGCCAAATATATTCAATCGTTTCCGCAGACGAAGGAATTTATCCGCCGCATCTCCGACCTACTAATCTATCTTCTGCCGCACTACATCCACGAAGGCAAAAGCTATCTCACCATAAGTTTCGGTTGCACCGGCGGCCAGCATCGTTCTGTCATGATTGCCGAGGAAGTAGGCAAGCGTCTGCATAAGGCAGGATATCGACTGAAGATTGCACACCGGGATATGCCTAAATAGACTGGGCGGGGAGGGGAAGTACTTCTCGATCACTTGGGGTATTTGAGGGCCGCGCAGTAAAATAAGCCCTTGCAATTTATTCTTATGCTATTCGCAACCCGGCAGTGCGGACTCCCCGGAGCACTATGCGGCAACTGATGCGACTGGTTCGCTACGCGATTCCCTATTGGTGGCAGATTCTATGCTCCGTTGTACTCATGGCGTTGGTAGGGGCACTCGACGCATTCAAGTTTTTGCTGATCCGTCCGGTATTTGACAGGGTTTTGAATCCTTCTACGGGATCAAAGGACATACAACTATTTGTCATTCCAGTTACGCACCATCCGGTTTACCTGCAGCAGTTAGTCCCTTCCCGCTTTACGAATGCCTGGACAATGGTTGCAGTAGCTTTAGTCGGATCTACTATCCTCAAGGGAATTTTCGATTACACCGGCACATACCTGGTAAACCACGCGGGTTTCGGCATGATCACAGATCTTCGCGATGATCTTTACAACGCGATCATGCGGCGCTCTGCGGCATTTTTTTCCAAACACACGACGGGAACTCTACTTTCTGCCATCATCAATGACATTGAGCGAGTTCAATACGCAATGTCCTCGGTGCTGGCCGAATTTCTGCAGCAGTTGTTTACTTTTATTTCGGTGGCAGTTGTAGTGATTGTCCTGGGCGGAAAACTCGCTTGGGTACTCTTGCTGTTCGTGCCGATCATTGTTTACTCGTCTCGAAAAATTGGGTCTCGGGTGCGCAGCACTACGCGTCAAGGCCAGGACAAGCTTGCGGAGATACAAAATATTTTGCACGAAACGATTACTGGCAATCGGATCGTAAAAGCGTTCAACAGCGAAAAGTGGGAGATCTCGCGCTTCCGGGGCGCTGCGCGCCGTCTGTTCCGTGCCAATCTGCGCTCCGTTGCCGCAACTGCGATCAGTTCGCCGCTGATGGATATTTTTGGGGTCATCGGAATCGCTCTTCTCCTGAATTTGGGCCGCAACCAGGTCAAACATGGGGACATGACACCAGGAATTTTCGTGGCCTTCATTACGGCGGTGTTTAGCCTCTATAACCCCGTCCGCAAGTTTGCCCAGTTCAATAATAATTTTCAGCAGGCGCTGGGTGCTTCCAGTGAAATTTTCAAGTTCATCGATGTCGAAGATGATGTCCGCGAAAAAGCGCATGCCAGGCGCTTACCGGCCTTCTCCAAAGCTGTCCAGTTCGATCACGTGAGCTTTACTTATGGAACTGAATGCGCGGAATCTCGCGTGTTGCACGATATTAACCTTGAGGTTCGCCGCGGCGAAGTCGTGGCCATTGTGGGATCCAGCGGTTCGGGAAAGAGCACGCTAGTCCACTTGATTCCGCGCTTCTTCGACGCTACCCAGGGCCGTTTGCTGATCGACGGAAACGACGCGCGCGATGTCACTCTGTCATCGCTGCGCGAGCAAGTCGGAATCGTGACGCAGGAAACGGTTTTATTTAACGATACGGTTCGCAACAATATCGCCTACGGTCAACCGCATGTGCCGCTGAAAGAAGTGGAGTCAGCGGCTCGGGGTGCTTTGGCACATGACTTCATTCAGGCGCTACCCAAAGGGTACGATGAAGTGATCGGAGAGCGCGGCGTCCGCCTCTCTGGGGGAGAACGCCAGCGCATCGCCATCGCCCGCGCGATTCTAAAGAACGCGCCGATCCTGATTCTGGACGAAGCTACATCGGCGCTCGACAGCGAATCGGAGGCTCTGGTGCAAGCGGCATTGCATAATCTCATGAGTGGACGCACCGTATTTGTGATTGCTCACCGGCTCTCAACTGTGCGCCGTGCCGACCGCATCGTGGTTATTGAAAACGGCGCAATTGCCGATATTGGCTCTCATGAAGACTTGATGACAAAATTGGGGACGTACCGCCGCTTATACGATTTACAGTTCGCCGATTTCGAGCACAAACTCGAGCCCGCGCGACCAAACTGACGTCGACTGCAATTTGGAAAACATTTATGCCTCTCCGCTCCATGACAGGTTTCGCGCAAGTTAAAGGCGAACTAACAGGTCAGTCCGCTGCAAGCGCGGGCCCGAAAGCGAGCGAACTGTCGTCCAGTCAGAGCAATGGCCGTCTCGCGTTTTCACTTTCCTTGAAATCGGTGAACCACCGTTTTCTCGATCTGCATTTTCGGCTGCCTTCCGGATCCGACTCCATCGAGATGCAGCTTCGGCGTCTGCTTAAGGAAAAGATCGCTCGCGGGCATGTGGAAGTTACACTTAGTCTGGAGCGCGGTGGCGGCGAGGCCTTGGCGCTGAATCGTCCGCTGGTGAGCGCCTACATAGCGGCTTTTCGCGCCGCAGCGCGCGAGTTCTCCGTCCCCGCCGAGCCCGATCTTAACGTCATCCTGCGAGTGCCTGGTGCGCTCGATTCCGCTGGCAACGCCGTAGACGGGGCGCTGGAGCCAGCCGTCATGGCAACTGTGGGTGAAGCGCTCGATCGGCTGAATCAGATGCGCGAGCAGGAAGGCCGCAGCATTGAGCGTGAACTCCGCGAACGCATGGATCACCTGCGTGCCGCCGTAAAGGTTGTGCAGGATCACCGGCGGGCGATGCTGCAAACTTATACGGAACGGCTGCAGTCGCGCCTGCAGGAATTATTGGGCGCAAATCCTGACCGGGAACGCGTGCTACAGGAAGCGGCGCTTTTGGTGGACCGCAGCGATATTCAGGAAGAAATCGTTCGCCTCGAGAACCACGTTCAGCATTTTCTGGATTTGCTCGACCAGCAGGGAGAAGTGGGGAAGAAACTGGATTTCCTGCTTCAAGAAATGAATCGCGAGGCCAATACTCTGCTCTCGAAGACCTCTGGACTGGCAGGCGAAGCGTTGAAAATTACCGAAGCCGGTCTCAGCATGAAGGCGGAGATCGAAAAATCGCGGGAGCAGGTGCAGAACCTGGAATGAATGCTCCGCCCCACAAGCCTCTGGTCTATATTATCTCGGCCCCCTCCGGCTCCGGAAAATCGACGCTGGTCAATGAACTGCTGAAGAAGGTCAGCGATCTGGAGTTTTCTATTTCCTATACAACCCGCGCTCCGCGCGGCAGCGAAACCAACGGCCGGCAATACTACTTTATCTCGCGGCCTGAGTTCGAGAAGATGATTCAAGAAGATGCGTTCCTCGAGCATGCGGAAGTATTTGGAAATTACTATGGAACGGCGCGTCGCTTCTTGCTGAGTGCCGAACAACAAGGTCGCGATCTTTTGCTGGATATCGACGTGCAAGGCGCCAAACAAATCCAGGACAAAGTGCCGGATGCAACCAGCATTTTCATTCTCCCCCCGAACCGCAAGATTCTGGAAGAACGCCTGCGCAAGCGCAGTGAAGATAGCGACGAAGTGATCCAGCGGCGCTTGGATAAGGCGACGAGCGAAATTGAAAATTACCATCGCTATAACTACATTCTCATCAATGATCAGCTGGAAGACTCGATCAAGTTATTGCGGGCGGTCGTGCGCGGGGAACGGCTGCAGCGCGCGGGGCGGACGCTCTCTGAGGAGGAAGAAAAGATTGTGGCCCTGGCGAATTGCTGCCGGCTGGCCAATGTTCGCGACCGCCTGAAGCGGATTTTGGACTCTTTCAAGCCGCCCGGAGATTCCGGGACGGCATAGACCTCAGTAACCAAAGTGGAGGACTGGAACCCCCGCAACTTTGAGTTTCATGGGAAAATAGGAGCGGAGTTCCTAGCTTCCGCTGGCGAAGAACCCGGGTACTAACTTTCTGAAATCAAAACTTTGCGTCCCGGTTACACGGAGAAGAAATCCATGAAACTGATCGAAGGCTTCGACAGCAACTATCGATACATTCTGGTCGCCGCCCGCCGCGCCCGGCAATTGCAATCCGGGGCTCCGCCGGTGGTGCAAACAAATTCCCGCAAGCCGTGCCGCATTGCGCAAGACGAAATCCGCGCCGGCAAAGTGAAATGGGAAATTCCTGAGACGCGCAGTGCCGCCGAGCAAGCCGCCGAAGTTCTTGATCAGGCCTTCGGACACGACGCTTAGCAGGTCGCTGAGCCAGGTTGTTGAATCAGGTCGCTGAAACGAATCCGTATCAGCGACTGCCTCAGCATGCCGAAGCGCGGCGGAATTGGTCCCCCTTTAGGCGTGGCCATTACAAACCATGAAAGTTGCTCTGGGAGTTACGGGCGGGATCGCGGCTTACAAGGCGGCTGAGATTGTACGCCTTCTGCAAGACCGCGGTGTTCGCGTGCAAGTCATCATGACGCGGGCAGCTCAGGAGTTTGTTCGACCTCTTACCTTTGCCGCGCTCTCCGGCGAGAGAGTAATTACGGGAATGTTTTCCGCCTCTGAAGAGCAGGCAGCAAACATTGATTCCGCCATCGAGCATATCGCAGTTGCTCAATCGATTGATGCGCTGCTGGTTGCCCCGGCTACGGCCGACGTTCTGGCGCACTTCGCGCAGGGCATTGCCAACGACTTTCTCACCACGCTTTACCTCGCCACAACAGCTCCGGTCGTAGTGGCGCCAGCCATGAATGTGAACATGTGGAATCATCCGGCGACCCAGGCGAATCTCGAAATTCTTCGCCGGCGCGGAGTGAAAATCGTCGACCCAGGCTCAGGCTACCTCGCCTGCGGTATGACCGGTTCGGGAAGGCTCGCTGACAATAACGCGATCCTGGCGA
>DASRWO010000224.1:0-5293 GCA_035654555.1 Candidatus Deferrimicrobiaceae bacterium | reverse complement strand
TGTTGCACTGGCTGGTCACTATCAGGTCAGCCTTCCCATCTCCATTCAGATCGGCTACGGTTACGGATCTCGAGTAATAACCCCCGCTGTTATAAGAAACAGCTGACTGGAAAGTTCCGTCACCATTGCCTAAGAGCACATCGACAGTTCCGTAAGTACAGCTCGAATTTGAGAGACAGTAATTGGACACTACAAGGTCGGGATGGCCGTCGCCATTTACGTCCGCCACGGCAACCGAAAAAGCATAGAGTCCTCCTGAGTTGTAGGCGACCGACGACTGGAATGTTCCGTCGCCGTTACCCAGGAAAACAACCACTGAACCGGCATTACAGTTACTGCTGCTGGAGCACTGCTCCGCCACGACGAGGTCAACCTTGCCGTCTCCATTTAGATCCACCGCCGCGATTGAATAGGCACCGGTTCCGGCCATGCCATAAGAAACTCCAGGCTGGAATGTTCCGTCGCCGTTGCCGAGAAGGACCACCACGCCGCTGGAATTACAATTGCTGGCGCTGGCGCACTGATTCGCCACCAATATATCCAGGTGGCCATCGCCATTCACATCTGCAAGTGCGACCGAGGACGCGTCCGCACCGACTGTGCTGTAGCTCACGGCCGCCTGAAAAGTTCCGTCGCCGTTGCTCAGTAAGACCCCAATGCTGCCCCCGCAACTGGAACTGCTCGCACACTGGTTTGCCACCACCAGGTCAGCCAAACCGTCGCCATTCAAATCTGCCATCGCGGATGAAGACGCCTGAATGCCCCCGGAGGCGTAGGCTGGCGTCGCATCAAAGATCGATTCCAGTCCGAACTCCGGCGTCAGCGAATTTGTCCTCGCGGTCGCCGGATGAAGCAATCTTGTCATCGCGGCCGGAACGTGGCTTAAAGGTGTAAGCGCGGGCTGACCGCTGCCTTGACGAGGGAGTGGTGTTGCAGAACTGAAATTCGATAACGAACTCGGCCTGCCAGTTATTTGTGCCGCTGCTGTGACCACAGGAAAGATGTGAGTGATGGCGAAAAGCCCAGCCAGCACAGAACCAAGCAAAAGCCGAGAAATCGAAGACGATATTTTGCTGCAGGGACGAATGACGCTGCGCATGGCGCTCCTTGTGCGTTTAGTAGTTATCTTTCCGGATGGCCCACATTAGCCGGGAGGAGTCGCGCTGACACTGACCCCGGGGAAGGGCATGTCTGGCGCGACTTTTCAGATCAAGTGATTGCAAGGAGCGCGCCGAACTCGATGATTAGTGGAAAATAATGCAACTCGTGCATCGCACTGGACTTAGCGATACGCGGAGCTGCGGGAGCGGGGAATGATCCAAATCTGCACGTCTGGGTTTGAGAATTGTGTCCCAAGATCGTACGGACGGATTCGGTGCGACTCGGAGGAGATAGGATCAATGCTCGAGCCGCGTGGGTTTAGCATGCGTCGGCAAAGTTCTATTCGATTACCATTTCCGGTTCACGATCTGAACTCTGGGGGGGCGTAACCTGGGTTGCGTCGGGTATCGGTTCTCCTGCGATGTCGGCCAGTTGTAGGCGCAAATTGCCGGGGTTCGTAGCGTAGGCAAGACCGGTATCCAGTTCGATGGTCCCGGCGCGGATTAACTGCTCGATGCTGCCGTCGAAGTGCTGCATGCCCTCAGTGTCGCCGTCCCGCATTGCGTCTAGCAGCGTCTTGCCTTCCTGCTCTCCTTTTTCCAGGTATTCTCGAGTGCGCATCGTTGCCTTCAGGATTTCTAATACCACCACTCGGGTCTTGCCGTCTTTTGCCGGCAGCAGGCGCTGCGAAATAATGTAGCGGAAACTTTTCGCCAGGCGATTGCGAATGACGTGTTGCTCTGCCATCGGGAACACTCCCACAACCCGCTCAACTGTCTTCGAGGCGTCGATGGTATGGAGCGTGGAGAGAACCAGATGCCCAGTCTCCGCGGCTTCGAGAGCGATCTCAATGGTCTCTTTATCCCGCATTTCGCCCACTAGAATTACTTTCGGAGCCTGGCGCAGCGCGGCCCTAAGGGCAAGAGCGAAGCTCGGCGTGTCACTATGCAGTTCCCGCTGGTGAATGATCGAGCGCTTGTGCCGATGCATGAATTCCACGGGATCTTCGATCGTAATAATGTGGTACGCCTTGGTTTCGTTGATTCTGTCGAGGACGGCAGCCATGGTAGAAGATTTCCCCGAGCCCGTGGGACCGGTGATCAGCACAATGCCGTTCTTCAGGTTGGCGATGTCAGCCAGTTGTTCAGGCAGTTTCAGTTCGGCGAAAGTGGGGATGCTTTTTGGGATAACCCGCATCACGATAGCATGGCTTCCGCGCTGCACGAATATATTGACACGAAATCGGCATTCGCCAGGCAGACTGTAGGAGATGTCGCACGAGCCCTGCTCTCGCAGCGCCATCAATGCCTGCTGGTTGCCACCGATAAGTTCTTCGGCGATACGGCGAGTATCTTCGGAGCCAAGCGGCGGCAATCCGGTAATCCTGACCTGTACCAACTGCCCGCTCACTTCGATGTGCGGCAAGCTACCGGGTGAGAAGATCAGATCGCTGACTCGAGTTGAGGCGCGCAGCATCGCCGAAAGCAAGGTCGCGGCCGGAATCGCTGGCTTGGGGACCACAGAGGTGGGGACAGAAATCTTAGCCGGGGTATCCAGGTGAGGCTCCTTCGCTCTAACCGCAGCTTACTTTCCGATTAAGAATGCCTCAAGTCACCGAGGTCGTTGTGCTCAAGAGTTCGTCATGCGTCTAGTTCGACTATGTATTCAGCGTTTCATACCGTTTAGTGCATCAGGTAAATCGTTGCTTGAATGGAGAAACCCGTGCAGGACTGACTTAGCCCGTTGCGTGCGGTGTCGATCGCGGTGAGTTCAGAGTAATGGTCCAATAGACGAGGGGCGCGCGTTGACTTTCATCATCAATTACAAGTCAAGCCGAATGTGGGTTGAAGCTTCTTCTTCGTTTGCTTGCACGATTTCAGGAGCACGGTTTGTCCTGAGTACAGAGACTGCTCGCGCGAATTCGAATCCATGACGAAAGATATTTTTGTTTCTGACGACAGCTTTGACATGTAGCCGCTCGAGTGGCAGGTTGATGTCCAGTTCCACCGCCTCCCCGATGAACAGCTCTACGGCGAGGATTGCAGAGATTCCAGATTCACTAATTTCGAGCGTACGGCCCGGGACCGGACCGGCCCTTTTCGAATGCACCACAATGTCAACCTCGAGAGTGGCTCTGGGATGACGCCGGATTTCAATTTGCGGAGTCGCCTCTTGGCGTTTCAAATTCAAATGTCCTTTCCGCCGTTACGCCCGGTCTTAACTTCTTGCTCACCCTACCGTCGAATGTGAGCATAGAAAGCTCTTGTCGCAGGCACAGGAATCATCGACATCGTTGGCCGCACCCCTAGTAAGTGCGACTGTACACTGCGAACACACTCATTGTAATCAGATGCGACGTAGAAACTATTAGATGGTGGCGCTTGTTACGAAAAGCGAACACGGAGAGAGACCTCGTAACTGGATGTGACTGTTAAGGAAATAAATCTGGAGTAACACTACCCTAAAGTAGATCGAGTGACTATAACTCGCCGTCGATCAATCGAGTCCGCAGCGCCTTATGCTCTGCGAGTGCGGTAAATCCGAATTCCCAGACTTTGGTAACTTTCTCCGCGTGTCTACTCGACTAGAATTTGATCATCCTAAGAAAGTTAAATCGTCCAAAAAGCAAATAGGCGGCCGAGCTTTGGGTAAACAATCTCCGTACGAGGCCACGAAACCGCGTTCGCTCCGCATGCGCCAAGTCGAAGGCCGGGAGTGGTGGCTTTGGGGTTGCGCCGTCGTCGTAACTCTAGCCCTTACGTTCGGTATCCTTTCTTTAACCTTTCCGGGTTTTCATTTCTCTGCCAATAGCGTCTATTCGCTGAATCTCAAAGAGTGGGTTCGCGGATTGGCCTGTCTCGTACTGCTCTTCGATCTCTACACTGTCTACCAGCAGCGGGAGTTGCAGAGAATGCGCCGCAAGTTGGCTGAGCGCGAGCACATTTTTCAATTGATTACAGAGAATGCTGCGGACATGATTGCGGTGACTGACCGTAACGGGAAGCGCGTCTATAACAGTCCTGCCTATCAGAAAATTCTAGGATATGACGCTGAAGAACTAGAGGCGACGTCGTCACTGGATCAGATTCATCCCGACGATTGTGCGCGCGTGCTCGAGGCTGCCGAGAAGGCGCGCAACACCGGCCGCGGAGAACGACTAGAATATCGCATCCGCCATAAGGACGGCTCCTGGCGTTTTCTGGAATCCACCGCGAGCGTCATTCGTGGTTTGGAGGGCGAGAGTGAGGGGCTGGTCATCGTGAACCGTGACATTACCCAGAGGAAGCGAGCCGAAGAAAAACTGGACCACCTTTCTTTCCATGATGGCTTGACCAACCTTCCCAACCGCGCTCTTTTTCTCGACCGGTTGCAACGTGCGATTACTCTTTCCAGACGGCACACAGATTTCAGATTCGCCGTGCTGTTCATTGATATCGACGAGTTCAAAGTCTTTAACGACAGCCTGGGGCACGCCGCCGGAGATGCGCTGCTCATTCAGGTCGCGCGGCGCCTTAGCGCCAGCCTGCGCGGCACGGATACTATTTCGCGTCCTCGCATCGGTGAAACTGCAGAGCCTCTTGGCGGCGAGAGCACCCTGGCCCGACCCGGCGGCGACGAGTTCACGTTACTCATCGAGGAGCTTCAAAACCCCAGCGACACGATTCGCGTGGCCGAGCGCATCCAACAGAGACTCGCCATCCCGTTCGATTTGAATGGTCAGGAGATCGTGTTGACGGCGAGCGTCGGTATTGCTTTCGGCGGCAATCCCGGAGCCGAAGCGCAGGATATTCTCGGCGAGGCCGAGATTGCGATGTATCGCGCCAAGAGCACGGGTAAGGGCCGCTGTGAAGTATTCGACCACGCGATGCATGCGGGTGCCATCAAACGTCTGCAACTCGAAACCGATTTGCGTAAGGCTCTGGAGTTGAATCAGTTCCGCGTTTATTACCAGCCGATCGTCTCGCTGGGCAACGGCCAAATC
Organism: Candidatus Deferrimicrobiaceae bacterium; assembly: GCA_035654555.1. GTDB lineage: Bacteria > Acidobacteriota > Terriglobia > Terriglobales > Acidobacteriaceae > Sulfotelmatobacter. The sequence goes on along the minus strand of DASRWO010000224.1, from coordinate 210 downwards.
GTTGGATTCGAGGCGCTGAGCCGCTGGCAGCGTCCTGAAGGTTTGGTGATGCCGGGGGAATTCATCGCCGTTGCGGATGAAACCGGCATCATCCTGCCCATCAATCGTCAATTGCTCTACGACGCTTGCCGGCAGGTTCGTCAATGGCAGGCGACCTTTCCCTCCGATCCGCCACTCACCATCAATCTGAACATCACGCCGAAGCAGTTC
>DASRWO010000223.1:0-2238 GCA_035654555.1 Candidatus Deferrimicrobiaceae bacterium | reverse complement strand
TCCGTGGAGATTAGACTCGGCAAGCGCGAGAAGGATATGGAGCGAAGCTGCGGAAAGTGGGCGATCTTTTATTTCCACGTCGTTTATTGATATATCGTATCTTGACTTATATATCCACTTTTGATATATCACAGATCGAGTACAAGCGCAACCCATTCACGAGTGAAGCAAGACAGGAAAAGACAGGAGAAGAGAACCATGAAGATGTCAAAGCAAAGCTGTACGCGTCTGCTGTTGCTGACAATCGTTTTCGCAACATTCTGCGCAACATTCTGCGTACGTGCGACCGCGCAGGGCGATACCGGAGGGCCAACCACAGCGCCACAAACAACCACGGCGCGAGATGGCCAGCACGATTTCGATTCGCTGATTGGAAGCTGGAAGTTCCACCTGAAGCGCCGCCTGAACCCGCTGACAGGTTCCAATACCTGGGTCGAATTTGAGGGAACTGGCGTCTGCTACAAGATCTGGGATGGCCGCAGCCAACTCGACACGGTCGAGCTGAATGGCCCGAACGGTCACATCGAAGGCCTGACGCTGCGCTTGTACGATCCGCAATCCCACCAGTGGCGCCTGTATTGGGCAAACAGCAGAACCGGCATCATGGAGGTGCCCCAGGTCGGCGAATTCAAAGATGGGCATGGCGAGTTTTATGCGCAGGACACCATCAATGGCAGAACCATTTTGGTTCGATTCGAATGGTCGCGCATGACCACCAATGCTCCTCACTTCGAACAGTCATTCTCCGACGATGGGGGAAAGACCTGGGAAACGAATTGGATCACCGATCAGACGCGAGTCGGGGACGCATCCGGTGACGCACGCTGAACAAAGGAGCGGAACGAACGCTCTAGCAATTGGGCGGGTGGCCCAGCCTTTGAACTGCCGAAGGTATCACAATTGTGGTGTGCCCCGCTCTTCGCGTACTTTGCGAAGGGCGGGTACCACGGCTGCTGAATAACGAGTAATGCCTTGCAAAAAACGCAAGGACTTGGATGACGGGCAAGTCGGAAGTTTTGCCGGGCCAGAAGTCGGATTACGGGGAGTGTGCACGACAGGATGATAATGATGTTCTGCAGCTGGACTACAGGCTGGGCGGTATGAACGGAAATGCAACTTTGAGAGAGGTCAGATGATCAGGAGATCTATCTGTTTCTTTTTGCCGTTTGTGCTCAGCTTGATCTCTAATGGGTATTTATGCGGGAATTTTCAGGCAGGCGATCGGTCGGGCCATTTTTCTTGGCTGTTACTTTGTAACTCGGGCCTCGTGTGCTATGTAAACTTCACTAATGACAACACCCCTACCTGCCCACTCGTTGTCAGGATTACCACCGCGATCCATGCCCAAGGGACTTGCCACTTCGCTGTATGATTGCGCACAACACTCTCCCCGTGGAATCGTTTCCGCCCGTCACTACTCTTAAGAAACTAAAATGCTGGCCTAGGGTAATGGTGCTTCTGTCTCCTCCAGGACCCAGTGTTCCGGATCTTCGAGGTGGCAGTCGTACCCATAAAAGCGTCCATTAAAAACGTGTTGAAACAAGCACGCCCGCTGTCCGCGCATCACCGGGTTGCCGGCCACAGACTGAAAGTCGCCATCCGGTGAATGCGCGGCAAAAACCTTCACTTGCCACTCGCCTTCCGGGTTGTCGGTATAGCGATGCGGATAGATCTCGGTGGCCAGGTAGTAGACATCGCTTTTCTTGCCATCGTTCGCCAGCACATTCTTCACGTAAAGCAAGGTGGGCGCTGCCACAGTGTCCGTGGTCTGCATCAGGACTTTTTCCGGGGCCTTGTCGAGGCCCTGGACACTGCTTGCGCTCCTGCTGATGATCTCGAAATGGTCACGATCGTTACCACGATAGAAAGTCAGGTAAAAGCGTCCTGAGCGAGGATCGCGAAACAGATTTGGGTTTTGATTGCGCTGATTGGGCACCGCCGGCACGAGTGTCTTCTTTTGTGTGAGGTGAATCCCGTCTTTGGAAGTGGCCAGTACGATATGGCTGCTCGGCGTGTCGTAGCCGCGCGTGATAGCGAAGTACAGCAACTGAGGGTGCTTGTGATCGGCATTTTGCAGCACGGTAGGCCAACGGGCATCGGTCCAGAGCGGATTCTTCTCGTATTTCGTCCAGTTCACCAGATCGTTACTACGCGCAAGACCAGCTCCGGCTCCCTCGTTCAACCCGTACCATCCCCAATAGCGATATCCATCGCGATTGAGCTCGAGTACGGAAAATG
>DASRWO010000222.1:0-2734 GCA_035654555.1 Candidatus Deferrimicrobiaceae bacterium | reverse complement strand
AATCACCCTGCCGTTGTATCTGGGCCACATGAAGGGCAGTGGCAAGAATGTGTGGTACATCTTGAGCGACGTCGATGATCCGGGAGTGGCTGCCGAGCTAGGCCTGAACTTCTCGGCCAAGCTGACCTTTGCCTCGGTTGGCGCCAGGACGGCCAACTTTGACAATAACGGGGATCTCGTTTTTGACAAGGGCACGGTGAATTTTTCGCCCGTCCGCAATATTGTTCCTGGACCTGCTGGAGCGGAGTTTCCTCCGGTGTCTGCAGTCCCTGGAGAAGTTGGGGACGCGAATTATAGCCCCTATGTGCGGATTGTGAATGCGGCAAACGTAATCTATAACGCCTCAATCGTGGCTTTCGGGGTTGACGCCAACGAGATCGAATTTCCAAACGGTGGCGTAGATTACTCCAAGGTGCATGACGAGGTAGTCGCGATTGATCCGGCCAATATGACGGTAACCATTCAACTGGTCAACGGCTTCAGCTTCGGTCGTCCAGTGTGGTACATGTCAATGGACGCCAGTATTCCTCTGGCGGCTGCCATTGAACACAACACTTTCGCCCCGCTGATGCAAAAACTCCATTTGGGCGACGATGACAGCTTCTCCAGCCCTATCGAGCGCATCTTCATCGCCACCAATGGGGCTGAGGACAGCTGCAACGACCCACTGCGGCAAGGTTTGTCAGCCGATCTGGTGGACGGCCACAGACCTAACAACACCCTGGGCGGCATTCCGACACTCGCGCTCGATTACAGCCCGGCGTGGGACGCCAACTTGTACACATGGACGCCAGAGGCTATTAGTAAAGGCTATCGTGGTCAACTTCGTGAAGAATTCCAGATCCTGACCTTTGTGCAAGATGGCCTGCTTACCGGGCCCGGAGGTAAACCATTCGGAAGCGCGGGCTTCTCGATCAATTGTCCGATCGTTCAGCGCCTCGACTAACAACAGCTACTTGAACTTTGAAACGGCCCGCCATTTCGAATGCCGAGATGGCGGGCCAATCAAAGTTAGCAGGCAGTTGGGAAGATTGACGCTGGGCAGCACCTTTAGCAAAAAGGAGAGAGGCTTGTACTGCAGTTGCTCATAAGAACAGAGGAGCGATCCGCGATCTAACTCCGCTCTGGTGGATGCCAATGACCACTCCTTCAGACACGACCGCAAGACGCAGCGGCAAGCGGCAGCAGCACATTGAGGCTGTCGCCGGTAATCATAGGCACGAGCACCGGGCTCAAACGAGACTCCACCACCGACATTCGGGGGCAATACCATGTGGCGGGGCTGCCAATCGGGACCTACGCACTTCGCCTGGAGAAAGCGGAGTGCTATCGCGATGTTTCGCCAGCCAACATATCGTTTCTGATCTTGCCGACGACAACGTCAATCGCTCCATTGGGTTCCCGATAAGTTCCAGAGAGAAAAGACGAACTTGGCAAGATGTTAGCGCGAAAGGCAGAGCAATCGGGGTTGTTCTTCGGTAACTTTCTTTTGACGCTTCTTTTGCTATCTTGAACCGAAGCGTGCGCTTTTCGTTCGCGCACGTCCCAAGATCGATTTTCCGCGAGGAACCGAGGAACTATGAAGCGATTCGCAGCCGTCATCGCTATTTCTGTGCCATTTCTGCTGGGAGTAACCATTTCTGCCGCTGCTCAGGACGAGCACCGGGAACGAGAAGAAGAGCGGCACGAAGTTCATGCGGAACAGAGACATGTGGCGCATGAAGAGCACGTTGCACATGAAGAAAGGCGTGCAGAGCTCCGGCGCATTTCAGATGCACATTTTCACGAGCACTTTGGACGTGGGCATTACTTTGCGGTCCAGCACGTGAGCATCGTGGCAGGCCACCCACGCTTCTTGTATGGCGGCTACCACTTCGAGATCGGGCAGCCCTGGCCCGCTCGTTGGGCATACACCGATTCCTGCTACATTGATTTTGTCGAGGGCCGATACTTTCTGTTTAATGCGCGGCATCCGGGCGTGCGGGTCGCGGTGACCGTGGTGCCTTGAAGAAGGGGATTCTTAGCAGACGGCACGGCGGTCTCGCCCTTGGCTGGCGAGAACGACCGCGCCGTTTAGTTTTGCCTCGCGGAATTTCTTAACTCGCCGCAAAACTTCGGTATCGTCTTCGATTCGTAGAAGCGCCTGTTTTTGAAGCAGGGTATGGTCAAGTCATCCCTCCGGATCAGTCTTGGACGGTGTATATCCAGACTTCAGCCCCATGCTTGGCGCGAGCCGGAACCGCAACGTAGAGGCGGTCAAAGTCCTTCTTGCCAATCTTCCCAAAATAGCAGCGGTGCGTGCTACCAAGGATGAAGACACCTTGGCAAGAAGCTGGTAGTGGTCGGGATCATTTTGCGTTCTCCCACCACGTATAGGGTCTCTGTGCGCTAACGCACTCCGTTCATTCGCTAGCGAACTGACAACTCTTTCGAGCCACGCTACGGTAGGGAGCTTCCTCCATCAGGCCGAACCGTCAGGCGCAAGGCCCTTGGCAATCCCCCCTTGTCGGGGCCTTTTTTCTTCCCAACCCTTTTCTTCCCAACCCTGGTACTCGTCTTTTTTAGCCTTGAAATCGTCCCAATTCAGGCGTAGTGTTTTCCCCTATAGAGTTCTAGGGGAATCCCCTATGGTCCGCCTGCCTGATCCACCGCCACCTCATTGGCGTGAACTTTGCTCAGAGCTACAACGCGAGAATAACCCTGACAAGTTCCAAGCCCTAATCGAGGAACTTAA
>DASRWO010000221.1:0-3081 GCA_035654555.1 Candidatus Deferrimicrobiaceae bacterium | reverse complement strand
GCAGCAACGGGCCCGCGCCGCAGAACGAATCTGGCGCCACGCGCTGTGTATCGGTCGCAGGAGAGGCTCTCTCAAAGGTAGAAGAGATCGATCAAGAGTCAGATTGAGGAGGAAGTTATGGATCGAACCCGCCGGAACTTTTTGCAGCGCGCAGCCCTTTTAAGCACGGGCGCTCTTGCAACACGCGGTACCGCGACCGCTCAAGACAATTCGGGAGATTCAAAGACGCAGATGCCGAAAGGCGCGCAAATGCCTCAAGAGTCGCTTCATCGCATGACTCCCGAAGGAGCAGGGTTTCTGCCGGTGGTCACCCCTGACGTTCCCGACTTGACCTTTGAGTTCGACAATGGCGTGAAAGTTTTTCATCTCATTGCTGATCTCGTAAAGCAGGAGCTCGTCCCTGGCAAAGTCGTCAATCTATGGGGCTACAACGGCAGCGCACCCGGCCCGACGATTCAGGCCAAGCAGGGCGAGCGCGTGCGCATCATCGTGGACAATCATCTCCCCGAACCGACTGCCATGCACTGGCACGGCTTCGACATTCCTTTCGATATGGACGGAGGCCCGGGACTATCGCAAGACCCAATTCGGCCCGGAGGTCGATTCGTCTACGAATTCGCTCTCCAGCAGGAAGGAACTTACTTCTACCACTCGCACATGGCCATGCAAGAAATGATGGGGATGATCGGCGCATTCATCATGCACCCGAAGGAGCCATACGATCCGCCGGTGGACAAGGACTTCGCCATCGTCCTGCAGGAGTACGCCATCCTGCCAAATAATCCAACGCCTAATTCGATGAACATGGAGTTCAACTGGGTGACCTTCAACGGGAAATCAGGACCCGCATCGACCCCTCTGATTGTTCGTCTCGGGGATCGGGTGCGTTTGCGCTTCATTAATCTCGGCATGGACCATCACCCAATCCACTTGCACGGTCATCAGTTCGTGATCACCGGAACTGAAGGCGGCCGACAGCCGAAGGCGACTTGGGGGCCAAACAACACCGTTCTTGTCGGAGTGGCCCAGGCCCGCACGGTCGAATTTGTTGCGAACAATCCTGGCGACTGGATGATTCACTGCCATCTGCCACACCACATGATGAACCAGATGTCGTCCATGGTTGGCCCGCTGACCCGCCGTGCTGGGATCGTTGCGGGCGCGGGTATGGAAGAAGGCATGGGGATGCCGCGAGAAGGAAACGCCCTCTCCGAAGGAAACGGGCCAAGCCTCGGCCGCGGTATGGGAGTTGGCTCCACGCTCGAACTGGCGACTTCGAATGGCCCCCTCTCTAAGAGAAAAGCGGACGGCCAAACAAGAACACCTCAGCCGATGCCTAACATGCAGATGCAAACAGACAAGGCCGACGTGAGCAAAGACGCGAACTCGGTTCCCGGTTTTCCCCAGGATGCCTTCATGGAGGGCGCCGTGATGACGATGGACGAGATGTTCGAGAAGCCAGAGACGTACGGACTTCGCCCCGGATGGAGTGGATTCATGCAAGGGATGATGACTCTTCTGCGGGTTCTCCCGCCTGACCAATACAACCACATCGTCGACCTGCGTAAGAAGCAAGGCAACAAGAATCAGGACGACATGCCCGGAACGCACCATCACACGAGCAGATAAGGCGACTCGTGATCGTGAAGAGGAGACTCGACAAATGAAGTTGCGCCACTTACTTCTGAATTTCACCACACCAGTCGTATTGACTCTGGTCCTATTGCCGGCGAACCTCCCGGCGCAATCGGCTTCGCCAACAGAAACGAGGAATCTCTCCAGCGAACGTCCGGTGACGTTGGAACAGTTGCAGCAGATGGCGCTTACGAATAATCCGACTCCTCGTCAGGCAAAGGCCGGCGTGACAGGTGCGGAAGGTCTGACCCGTCAGGCGGGGCTATGGCCGAATCCCACCGTCGGATATGTCGGCGACGAAATTCGCGGAGGGTCTTTTGGTGGAGGCCAACAAGGCGTCTTCATTCAACAGAATGTAATCCTGGGCGGCAAGCTCGGTCTCGACAGAAAAATGCGAGCCGAGGAGGGGAAACAATCCGAGGCCGAGGCGGAGGAACAACGACTCCGAGTAGAAAACGGCGTTCGCGTCGCATTCTACGAATCTCTCGCCGCGCAACAAATGGTGGAAGTGCGAAAGAAACTTTGCGGTCTCGCCCAGGACGCAGTCGACACCACACGACAACTTTTTAATGTCGGGCAAGCCGATCAGCCCGACATCTTACAGGCACAAGTCGAACAGGATGAGGCTGACTTGGCCGTCATCATGTCCCAGCAGGAGCAACAGCGTGCTTGGCGCGTCCTTGCTGCGGTCGTCGGAAGGCCGGAACTGCCACTCGCAACGCTTTCGGGAGATTTGGAACACCTACCGGAAATCAACTCCGACCAAATACTGCAAACGATCCTGACCAACAGTCCAGCCGTGAAGATCGCTCAACTTGGTGTAACGCGCGCAACCATCGAAGTCACCCGTAGTAACCGTGAGGTCGTGCCCGATCTTTCGCTTCGCGCTGGGTACATGAACAATCTTGAGCAGCTCCGGTCAATTTCTTCTAAAGAGGTTGGTTCGGAGGGATTCGCGGAAGTCGGTGTGAATCTGCCTCTTTTCAACCGCAACCAGGGCAACATCCAAGCCGCCAAGGCCAACCAAGAACGCGCCACTTTTGAAGTACAGCGCGTCTCGCTGGTATTGAGGCAGCTTGCCGCTCCAATTCTGCAAAGCTATGCCAGTTCACGTGCAGTAGCCGATCGATACAAGGCGAGAACACTTCCGAATGCTCGGCAAGCCTATCAGCTCTATCTGCAAAAGTATCACGAAGGCGCTGCAGCCTATCCACAGGTCCTCATCGCACAAAGAACTCTTTTCCAGCTCGAAACGAGTTACATCGCCACGCTGGAAGACGTTTGTATCAACGCAGCCACACTACGGGGCTTGCTGCTCACGGATGGCCTCGACCTGCCGGCTACTCCCGGCGAACTCGACCGGCCCGTTCGGGAAATCAACATGCCCGTAACAGAGAATCCAGGTGGACACCAATGAAAGCACTGAGAATCGTCGGCGGCCTGGTC
>DASRWO010000220.1:0-14780 GCA_035654555.1 Candidatus Deferrimicrobiaceae bacterium | reverse complement strand
AACTGGCTTGCCAGATTGGCAGCACGTTACGCGAGACGGGATTCGACCCCGGCTGTGTCAACCTGGAGATTACGGAAACGATCGCGATGGGCGATGCGGAGAGGTCGGGAATCGTGCTCGCCGAGTTGAAAGCGCTCGGCGTTCGCCTGGACATTGATGACTTCGGAACAGGTTATTCTTCGCTTAGCCGTTTGCAACGGTTTCCCGTGGACACACTGAAGATCGACCGTTCTTTCATCTCACGCATCGACACCGATCCCGCGACTCACGAAATCGTTCGTGTCATCGTCATGCTTGCCCACGGTCTTCGCCTGAAGGTGGTTGCGGAAGGGGTGGAAACACAAGCGCAAGTGGACCTCCTGGAGAGTATGGGCTGCGAGCTGGCTCAAGGATACCTTTACTCCAAGCCCGTTCCGGCCGAGGCAATCGAGCTGCTTCTAAAGGAACAATTCACTCAAAATCCCAATGCACTTCCGCGAGAAGGTCTTTCGTTTCGCGCGTGATGCCCGGCCCATGACGGCACATGCAAGATCGGCGGCGTCATATCCGGCACAGGCACAAGCAGAGAGTGCGCGATAGTGGAGAGTCGACGATGCGGTCAGACGGTTTGCGGCGAAGCCACGGTCACAACGTCCCGGCCACGAGCTTTGGACTGGTAGAGGCAGTGATCCGCGATCTCCAGCAATTCACCCGATGTTGATCCATGTTCCGGAAACGCTGCTATGCCCGCTGAGAGCGAAAGCGTGCCAACACTCTGCTTCTTGTACTGTAAGCGCAGACTCTTTACCTCGGATCGCAACGCGTCCGCCCGGATCGCCGCGTCCTGCGCAGAGGACTCCGGCAGGATAATGGCGAATTCCTCGCCGCCATAGCGACAGCATATGTCGGTGGCGCGAAAGAAAGTACGAAATAGGTCGGCAAGAGATTGGAGCACCATGTCTCCTGCATCGTGGCCGAAAGTATCGTTAAACCGTTTGAAATGGTCCAGGTCGAGAAAAAGAATGGAAGTGGCTTGTTTCTTGCGGCTGGCCAATTGCAATTCTCTTTCCAGTGATTCCTCGAGAAATCGCCGGTTGAACAGACGAGTGAGCGGGTCGCGAATCGATTGTTCACGAAGAGTTTCGCGCAGTTGAAGACTGGCCAGTGAGAGAGCAATCTGCGATGCCACGCTGACGGCGAGTTGCTGGTGTGATTCCCGAAGAGTCCCAGAACCATTTCGGAGCCGTATTGCATTCTCGAATTCGAGGTGCAACACTCCAATTGTGTGCCCCTGAGCGACCATCGCTACGCAAAGAGACTCGAGGCTTGAACTCTTGGTCAAATGTTGGCAAGCCATGCCGCCGCCTGGAGATTCACTCCAGTGAGGCTGGCCACGGCGCAAAGACCAGCATGCTTCGGGAGGAAATGTCGGCGCTAACACATCCTTCTTGCCCCAGCGAACCGCTGCTTCAATAAGGTCTCGCGACGACCTAAACAAATACAGGGCTCCAGAAGGAGCTTCAGGAAAAAGCTTCTGTACGAAATGGGACACCACGACGCAGGCTTCCTGAACCGTTCCACTACACTGCAGCAGATCGCCCATTTCATTCATCGCGCTCATCTGCTTTGTGCGGAGCTCCAACTCCTTCACCAGCAGGTCCGACGATTCTGCGTGTCGTCGCTGGGCTGCGAGCGCCTTGGTCTGCTCAGAGATGTCCTCATAGATCAAATATGCGCCTCGCACCTCGCCGTTCAAAAGCAGGGGGACCCCATGCAGCGCGAGATCGAGGAGTTTGCCATCCTTGCGCCGTTGTTGCACTGTCTTATGCAATGCGTTTCCGGCGAATATCTGTGGCATGAGTTGTGCGGAGTCCGTGCCCCCATCGTCGGCAGTTCGCATACTCTCCATATCAATGGAGCTGAGTTCGTCCCGCTGGTACAGGAACAGTTTCTCGAAGGCGGAATTCGCCAGTTCGACGCGTCCCTGGCGATCAAGAACGACGATTCCCAGAGGATTATTTTGTATGAGGGAGTCCAAATACGTGGCTTGTTCTTTCATCGCCGTGGCGAGGCGGTGCCGCTCACTGACCTCAGATCCTACGGTTAGTCCGACCGCGGACAGCACCAGCATGAACAAACCAACTTTTGTAAATACCGCCTCGGTCGGAGGGAACACGTGCATTGCAACTACGGTCCCAAAATTCATCGCCAGCAAACCGGTAACAACTCGTTGCACTCCATGGCGCATCGCGATCCAAATTATAGGAATGAAACAAATATAAAAGTGCCCGTAGCGCTCGTCTTTGGCTGCGAACATTGCCCAGCAGACAGCCAGTATCATCAGAGCCTGGGCGCAGTTTTCTACTAGCGCCCCGAAAGTGACCTGTGTTCGTTTGGGATGCGCTCGAATCGGCTGGAGTTGGGATGGCGGCGAGAGCCACCTGCGAATACGTGGCAACACATGAACGAGAAGAAACGGTGCGATACCCACCAACCCAATCGCATCGCCCAAAAACCACACTACGACGGCAGCGTTGTATTCGCCCCAGGTAATGCTGTGATCGGCAATCAGGCATGCGACGCCAACTACCGTAGCTCCAGCAGCCGCCACGGCACTAATAAAGAGATAGCGGACCACATCCCGGCGCCGGCCTAGCCCAGGATCGATTTGTAATGGACCCCGCAAAGCATAAGCTGCCGCGCCGTAACAGCCAGCAATTCCTGCCGCATCAACCGTACCGCTAAACGACAGGACGGGCTGCTCGTACATAACCTTGCCAGCCAGAGCAACAGAGAAGCAGACCAAAATGGCATACCAGGGACTGATGCCCAACATAAGCGCCATGGCCAGGCCAATGGCTGGGTACCAGGCGACGAATCCAATGCGAGAAAAGAAAACAATTTCGGGCCGGTTCAGGAGCAGATACAACAGTACGAACGAGAGAGTAATCAGAACGTGACGAATAATTGCGCGGGGCAAATACATGAACAGGATCTCAGCGCCTGGGTGACTCGCTTAGTCATGCATGGAGCTACGAACATGGAAACGTCTAGTTACTAAGCAGGCTAACTAACCTAAGAGTGTCACAAAGAGATAGCTAAGCACTAATTACGGAAGTCATGTTGCTGTGCCGTCGTTCAGAGTTCGTAACAGGTGGAATCCCATCCAACGTGGTGTGCGGCAACTGTACGGCCCCGGGAGTGAACAACTGGAATTTCTCTTTCTCGAAAATACGGCCATAACAGAACGACTGAATTCCAGCTTCCTTCCGAGACTTAAAATCGGTTCAAGCGAGCTGGCACTTGATCTTAGTCACCAGAACCCGCCGAATCCCTTTGACTTCGACACTGGTCTTTTGCTGTACTAATGGTGTCGTGCAAGGGTGATGGAGTTCACCGTCAACCGCTGTCCCACCGATTAAGCCGGAACAGCTGATGACTCCTGACAAGCGGATTGTTTGTCGCGGAGTCGTGGTACCGGCCGCAATCCGCAAAATACAAAGTCCACTTTTCTCGGGAGCGTGAAGATGGTAGGGAATCTGGCTGCAGTGGCGTGCGTTGCCGCCACATCATAGACGCGCCTCAGGTCGAATGCTAGGGAAAACTCGGAACTGCGACGGGACCAGACGAAGGCCTAATTCGGCGTGACTTGGGATTCATGGCAAGCGAGCTCGCGTGATGATGACAGCTAGCTGAAGCGTGCCGACGTATCGTAGAGGCTTGTGAAAAAGAAAGGAATAGGACGACTTTGCTGAAATACATGATGATTGGCATTGGAGGCGGTCTGGGATCGGTTGTACGCTTTTGGCTGGGCAGTTACATCGGAAGCAAATTGGGAACTCGCTTTCCCTACGGAACGCTTGTAATCAACATCACAGGCTCGTTTCTAATTGGCCTGGTCTTTGCTCTACTGACTGTGAGAACTCAATGGAGTCCCAACTGGCGATACCTGATTCCCATTGGCTTCATCGGAGGTTACACAACATTCTCGAGCTTCGAGTTCGAGACGTTTCGTGCGATCCAGGACGGACAGATCGAACTGGGGCTTCTCTACGTAGCCCTGAGCGTGGTTGTTGGGTTTGTTGCAGTGTGGGGAGGAGTGATAGCAGGGAGGGCAATCGCGTGAAGATCGGGACTTCTATCTCATCCGGTGAGGGCGAGACGAGTTACCAAATTTTGCGGGGTCACAGAGGATTCTAATGTCAGGAGGACAACGTGCTCACAGCCGGACCCGGTAAGAAAGTAGGCATTTATGTGGCTGAGGATCAGAAATACCATGGAAGCGCTGCCTATGCCGCTATCCTCGATTTCCTCTTCTTCCGCGGCGTGTCGGGCGCAACCGTGACGCGTGGCATTGCTGGATTTGGCGCAGATCATCAAATGCAAACCACCGCTCTGGTGGACCTGGCGGTCCATTTGCCGGTCAAGATCGAGTTCATCGAAACTGCGTACAAGGTTGAAGAGCTGCTGCCCAAGTTGCAAGCAATGGCAGGTGCGGGATTGATTGAGATGCACGACACCACAATCGTCAAGCCTGCCGAGAAAGAACACAAAGATCCAATGGCGAAGGCGCCTGCGTTGAAGTGCGAGGGCAAAGCCAAGATGATGCGGATTTACGTCGGCGAAAACGACAAGTGGAACGGTAAGCCGTTGTATGAAGCCATCGTAAATGGTCTGCGATCGAACGACATTGCGGGCGTTACGGTCTATCGGGGGATTCTCGGTTACGGGGCAAATCGAAGAATTCATAGAGACGCCACGCTGAGTCTTTCCCATGACCGGCCGATCCTGCTCTCCGTAGTCGATACGGAAGAAAAACTAAGAGCGTTCATGCCGATACTGGACCGAATGGTGAAGCAAGGTTTGGTCGTGCTATCCGACGCGGACGTCATCAAGTACACGCACAACTATGACAAAGCGGAGCGGCGGCAGGAGACACGGTTATGAAGCTCGAAGGAAAAGCCAAATTGTTGCGTATCCATTTTGGTGAGGATGACAAGTGGCGCGGTAAACCCCTGTACGAGGCCATTGTGACTAAGTGCCGCGAACTCGATATTGCCGGTGCCAGCGTGTTTCGCGGCATTGAGGGCTACGGAGCGAGCTCGCTTATTCATAAGAAACATCTGCTGGGCTCCTCGGATCGGCCGATTATGGTCTCAGTCATCGATACGGAACAGAACATCAACAAGCTTCTGCCTGCTCTCGATGACATGGTGGATGAGGGTCTGATTGCCATGTCCGAAGTCGAAGTGATTCGCTACGTGCATGAGGACGGAGTGCGGTCTCCAGCTTCGTAGCAGAATGGACGACCGATCCGCCTGCGATCTCTGAAAACTGACGTCGACCCTAAAGCGCCAACTAAGCGGCCGGCAGTCCCGCTACGTCCACCACGGGCCGGATTTCGACGGTACCTTTTCGCGCGCCGGGAATCTGGCCGGCAATTTCAATTGCCTCGTCGAGATTCTTCGCCTCCACCAGAAAGTATCCACCTAGCTGCTCGCGAGTCTCCGCGAATGGGCCGTCGGTGACTAGCTGTTTGCCGTTGCGTACCTGGACGCTAGTAGCCAATGCCACCGATTGCAGCGGGTTAGCGGCGAGAAATTGCCCTTTTGCCTCCAGCCGATGCGCCAGTTGAGTCGATTCCCCGTAGCACCGCTCCCGCTCTGTTTCTGTCCAGGCTTGTTCGTCGGCATAAATCAGTAGCATATATTTCATTTGTTGCCTCCATGGATAAATCGAATGGCGAATATAAAAATCGACAAGCGCTGAGAGTTTAACAGTCGGCTGACTCCATCGATCCGGCAAACCGAAAGCGAGCAAATCGACACATCAATCCGGAAAACCTAAAATGAGGCATGCCGCCTGATGCCTCTGGGGCCGTTGATGCAGTTTATCGCTCCGATTGGGGAAGAATCGTGGCTGCCCTGATTGGGCTGGTTGGTGATTTCGATCTTGCCGAGGAGTGTGCCCAGGAAGCGTTTACGGTCGCGGTCGATCAGTGGAGAATATCCGGCGTCCCAGAGTTCCCCCGCGCATGGCTGATCCAGACGGCCCGGCACAAGGCCATCGACCGCATCCGGCGAAAAGCGAGGTTTGAGGAGAAACTCGAAGCGTATGTCAGCAGCGGAATGGTCCGCACCATAGAGGAGCCGGATTATGACAGCAGCGAAATTCCCGACGATCGACTTCGCCTTATCTTTACCTGCTGCCATCCTGCGCTGGCTCCGGAGGCGCAGGTAGCACTGACCCTCCGCAGCCTTTGCGGTCTCGAAACCGACGAGATTGCCCGGGCCTTCCTTGTGCCGGCAACAACAATGGCACAGCGGCTGGTTCGCGCCAAGCGCAAGATTCGCGATGCCGGTATTCCATATGTTGTGCCTGATACCAAGGACATGGCGGCGCGGCTCGATGCCGTGCTGACTGTGATTTACCTCGTCTTCAACGAAGGCTACGCCGCGACTCGGGGCGGCCCGCTGGTGAGGACCGATCTTTGCGTTGAGGCCATCCGCATGGGGCGTCTGGTGAGACTGTTGATAGGGCCAAGGCCTCCGGCGGAAGTGACGGCTCTGCTGGCTCTGATGCTGCTTCACGATGCGCGGCGCGACGCGCGCATCGACGAGGCGGGCGACCTGATCGTTCTTGAAGAGCAAGATCGCAGCCGCTGGGATCATCGCCAAATTGCCGAGGCGCTACCGCTCGTCGACGAAGCTTTTCGTGACGGACCCGGTCCATATGCCGTGCAGGCGGCGATCGCGGCCCAGCATTGCCGGGCGATGCGCACTGAAGAAACGGACTGGTCTGGCATTGTAGAACTCTACGACCTTCTCGAGCGACTGCAACCGTCGCCCGTCATATCGTTGAATCGGGCCGTCGCGGTGGCAATGGCGGCCGGCCCTCAGCTAGCGCTCGCACTCGTCGATGCCATTGGCGAAACCGGTGCTCTCGACAACTATCATCTGTTGCATGCCGTCCGTGCCGATTTGTTGCGCCGGATGGGATCCATGGAGGAAGCTGCGAAGAATTACGAGCGCGCGCTGTCGCTGGCCACCAACGAAAGCGAGCGCAGATTTCTCGAGCGTCGATTGGGAGAGGTAAAGGCGTAGACGGAGTAACGGGGTGGAAACTTGTCCCCTACCCCACCAGGACGGATTTCCTTTCTGTCCAAAACTTTGTGATTTCTTCGAGCGAACGGCCTTTGGTTTCGGGAATCAGCCAGCCGACCAAAATGATGGTTAACAACGCCCCGGCGCTGAAACACCAGAATGTTCCGTCCGATCCCAGATGTTTCTGCATGAGAGGGAACAGTTGATTCCCGAGATACCCCACCAGCCACAGTGCAGTAGTAGCGATGGACATGCCACGCCCGCGGACCTTGGTGGGATAGATTTCCGAGATGATCACCCAGCAGGCCACGCCGTTCCCAAATGCATGTCCGGCGACAAAACTCATTACGCAAATCAATACCGCCAGGCCGCTGCCGTGACTGTGATAGAACCAGCCGACTAATGCAAAAGAAACGAATTGGACAGCAGTCCCGGCGAGGATTAGAGTTTTCCGTCCGGCACGATCCACCAGCCAGAGAGCGAACAGCGTAAATAAAAGATTGATGAGGCTGACCAGCACCGACTGGAAAAATGCGTCGCTAGTTGCAGTTCCGGCGGAGCGAAAGATCTCGGGTAGAAAAGAAAATAAGGGTGTGATACCGCTGATTTGCTGCAACCCCGCCAGCATGATGCCAAGCAGCAATGGACGCCGGAAGGTTGTGAAGAGTTCGGAGATGTGACCTTCTTCTGTGGCCAGCGAATTCTCGATTTCAGCAGCTTCGCGTTTCGCAGCCTCGACACCGTTGATTTTCGCGAGAACGTTGCGGGCTTCATCGCGGCGGCCCATTTTCATGAGCCAGCGCGGGCTTTCGACCGCGGGCAGAATCATCAATCCGAAAAGAATCGCGGGCACAACTCCGGCGAAAAACATCCAGCGCCAGCCCGTGGTTACGTTCCACGCTTCGTCGCCCATGCGCTGAATGAGCATGTTGACGAAGACTGCGGCAAGAATTCCGACCACGATTCCGAGCTGATAAAGCGTGACGCAGCGGCCGCGAACCCGCGTGGGAGCAATTTCCGCAATGTAATTCGGAGAAATCACCGATGCCGCTCCGATGCCGACCCCTCCAATCAGGCGCCAAAAAACAAACTGATGCAGATTCGAGGCAAACATCATTCCGACAGAAGACAGAGCGAAACAAAGCGCGCATAGCGCGAGACCTTTTTTCTTGCCGAGATAATCGGCGACGCTTCCGGCCGCGGCACAACCAGCTATGCATCCGATCAAAGCGCATCCTGCGGCCCATCCGATCCCTGCCGCGTCCAAATGAAAGAACCGGCTTAAATATCCAATCGCGCCGCTGATTACAATGTTGTCGTAACCAAACAGTAATCCGCCCAGCGTGGAGACCGTGGCTGCAATGAGGAGCGGACCGCGCGAATACGCACGACCAGAAGGAATGTTCGAGCTAGTCGCGCTCATGAGTGGTTGCCAGGTCGGTTGCGCGTGGTTGGGAAGATTCGATCATTGCCTTTGCTGCGAGCATAAAGCCGAGCGTGTGCGCCATGCCCGCATGCCAGGGCGCGGAACAAGTCATCTGCGGAGTGTGATCGGGAATGAGCACGCCGTCGAATCCATTGCGGTGCAGGATCGCGAGGATGCGAATCATATCCACGTCCCCTTCATCGATAAACGTCTCGCGATAATGCGGCACCTTTCCCACGACGTTGCGAAGATGAATGTATGCAATCCTGCCTTGCTTGCTGTATTGATCCACCGCGTCGTAAATATTTCCTTCTGTCATTTCGGCGAGAGTACCCACGCAAAGCTCCAAGGCATTAGATCGGCTGGGAGCTAGGTCAATCAATCGTTGATACATGTGAGGCTGGTAGACGAGGCGCGGCTGCTGCCGCATCGTCGGCATGGGAGGATCGTCCGGATGGGCGGCGAGTTCCACGCCTGATTCCTCGGCTACCGGAATGACTTCTTCCAGAAATCTTTGCAGGCGCCGCCAGAGTTCTTCATGCGAGATCGGGGAGAGGGCACCTGCAGGCGCGTTGCGATCATAGATCATGTTCCAGATCATCCCGTTTGGAATCGGTACGTCTTCGGCGGGGCCCTCCATCCCCAGCGTAATTGCGCGGCCACGCCCCAGCGGAGCCGTCACGCGTCCGCACACGCCTGCCAAACTGAAGTTGTAACCGAGTACCGGGATCCCGGCTTCTCCCATGCGCCGGATGATGGTTTTCACTTTCTCGATCTGTTGTGAGCGTAGCGGACCATCGAGCAAAATATCGTGCCAGTGCGCGGGATCAAGATTCTCAATCGCAGCCAGAACCAGGCCGGCGTTTTTGATCTCTCCGCGAAGAGTTTTGAGTTCCTTCACGGTCCAAAGCTGATTCGGATCACCAGCAAGTCCCCAAGCTTCGTATTTCGAGCCAGTGGGCTGATTGTTGCGCGGATTAGACGGGCCCTGACTGAAGTAGTCAACCAGATGCACCACCACGTGAGTGCAGCCAGCCTGGCGTGCGAAATCGTAGTAATCGCGCGTCAGCATGTGACGGTAAAGGCCCAGTCCAATTTTCATAGACGATTTCCGATGCCCGCGCCGTAATCCGGGCTGAGAATTTGTCCATTAATTTCGCTGGCCAGTGGCGAGCAAAGAAAAACAAACGCGTCTGCGATCGATTCCGGACTGTTTCTTCTGCCCAGCGAAACTCGAAGAACAAATTCCCGGTAGGCTGGATCCTCGTCAAACACCTTCAGGGAACTTCCCGCCGCAACGTTACCCGGTGAAACCACATTCACCCGAATGCCAGTGAGGGCATATTCCAGCGCCAAGCTTCGTGCGAAGTTCTCCAGCGCCGCTTTCGCAGAGGAGTAGGCAGGGATTTGTGTGTGTGGCATTCGAGCCACATAAGAGGACGTAAAGATCAGGTGACCGGCAATCTTGCGTTGCATCCAGTGCGCGAGCACGGACCTAGCGAGATAGGTTTGCGCAAAATAATTGAAGCGGAAGATGCGTTCATACTCGGCCTCGGATGTGCTGGCGAAGGGATGTAGCCCGCAGCCTCCGGCATGGCCGATAACCGTATCCATGTTAGGGAATTTTTCAAAGGCTGCGTTTACGACATGGTCCACCTGGCCGGAGTCGGTGATATCGGCGGCCAGATAAAAATAAGACGAAGGCGGAATCTGCCATTCATTAAGGATAGATTCAGCTTGATCGGCGGATTTGATATCCGTGAGCACCGGCGTCGCACCGCTCTGAGCGAGCCTTCGGACCACGTGCTCGGCGATAGCACCCAACGCTCCAGTGATCAGAATCGCCTTGCCCGAGAGATCAATGCTGATCATGTGCGCGGGCCCGTTTCCACCCTCGAAAGCACTTCGCAACCTGTCTCGGTGACCAGCAAATTGTCTTCGATCCGTGCGCCGCTGCCACGTTCGGGAACATATACTCCCGGCTCGATCGTGATCACCATACCGGGCTCAAGCCTCGCGCTCACTCTGGGAGCGATCAGAAATCCGGGATCGTGATAGCGGAAGCCAACGTGGTGACCAGTGTGATGGGTGAAGAAAGACGAGAATCCTTGCGCTGCGATCTTGTCCCTGGCTAATGCGTCAACGCGACCAGCCGAAACGCCAGCGCGCACGCCATCAATCGCGGCCTGCTGCGCTGCTTCGGCAAGAGCGAGTATCTCCGCAACTTCAGCCTTCGCCGAACCGACCGCAGCGGTGCGCGTGAGGTCGCTCCAGTAACCGTTTACGCAAGTTGCAAGTTCGATCAAGACCAAGTCGCCATCCTGCAGACGCCGTCCGGTCGAGCGATTGAATTGTCCGGCATGAGCACTGTTAGGACCAGATTGGACCATAGCCCAGCTTCTGGAATGAAATATTCCGTCCCGGCCGATCTGCCCGTAAATCGCTGACTCGACGGCTGCCGCAATTTCCGCTTCCGAAGTTCCCAGATGTAGATTTTCGAAGAAAGCATCCAACCCGATATTGGCGACCTGATTTGCCAAACGGATCGCTTGAACCTCTTCCCCGGTTTTTTTTAAATAAAGATCTGCAAAAGCCGATTGACGCTGAGCATCTGGTTTTGCGGCGAGCACTAAGAGCTGTTTCGCAAAATCTTCAGGAATAGGGATCTGCTCGGCTGCTTGAATCGGCAGAGAAGTTCGCGAGGCACCAGGATTCATCCCCACCTGTTCAGTATCGACATGTACTTTGGCGAGCTCATCAGCAACCGCCGAGACTAGAACGGAATATGGATCGGAGCATTTGAGATCACCCCAGGGATATTCTCTTACCCGCAACCAATCGGGAATATGATCGCGCGGTTCGATCTGAGGAACGAATAGCAAGGACTCGGCATCGGCAAAATAAATCAGCAACGATGCGCCCCAGAAGGGAAAATAACCAGACAGCATCAGGAGTTCGTCGGGCCGCCAGGCAATCCAGGCACGCAAACTATTTTTCTGAAGAAAATCCCGCACCTGCTGCTGGCGAGATAACGGCTTTGCAGTCGATACGCCCATTATTTATTACATGATTCCATACTTCTCGAACGCTTCCACTGCGCTGCTGCCTTCTTCAATGGCCTTCCGCACCGTCTTCTCGCCGCGGGCTTTTTCGAGCGCCCGGGTGAACACCTCAGTTTCAGTTTCAGCAGGAACCAAAAGAACTCCATCGATGTCACCAAAAAGAATATCTCCCGGATGGATGCGCACCGATCCAATTTCGACGGGAATGCGGAAGTCGACGACTTTGTAGCGTGGCGCGGAGTCTTGCCCGTAGGAGCCGAAACCGAACGTCGGGAAACTCATATTCAGAATGGCCTTGGTATCTCTCACGTATCCATTCAACACTGCTCCGCGGCTGCCCAGCTTTCGGGCGCGCGTACTCATCAGTTCGCCCCAAAGTGCGTTTCGGGGCGAGGCACCGGTGTTCACATAGACTTCATTTGTGCGGAGGTCGTCCAGCGCTTCCAGCATCAAGCCAAACGGCTTGTCCATCAGCTTGTTTGCGCTGCCGGAAATCTTTTCGGCAAATACGTCTACCGCCAGCACTGGCATGGCGCGTCCGATTACAACCATATCCTGACGAAGAGGTTGAATCTGCGGCGGGAGAAACTGATGCTGAAGCTCCAGTTTGTCCATCACGTCGCCCACGACGCAGGTAAACAGCTCACGCTGCACGATGGCAAAAAGTTCGTCGTCGGAGTTCCATAACTTCGTCGTGCTCATTGGCCACGCGCCTCTTTGACCTTTTCCACGAACTGTTTTGCGAGCCGTGTGATGGAGTCGAAATCAGCAGTCTTTGCACCAGCAGTTAGATTCCCTCCCACTCCGATGGCAACCGAACCGGCCTTGATCCATTGGGCGACATTCTCCAGGCTGACGCCACCGGTGGGCATGAGTTGCGCTTGAGGCAGAGGGCCCTTCACGGCCTTGACGAACGCCGGCCCTAGGATTTCGCCAGGGAAGACCTTTACGATATCAGCGCCGCACTCCATGGCTTCGATCACTTCGCCGATGGTTGCAGCCCCCGGCATATAAGGGATCTGATAACGATTGCAGAGACGCGCCGTTTCAACGTTGACCGCAGGGCTCACTACAAATTGCGCTCCGGCGAGGATTGCAATGCGGGCGGTTTCCGGATCGAGAACCGTGCCCGCTCCCAACAAAATCTCTTTGGAACACTTTTTCGCGAGATGCGCGATCACTTCCGCTGCTCCCGGAACGGTGAATGTGATTTCGAGGGCAGCAATGCCACCGAGAGCACAAGCGTCGGCGATTTGGGCGGCTTGGGTCGGGTCTTCCGCGCGGATTACCGCGATCAGGCCTGAGTCGACAATTTTTCGTAAGACTTCTATCTTTGCCATGGACATAAATTCTCGAACCCTCGCGCCCGCTTATTCAAAAAACGGCTCGCCTTTGCGGGCATAGCGCCGGGCGACATCCTCATTCAACGTGACTCCGAGGCCTGGTCTCTCCGGGATGGAAATGAAACCATTCCGAATCATTGGCGCTGGTACCCCTTCCACAAGGTCGTTCCAGAAGGGCACGTCAGAAGCATGAAATTCAAGAGCAAGAAAGTTTGGAATCGCGGCACAGAAGTGAGCCGAAGCTAAGGTGCCAACCGGGCTGCTGATATTGTGCGGAGCGATCGGCATGGAATGCACGTCGGCAAACTGCGCGATGGATTGAGCGGCGGCCAGACCGCCAACTTTTTGTATATCCGGAGTCACAACGCTGAGCGCGTGCTGCGCGATGATTTCCTGAAAGCCCTCGAAGAGAAAAAGATTTTCGCCGGTAGCGATCGGCACACGCACTTTAGAACTCACTTCCTTCAGCGCAGCCGTATTGTTGGGCGGAACTGGATCTTCCAGCCACAGCAGCCGGAATGGTTCTAGTTCGCGCGCCACTTTCACTACGTCGCTGGCGTTATAGCGCCAGTGGCAATCGACGGCGATGTCGGTATCGTTTCCCACCGCATCGTAAACCGCGCCGACTAAACTTACCATGTGGTCGATGGCGCGATTGTTCAGCACTCGATTATGAGGATCGGAGCCTTCGGTGCCGGGCACATCTAGATCGAACTTCAGAGCCGTGAATCCATCGGCTCTTTTCTTTAGGGCCTGGCGACGATAGTCCTCGGACGAAGCCGGCAATTCCTCGTTAGCCTCTCCAAAGTAGTCTCGTCCCGCGTGGGCTGAAGATTGTGGCTGCCACGACGCTGCACGGGACCGCAAGACTTCGTTCAGGCTTTCCAGTGCTTCACCGCCGTGACAATCGGCATAGACACGAACTTGATCGCGAAACTTTCCGCCGAGCAGCCGAAAGATAGGGGCGTCGAGCCATTGGCCGAGCACATCCCAGAGCGCCGCTTCGATGCCGCTGATCGCGTTATACACGATGCCTGCGACCGAACCGGCGCCTGAAGTCGCAAGCTGCAGCTTACGAAACAGTCGATGAATGTCGCGGGGATCTTCCCCAATCAGCAAAGATTCGAGTGAGCGGAGAATGGACGTCAGTCCGGGCGCGAAAAAACATTCGCCCAGACCACGGATTCCTTCGTCGGTTTCAATGCGGACAAAGGTCCAATCGAAGTTGCCCTCAACCACTGCGGTCTTTAACCTTAGAATTTTCACTGTCGATTTTCTTTCGCCGCGATTATACGCTGCGCCGGTTGTCCTCCGTTGCGGGTTGACCCATGAAATTTAGCGCCATCCAACGGCAGAAGTAAACAAGCCGCACTCGAAACAGCTAGAATGCTGGGCTATGATTCCGATCAATTTAAAAGCGGCGGAAAGCTGCAAGTGGGATTGCGTCAGTCTGGGGGAAGTGATGCTGCGGCTCGATCCCGGGGAGGAACGCATCCACACGGCGCGAAACTTTCGCGCCTGGGAAGGAGGCGGAGAATACAACGTTGCTCGCGCACTACGACGGTGCTTCGGTATGCGAACCGCTGTGGTGACTGCATTTGCCAAAAATCAGATTGGCCAACTGCTCGAGGATCTGATCCTTCAGGGTGGGGTCGATACCTCGCTCATCCGCTGGGTGCCATACGACGGAATTGGCAGAAGCGTGCGCAACGGGTTGAACTTTACCGAGCGGGGCTTCGGTGTGCGCGCGGCGGTGGGATGCTCGGACCGCGGCCATACCGCTATCGCCAGCTCCCAGCCCAGCGACTTCGACTGGCAAAACATCTTTGCGGTAAATGGTTCTCGCTGGTTGCATACCGGCGGAATT
>DASRWO010000219.1:0-4462 GCA_035654555.1 Candidatus Deferrimicrobiaceae bacterium | reverse complement strand
TTCGGCCGCAGCCTCGCGAGCCGTCGAGAGAATCGGAATCCGCTTCTCGGTGTCGTGCGCATCCGTGGCCAGAACGTGGACGGCATTGTGTTCGAGCAGCCAGTGCGCCGCGCGCCGCACCCGTTCCCCCCAAAATCCCGTAAGCGCGGAGCCGGTCATCTGGATCACGCAACCTTGCTCCGCCCATTCCACCACGCGCTGCGGGCTCTCGCGCAGAATTGGATTGCGCTCGGGATGCGTAATCACCGCGGTAATGCCACGGTCGCCAAGCTGCATGAAGCAGTCCGTCGTTTGCTGGGGCACGCTGTAGTTGCTCAGCTCCACTAACATGTAGTGCGTGCCTTCAATGGCATAACGCTCCGGATTCGCCAGCACATCCTGCAAGTTGTCGTACGAAAGATGGAAGTCGCAGCCCAGGCTCACCGTTAGCGCGTTGCCCACGAGTCGCTGCAGATGGGCAACCACTCCCTGCAGATAAGCTCGGTCGTAGTGATAGCGGTCGTTGGCGTGCGGAGTGGCCACCTGGTGGGTGATGCCGTCGGCCGCGGCCATTCGGCACATGGCGACGGACATCTCCCAGGACTTCGATCCATCATCTACTTCCGGAAGAATATGAGAGTGAATGTCGACCACGATCGTAGGAACACCAGCACGCCGGCGGTGTTGCGCTTGAATTGATTTAAGCAGATTCGCGAACAAAGAGAAAGCGGGGAGAAGCAATCCGCGCGGCGGTGCAACGTAATTTTTTGCCGGGCAGCGATACGCGCGAGATACCTCGCTCCGCCTGCAGAACGGCTCCGCTCGGGATGACGCCATCAAGAAATGCCTTCACCAGATCGTCGGTACTGCGCGCGATTCACGGATTTGGGCATCCGCTGTGACCAGTGTGAGTCCCTCCACGAGGGCTGTAGCCCCGATGATGCGGTCCGCGGGGTCTTTCGGGTAGCCCGCAGGAAGATAAAACGCGCTTGCAGAGATACGGGCCGTAACCGGGCGGACCACAAACCGCGCTTCGACTTCATAGAGGAAAGATTCCAGACTGATAACCAGACCGATCTCCTTCTTGCGATATAGCATTGAGAGTTCGTACAGCGTAAAATCCGAGATCGCAAGTCCTCGGTCCGTCTGCCGTGCCTCATCAATCGCTGCCTTGGCCCTCTTCGAAATCCGCGAGTCATCCCCGGCCAGCCAGACGACGACATGCGTATCGAGCAGGATCAATACATATCTCCCCATTCTTCCGGAGTCAATATGGGAGACACGACATCGCCCAGGACGGCCACCTTTCCCTTCAGGAAGCCGAAGATATCGTCCTTTTCTTTGCCGACGGGAACAAGCTTTGCCACCGGCTTGCCGCGTTTGGTGATGAGCACGGATTCGCGCTTCGCCTGAACTTCGTCCATGACCGCCAGACAGTGCACCTTGAAGGCGCCGGCCGCCATTTTTTTCATTTAGGATGCCTTTCGATTATGGTCATTATACCATGGTCATAGAAAGCTTGCTACTTCTGGGGCCTGGAGTCCTTGCTACCTGCGCCGCCAGCACTGTTATCAATGGCCTCGTGGCTCTCAGGCGGCGCTGCCCAATCAATCGGTTTGGGTGGCCAATAACCGTTGGGAGTGTCCTGATCAATGAAGGTTTCGTCCAAGTTGCCCAGCACAATCTGACAAATCAGAAAAACAGCGACGGAGGCGGCGAACGCGAGGACTAGGGTGCCTGTGCTCAGTGGGCAGAATATAAAAACCACAGCAGCGATTCCCGCTATACCTCTGACCGCAACGACAACCATTCGTTTCATTGGTCGTCCTTACTCTCGCGCGCTTAACCGCGATTATCCGCCATGGTCCCTCGAAGTTAAAGCGCAGTGTCTACCCTGGGACACTCTGCCGCTTGGAAGCCGAAGCCCCCCATCCCTTGCCGCACCTTCCACTCCTTCTGTAGCATCAATAATGGCGTTCATAAGGAGCAATTATGGCAACTGACACTCTGGCATCCCCGGCGACGCTCGGCCAAAGTCCGACCAAAGTCGTTAAGAATTTTATTGACGGCGAGTGGGTGGAATCCTCGACCGGAGAAACTTTCGAAAACCGCAATCCCGCCGATGTACGCGACGTAGTCGGCATCTTCCAGAAATCCGCCAAAGCCGATGTAGACGCTGCCGTGGACGCCGCTAAACGCGCTTTTGCCAAATGGCGACTCGTCCCCGCGCCGCGCCGCGCCGAAATTGTTTTTCGCGCCGCCGAAATTCTCATCGAACGCAAAGAAGAGTACGCCCGCGACATGACCCGCGAAATGGGCAAAGTGCTCAACGAAACTCGCGGCGACGTGCAGGAAGCAATTGATGCGGCTTACTACAACGCTGGCGAAGGGCGTCGTATGTTCGGCCCTACAGTTCCTTCCGAGCTGCCCAACAAATTCGCCATGGCCGTGCGCCAGCCGATCGGCGTCTGCGGCATGATCACGCCCTGGAATTTTCCCATGGCAATTTCTTCCTGGAAGTTGCTGCCCGCTATCGTCTGCGGCAACACTTGTGTGATCAAGCCCGCGCAGGATACTCCGCTCTCCACGTTTAATCTTGTTCGCGCTCTGACCGATGCGGGACTTCCGAAAGGCGTGATCAACATCGTCGCGGGATTCGGCCCCGAGGTCGGAGCTCCGCTGGCCGAACACCCGGACGTGCGCGCTATCTCTTTGACCGGATCTTCCGCCGTAGGCCGCATCATCGGTGGAATCGCGGCCCAGAGTTTCAAACATTGCTCGCTCGAACTCGGCGGCAAGAATCCGATGGTTGTGCTCGACGATGCGAATCTGGATCTCGCCATCGAAGGCGGCCTCTGGGGCGGGTTCGGCACTACCGGCCAGCGCTGCACTGCGACCAGCCGCATCATCGTGCAGAAGGGCGTCTACCGTGAGTTCATTGAACGCTACGTCGCGCGTGCCAAAAAACTAAGAGTCGGCAACGGCCTTGACGAGACAACTGAGATGGGACCAGCCATCAACGAAAAACAATTACAAACCGATCTCAGCTACGTCGATATCGGCAAAAACGAAGGCGCAAAATTAATGACCGGCGGCAATCGTCTCACTAACGGCGACTACCAGTATGGCTGGTTCATGGAGCCAACGGTTTTCTCTGATGTTGATCCCACGATGCGCATTGCGCAGGAAGAAATCTTCGGCCCCGTTGTGTCGATTATTCCCTGCGACGACCTCGAAAACGCTATCGAGATCGCCAACGGCATCGAGTATGGACTTTCTTCCTCGCTCTACACGAAAGATGTGAATAAAGCTTTCGCTGCTATTCGCGACTTTGACGCCGGCATCACCTACATCAACGCCCCGACCATCGGCGCGGAAGTGCATCTGCCGTTCGGCGGTACAAAAGCCACCGGCAACGGGCACCGCGAAGGCGGCATCGGCGCCATCGATTTCTATACCGAATGGAAGTCGGTCTACGTGGACTATTCAGACACGCTGCAGAAGGCGCAGATCGATCGCGGAGAGTAAAGATCTTCAACACAGGGCCCAAGAGGAACACGGGATAGGTCAATCGGTTAGAATTACCCCGTGGTCCCTGTGCCCCCTGTGTTTAAGTTTTGGTCTTAGCTCGATGCCCACAACTCAATCCCGCGAAGTCAACCCCGCCGCCCGTCTCGACAACGTTCGCTACGCCATTCGCGATCTGGCTTGCGTCGCCGATGAAGTCATTCAGCAGGGACACAAAGTTCTGCCGCTGAATGTCGGCGACCCGCTCAACTTCGATTTCCAAACTCCACCCCACATCATTGAAGCCGCGTACAAAGCCATGCGTGATGGCAAGAATGGCTATGCCCCATCACCCGGAATTCCGGAAGCGCTCGAGGCGATTCGTGGCGAGGCCACGCGCAAGGGTATCTCCACAGTTCGTGATGTCTTCGTCACATCTGGCGTGAGTGAGACCGTAGATCTGTGCATCTCGGCGCTGGTGAATCCGGGCGAGGACATCCTTACGCCGAAGCCTGATTATCCGCTCTACTCGGCGGTGCTCTGTAAATTAGGCATAAAACTGAACGCCTACGATCTGAACGAAGATGACGCCTGGCAGCCCGAACTCGCCGATATCGAGCGCAAGCTCACAACGCGCTCGCGCGCGATTGTTTTGATCAATCCCAACAATCCCACCGGTTCGCTGTGCTCCAAGCAAATGCTCGAACATCTAGCCGAAATTGCTCGTCGCCACAATCTGGTCGTCTTCTCCGACGAGATCTACGACAAGCTGATTCTCGATTTCGATTCCCAAGGAAACGCCATTCCTCACATTGCCTTCGCTTCGGTCGCGCCCGATGTCCCCTGCATCACCTTTGGCGGCATGTCGAAGAATTATCTGGTTCCAGGGTGGCGCATCGGATGGGGCATCGTCTCCGGCGACGCCGCGGCCGTTAAGCCGTATACCGAAGGCATTCATCGGTTGCTGCGGGCGCGG